>NZ_CEEDOX010000003.1:0-324608 GCF_979256535.1 Methylobacterium sp. AC690 | reverse complement strand
GACGGGCACAACCTCGACCACCTGCTGCCCGTGCTCAAGAACGTGCGCGACAGCGAGCAGGGCCCGATCCTGCTGCATGTGGTGACCCAGAAGGGCAAGGGCTACGCCCCGGCGGAAGCCTCGGCCGACCGCTACCACGGCGTGGTCAAGTTCGACGTGCTCTCGGGCGTCCAGGCCAAGGCCAAGCCGAACGCGCCGGCCTACACCCGGGTGTTCGGCGAGAGCCTGATCAAGGCGGCGGATGCCGACGACAAGGTGGTGGCGATCACCGCCGCGATGCCGGGGGGCACGGGCATCGACCTGTTCGGCAAGGCGCATCCGGAGCGCACCTTCGACGTCGGCATCGCCGAGCAGCACGCGGTGACCTTCGCGGGCGGGCTGGCGACGGAAGGCTACAAGCCGTTCGTGGCGATCTACTCGACCTTCCTGCAGCGGGCCTACGATCAGGTCGTGCACGACGTGGCGCTGCAGAACCTGCCCGTGCGCTTCTGCATGGACCGGGCCGGGCTGGTGGGGGCGGACGGGGCGACCCATGCGGGCGCCTTCGACCTGGCCTATCTCTGCTGCCTGCCGAACATGACGGTGATGGCCGCCGCCGACGAGGCCGAGCTGGTGCACATGGTGGCCACGGCGCATGCCCACGACACGGGCCCGATCGCGCTGCGCTACCCGCGCGGCGAGGGCGTGGGCGTGGACCTGCCCGAGCGCGGGGTCGCGCTGCCGATCGGCCGGGGCCGGATGGTGCGGGCGCCGGAGGGCGCGCGGGTGGCGCTGCTGTCGCTGGGCACGCGGCTGTCGGAGGCGCTGAAGGCGGCCGATGCGCTGGAGGCGGAGGGCATCGCGGTGAGCGTGGCGGATGCGCGCTTTGCCAAGCCGCTGGACGACGCTCTGATCCTGGACCTGGCCGCGCGCCACGAGGTCCTGGTGACGCTGGAGGAAGGCTCGGTGGGGGGCTTCGGCGCGATGGTGCTGCACCTGCTGGCCGAGCGGGGCGCGCTGGATGCCGGCCGGGTCCGGGTGCGCACGCTGACGCTGCCCGACACCTACCAGGACCACAACACCCCCGACGCCATGTACGCCGAGGCCGGCCTCGACGCCGCCGGCATCCTCCAGACCGTCAGGGCCGCCCTGCCCGAACGGAAGGCCGGACAGTCGGGGCGCCTGCGCCTCGCCTGAGTGGCCATCCAAGTGCATGAGGCATCCGGGCTTTGCGACCCGGGTGTGTCCCCGTTGCGCTTGTCCGACACCGGTTTCGATGACAAAAGCGCGCCATCCTCGGGTCCGAAGTCCGCTTCGGGCCCCGCGCACGCATAAGATCCTCAGACCCTTACGAGAGAAATGCCACAGGCGACCCCCTCCGGCCCGTTCGATGCCGGCCCGGTTCTCATCACCGGCGCGAGCGGTTTCCTGGGAGCGGCCCTGGTCGACGTCTTCCGCAAGGCCGGCTTCCCCGTCCGGATCATGGTCCGGGCCACCTCGCCGCGCACCAACCTGACCTGGACCGACGTCGAGATCGTCGAGGGCGACATGCGCGACCGCGCCGCCGTGGCGCGCGCCCTCCAGGGCCAGCGCTATCTCGTTCACGCCGCGGCCGATTACCGGCTCTGGGCACCCGACCCGGAAGAGATCGTGGCGACCAACCGCGACGGCGCCGTGATCCTGATGGAAGAGGCTCTCCGGGCCGGCATCGAGCGCGTCGTCTATACGTCGAGCGTCGCCACCATCAAGCCGCACGACGACGGCACGCCGGCCGATGAAACGCGCCCCCTCACCCCCGCCACCGCCATCGGCGCCTACAAGCGCAGCAAGGTGGTGTCCGAGCGCGTGGTCGAGGAAATGGCCGCGCGCAACGGCCTGCCCGTGGTCATCGTCAATCCCTCGACGCCGATCGGTCCGCGCGACGTCAAGCCGACCCCGACCGGCCGCATCATCCTCGAAGCGGCTCTGGGCCGGATGCCGGCCTTCGTCGATACCGGCCTCAATCTCGCACACGTGGATGACGTCGCCGCCGGGCACCTGCTGGCTCTTCGGCACGGCCGGATCGGCGAGCGCTACATCCTCGGCGGGGAGAACGTGCTCCTGTCGCAGATGCTGGCCGACATCGCCGGCCTGGTCGGCCGCAAGCCACCGACGGTGAACCTGCCACGGGCGGTGGTCTACCCGATCGCCTTCGTCTCCGAGCAGATCGCCCGATTCACCGGCAAGGCGCCCTTCGCCACGATCGACGGCATCCGGATGTCCCGCTACCGGATGTTCTTCTCAGACGCGAAGGCGCGCGCCGAACTCGGCTACACCGCCCGGCCCTATCGCGAAGGCCTGTCCGACGCGATTGCCTGGTTCCGCCAGGAAGGACGCCTGTGATGAGCACGACGATCCAGACGGCCACGGAGGCACGCACCGGCAAGGGCTATCGCGACGAGAACTTTCCCGTCGCATCCCACCTGATCCACCCGAAGCATCGTGGCGCGATCCTGGCGTTCTACGACTTCGTCCGGGCCGGCGACGACGTGGCCGACCATACCGGCCTGTCGCCGGAGCGGAAGATCGCGCTCCTCGACGCCCTGGCCGACGACCTGACCGGCAGTCGCCCAACGGATTCCGCGGCCGAGCCCCTGCGCCGCGAGCTCGCCGCCCGCGGCCTCGCGCCGACGCATGCCCTCGAACTTCTCGACGCCTTCCGCCTCGATGCGCGCAAGAGCCGCTACGCCGACTGGGACGAGCTGATCGCCTATTGCCGCCTCTCGGCGATGCCGGTGGGCCGCTACGTCCTCGACGTGCATGGCGAGGACCGCAGCGTGGTCTGGGGGCCCTCGGACGCGATCTGCGCAGCCCTGCAGATCATCAACCACCTGCAGGATTGCGGAAAGGACTACCGGGCGATCGACCGGGTCTACATCCCGCAGGACACCCTCGACGGGCACGGTGCCGCGATCTCCGAACTCGGAGCCGACAAGGCCTCGCCGGCCCTGCGCGGCGCGATCGCCGAGCTGGCCGAGCGCACCATGGGGCTTCTCGACGAGGGGGCGGTCCTGCCCGACCTCATCGCGGACCTGCGCCTCAGCCTGGAGATCGCCGCCATCCACCGCCTCGCCGTCGTGTTGTGCAAAGGCCTGATGGAGCGCGACCCGCTGAGCGAGAAGGTGCACCACGGCAAGGCCGCCTTCGCCCTGACCGCCCTCGGCGGCATCGCCGCGACCCTCGCCCGGCGGCCCCTGCGTGGCCGTACGCTGCGGTCCCAGGCCGCGAAAGTCGCGACCCCGAAGGTGGCTCAGGGGAGCCGGCCATGAGCGCGACCCTGTCTCCCGCCACCGACCCCACCGCACCGGCAGCCGACGCGCTGCCGGCGAAATCCTCGTCCTTCTACACGGCGATGCGGCTGCTGCCGCCCGACCGGCGCGCGGCCATGTACGCGGTCTACGCGTTCTGCCGCGCCGTCGACGACGTGGCCGATGACGGTGGCCCGGCCCCCGTGCGGGCCGCGGAACTCGACCGCTGGCGCACCGACATCGACGATCTCTATGCGGGCCGTCCCGCGCCGCGCGTGCAGGACCTCGTCGTGCCGATCCGCCGCTACGGCCTGCTGCGCGAGGATTTCCAGGCGGTGATTGACGGGATGGCGATGGATGCCTTCGAGGACATCGTCGCACCCGACGAGGCCACCCTCGACCTCTATTGCGACCGGGTCGCCAGCGCGGTCGGCCGCCTGTCGGTGCGGATCTTCGGGGTTGCCGAGCAGGAAGGCATCGCCCTCGCCTACCACGAGGGCCGCGCGCTTCAGCTCACCAACATCCTGCGCGACATCGACGAGGATGCCGAGCGGAACCGCCTCTACCTGCCGCGGGAGAAATTGGCCGCGATCGGCCTGACCGCACCGACGCCGCAAACCGCCATCGACCATCCGCGGATCGGCGAGGTCTGCATCGCCGTCGCCCGTGAGGCCGAGGCGCATTACCGCGCGACCTGGGACATCATCGCCCGGTGCCCGCGCAAGGTGACCAAGGCACCGCGCCTCATGGCGGCGGCCTATCGGCTCTACCTCGACGCCGTGCTGACCCGCGGCTGGGAGAAGCCCCGCGCCCGCGTCAAGCCGGGCAAGCTCGCCCTGCTGGGCGTCGTCCTGCGACACGGGATCGTCTGATGGCCGGAACGGTTCACGTCATCGGCGCCGGCCTCGCCGGCCTGTCCGCCGCCGTCTCGCTGGTGGAGCGCGGCGCGCGCGTCGTCGTGCACGAGGCGGCCAAGCAGCCCGGCGGCCGCTGCCGCTCGTATTACGATCCGACGCTCGGACTGACCATCGACAACGGCAACCACCTGCTCCTGTCGGGGAACACCTCGGCGCTCGGCTTCATGCGCACCATCGGTGCGCCGGAGAGCGCCCTGTCCGGTCCGGCCGAGGCCGCGTTCCCCTTCGCCGACCTCAAGACCGGCGAGCGCTGGACCCTGCGCCCCAATGCGGGCCGCGTGCCGTGGTGGGTCCTGCAGGCTTCCCGCCGGGTGCCCGGCACGGCGGCGCGCGACTACCTCGCGCCCCTGGGCATCCTCAAGGCGGCGGCCGGCAAGGGCCCCGGCCAGGGCGGCACCATCGGCGAGAGCATGGCCTGCGAGGGCACGCTCTACGACCGCCTGTGGCACCCGGTGCTGCTGGCCGCCCTCAACACCGATCCGAAGGAGAGCGACACGGGCCTCGCGGCGACGATCCTGCGCGAGACCCTCGGCGCCGGCGGCAAGGCCTGCCGGCCCCTCGTCGCCGTCGGCGGCCTCTCGGCGGCCTTCGTCGATCCGGCGGTCGACTATCTCACCCGGCGCGGGGCGGACCTTCGCCTGGGTCACCGGCTGCGCAGCCTCAGCTTCGGCGAGGGCCGGATCGCCGGCCTCGTCTTCAGCGACGAGACCATCACGCTCGCCGCCGAGGATGCGGTGGTGCTCGCCCTGCCGCCCTGGGTCGCCTGCGACCTGCTGCCGGGCCTGCCGGCACCGCAGAGCCACCGCTCCATCGTCAACGCGCATTTTGCTGTGGTTCCGCCGCCGGGATCGCCGTTACTGCTCGGCGTGGTGAACGGAATGACGGAGTGGCTATTTGCCTATCCGGATCGTCTATCCGTGACCATCAGCGGGGCCGATCGGCTCTTGGATGTGCCACGCGAAGATTTGGGACGTCAGATCTGGTCCGAGATCGTGACTTTGACCGGACTTGCGCCCGAACTGCCCAGCTGGCAGATCGTCAAGGAGAAGCGGGCGACCTTCGCGGCAACGCCGGCCGAGGCCGCACGACGCTCCGGCGCCGTGACGGCCCACGAGAATCTCGTCCTGGCAGGGGATTGGACCGCGACCGGTCTGCCATCGACGATCGAGGGAGCCATCCGTTCAGGAACGACCGCCGCATCGGCCCTCGCCCGGAGGACCGGCACGTGCGGACAGGCACGAGCGCGCGGCGCGGCGTGAGATAAGGCGGCCGCCTGCGCGGCCGGTGAGGCGAGGACGATGCGGGACGCATTCAGGAAGGTCGAGGCGCTGCAGCGCCCCAAGACTCAGGAGATCTCACTCGAGGACGTCGAGCGGGGAGTCGTGCGCGCGACCCAGGCGCTGACGGCGCTGTCGCATGACGACGGGCACCTGTGCTTCGAGCTCGAGGCCGACGCGACGATCCCGTCCGAATACATCATGTTCCACCAGTTCCGCGCCACCGAGATCGCGCCCGAACTCGAGACCAAGATCGGCAACTACCTGCGCCGCACGCAGGGCAAGCACGGCGGCTGGGCCCTGGTCCACGACGGCCCGTTCGACATGAGCGCCAGCGTGAAGGCCTACTTCGCCCTCAAGATGAGCGGCGATTCGATCGAAGCCCCGCATATGCGCCGGGCGCGCGAGGCGATCCTGTCCCGCGGCGGCGCCGCCAACTCGAACGTCTTCACCCGCTTCCTCCTGGCCCTCTTCGGCGAGGTCCCGTGGCGCGCGGTGCCGGTGATGCCGGTCGAGATCATGCACCTGCCGAGGTGGTTTCCGTTCCACCTCGACAAGGTTTCCTACTGGGCACGCTGCGTGATCGTGCCGATGCTGGTGATCCAGGCCAAGAAGCCGCTCGCCCGCAATCCCCGCGGCATCGGCATCCCCGAGCTGTTCGTGGCGCCGCCGCAAACCGTGCGCACCTGGCCCGGCAGCCCCCACGCGACCTGGCCCTGGACGCCGATCTTCGGCGCCATCGACCGCATCTTGCAGGTCACGCAGGATTATTTCCCGAAGACGCGGCGGGCGCGTGCCATGGACAAGGCCGTGGCCTGGGTCAGCGAGCGCCTCAACGGCGACGACGGCCTCGGGGCGATTTTCCCCGCCATGGTCAACACCGTGCTGATGTACGACGTGCTCGGCTACCCGGCCGACCATCCCCAGGTGCGGATCGCCTGCGAGGCGATCGAGAAGCTCGTGGTCGTCAAGGAGCACGAGGCCTACGTGCAGCCCTGCCTGTCCCCGGTCTGGGACACGGCGCTGGCCGGCCACGCCCTCCTCGAGGCGGGCGGCCCGGAGGCGGAGCACCAGGCCCGGCGCGGCCTCGACTGGCTGAAGCCCCTCCAGGTCCTCGACATCAAGGGCGACTGGGCCGCGGGCCGCCCGAACGTGCGCCCCGGCGGCTGGGCCTTCCAGTACGCCAACCCGCACTTCCCCGACCTCGACGACACCGCCGTGGTGGTGATGGCGATGGATCGGGCCTCGCGCCAGCACGGCCTCGTGGCCGATGTGCCGGATTACGGCGCCTCCATCGCCCGGGCCCGCGAGTGGGTCGAGGGGCTGCAGTCGAGCGACGGCGGCTGGGCGGCCTTCGACGCCGACAACAACCACCATTACCTGAACCACATCCCGTTCTCCGACCATGGCGCGCTGCTCGACCCGCCCACGGCCGACGTCACGGCCCGCGTGGTCTCGATGCTGGCGCAACTCGGGGAGACCCGGGAGAGCTCGAAGGCCCTCGACCGCGGCGTCACCTACCTCCTGAACGACCAGGAGGAGGACGGCTCGTGGTACGGCCGCTGGGGCATGAACTTCATCTACGGCACCTGGTCGGTGCTGTGCGCCCTGAACGCCGCCGGCGTCGATCCGGCCTCCCCCGAGATCCGCAAGGCTGTCGCTTGGCTGATCCGCATCCAGAACCCCGATGGCGGCTGGGGCGAGGACGCCTCGTCCTACAAGATCGACCCGGCCTTCGAGCCCGGCTACTCCACCGCCTCGCAGACGGCCTGGTCGCTGCTGGCCCTGATGGCGGCCGGCGAGGCCGACGATCCGGCGGTGACCCGCGGCATCAACTACCTGACCCGCACCCAGGGCGCCGACGGCTTCTGGTCCGAGGAGCGCTACACCGCGACCGGCTTCCCGCGGGTGTTCTACCTGCGGTACCACGGCTACCCGAAGTTCTTCCCCCTGTGGGCCATGGCGCGTTACCGCAACCTCCAGCGCAGCAACACCCGGAAGATCGCCTTCGGCATGTGAGTCGATGGGATGTGGGGCACAGGGCTGTGATGCGAAGGCTCCGGTTCGTGGTCGATCGAGCAACGGCATGCGTGCGATGACCGCGCCCGGCACCCTCCCGGTCCTGGCCGTGACCGGCCTCGCGAAGGAGGCGCGGCTCGCCTCCGGCACCGGCGTCCAAGCAATTGGGGCCGGCGGCAATCCGGAACGTCTTCGCGCCCTCCTGGCCGCACGGCCCGAGCCGGGCTGCCGCGCCGTCGTCAGTATCGGCATCGCCGGCGGTCTCGACCCCGCTCTCCAGCCGGGCGACGTGCTGGTCGCAACCGCCATCGTCACGCCGACACGAAGCTATCCGGCCGATCCCGCCATCACCGCGGCCTGGATGCGTGCGCTCGCGGGATCCGGCTCGACCGTTCGCGAAGCCGTGCTGGCCGGCGTCGATGCCGCCGTCATCGACGTGCCCGCCAAGGCGGCCCTGCGCAGCGCGACCGGCAGCGCCGGGGTCGACATGGAATCCCATGTGGCGGCGGCCTATGCCGCGGAGCATGGGCTGCCCTTCGCGGCCCTGCGCATCGTCTGCGATCCTGCCGACCGCGCGATCCCGGCCTTCGCCGCCCAGGCGCTGAAGCCCGACGGTGAGCCCGACATCCGCGCGGTGCTCACCGCGATCGCACGGCAGCCCGACCAGATCCCCGCCCTGATCCGCCTGGCCCGCGACTCGGGCCGCGCCTTTCAGAGCCTGACCCGATGCCGGGCCCGGCTCGGGATCGCCCTCGGCGTCCCGGCCGTCTGAGAGCACGCCGCGCGCAGCGTACCGGGACCGAGGCGATTCAGCGTCCGGCCGGACCCCGCCCGGGGCCACCGCCGAAGCCACCCGGCCCCTCCGGGGCCCCGAGTCCGCCTCCAGGCCCGAGTCCTCCCCCCGGACCGCGCCCGAACCCGCCGGGGCGCTCGAAGCCGCCCGGTCCGCCCCCGAAACCACCCCCGGGCCGTCCGTGCTCGCCGCCCAGGGGCGAGCGCGTATCGATGTCGAGGCGTGGTCCGCTCCCCGGGTGGCTCCCGGGCAAGCGTCCGTCGAGCCTGCCTCCGTCGAGCCCGCGTCCATCGATGCCCCGACCTTCAAGGCCTCGCCCGTCGACGCCACGACCCTCTGACCTTGGGGGCGATCCGCGATCGGGGGCCGTCCGTGGGCTGGGGCGCTCGGTGCCGCGCCGGTCGATGCGCAGGCTCTCGACGTTGAGGCGGCCGTCTCGGGCCGGCTCGGCAATGACAACCGCGCGCACGCTGCCGCGGCGCGGCACTCCCGCCTCGGGCCGACCGGTGATCGCGAGGCCGGACCCGATCTGGAGACCGCGAGCATTGCGGCCGACATAGGCTTCGATCCAGACGCGGCGCAGGCCTGGGACGAAGAGCGCGCGCGACGGCTCGATGCCGGTCACCGCCAGACTCGACCCCGTTGGGTCACCCGTGACGATGGCGCGACGCCCGACGTGTTCGGCATCGACACCGACGAGGCGGAGATCCCCGATCATCAGGCTGCCCTCCGGCCCCCGGCGGACCGGACCGGCCACCCGACCCGGTCCTTCGGACCGCCGCTCCACCAGACTGGCGACGACGACGCCATCGGGGCGGCGCAGACCGCTCACCGCGACGCGTTCGCCGAGGGTCCAGCCATCCCGCTGGGTCGCCGGGAGGGCGACCCGTTGCCCGAGGACGGTCAGCCCCCCCTTCCGGACGGCCTCCACCGGTCCGACCACCTCGCTCGTCACGTCGATACGCCGTGTGGCGAGGGTGCCGCCGCTCTCGAGGGCAACGACGCGCACCACGTGCCCGATGCGCAGGTCGCCCGCTGCCGCCGGCCGGCCGTCGATCCGCACCTGGACGTCCGGCGGGTAGGTGATGCGCAGGTCGTTGACGATGATCGATCCGAACTTGCGGATCGTCCCGATCACCCCGGTGCCGCCCAGGCCACGGTCGCCCTCCGGTTCCGAACCGTCACCCGGCGGGTGGCTGGGGCGCGCGCCGGTCCCGCCGATGCCCTGATCGCGGATCGGCGGGACCGGGTCGGCGCGGGCGGCCAGCGCGAGAGGCGCCGCGGCGAGCAGGCGCAGAGCGTCGCGACGGTTCGGTGCACGCATGGAGGCGGGCCTCACGCCTTCGCCGCCGCGGACGGCGCATCCTCGCCATAGACGTAGACGCCGAAATTCCAGCGATGGGTGCCGCCGACATCGGTCTCACAGGCTGCGTGGGCCTCGCGGTTGGCCTGCTGCAGCGCCTCCATGGCGATCTCGCGCGCACGGGCCTCGAGGCGATCGGCCAGTTCCTTGGACAGGCCGTCGTAATGGACCGCCCGTTCGAGAAAGCGCGGGGTCGGCGCGGTGATGTTGGCGACGCTCGCGGCGATGTGGTCGTGCAGATTGCGACCGAAGTAATAGAGCTGGGACTCCCCGCCCCCCTTCGGCACGTAGGCCGCTTCCGCGAGGACGATGTGGCCGTCGGCATCGGCGACCACGAGTCCGCGGTCGAGCCACTCATCGAGGACGGCGCGCGGGCGCAGATCCCGGGTCACGGCCGCGACGAGTTCCTCGAAGGACGCGCCGGTCCCGTCGCCCGCCCGCGTGAGGGGGCGGGGTTGGCCGTCCGCGTCGGTGAAGGCGGGATCGGCGAGCCAGCGCGCGATGATCCGGCTGGTCCGCGACACGGAGGACGGCACGGCGCTGACGGGGGCACCGGCGCCGCGCAGGCGACTGACCTCCTTGCGGTGAATCCCGGTCAGCAGGCTGACCCGGCTGTCCGTCTGCTCCTTGCCCGGCAGCGCAAAGTCGTACTCGGCGACGTTCACGTAGAGTTCGCGCAGGAGCGTGGTCAGCGCCGGAAAGGTGATGCCGCGTGCCACGAAGAGGCGCACGAGCGGCCGAAGCAGACGCGCGACGGGGGCGTGCAGGTTCGCTCCCTCGGAAAGGGTCTCGGTCGGATCGGCCATGGCTCCAGCATAAGCACCGCGCCGTGGGAGACAATCCCACGGCGTGCGTTCGGACACCTGTTCCGAACCCAGTTCGATTGACGTGGGAAATTTACCCACATACGAGGATGGGAGTGATTTCGACCCGGAGTGCCGCCATGGCCGCGCTGACGCCCTTCCACCCGACGGACGCTCTACCGCCGCTTCGTGCGGACACGTCCGGAGGCGCGACGGGACGGTCAGCCCGGTCGTTCGCCATCTTCGGTCGCGGTGTCAGCGTCCTCTCGGTTGCCGCGCTGGCCGTCGTCGTCTTGATCTCGACCGGACAGCGGTCGCTCCCGGCGGCGCAGGGCACAACGCTGGCAGTGGACACGCCGCGGGTCAGCGCCACCCGCCTCGCCTCACCACGCCGGATGGCGGCGGCCTTCGCGTTCCCGCGGGCGAACTGATGTCCCGCATCACGAGCCGTTCCCCCAGTCGGTCGGATCAGCCGCAACCGCGCCTGATCATCGACGTGCTCCTGTGCGCCGTTCCGGCGGTCGCCACCGTCATCCTGCTGGTCCTTGCACTCCGGGGCTGAGGCTGCCGCTGCTCGGCGACCCGACCCCGCGACGACCCGTTCACCCGTGTGATCACACTCGCTCGCAGCCCATTCGATGTATCGCGCCGATCCCCGCATGAGCCCTTCCCTGCACGCCTGCCGGCCTCCGCGCGGGTCTGCGCGACGGCGGCTGTCGTCCGAGCGGACCTTCGGCGGCTGGTGGCGCGCGCTGATCGCGCGTCTGCGCGGCAGGGCAGACAAAGCGCCTCGCCGCGTCTGATCTTGCTCGAAGCCTGCCCGAGACGAGGCCTCGCGGCGGAAGACCGCGACCGGGAAGCGAACGGCCGGCGGCGTCAGGCAGCGCGGACGGAGGCACCGACCGCGGGTGCGTCGGCCGTCCCGCGAACCGCCTCGGCCTCGCGGCACAGGGCGGAGGCGAGGCAGCGGGCCCGTTCCACCCAGAGGTCGAGCTCCTGACGGACAGCCACGACCGCGGCGCGGTCTTGGGCCTGCGCGATGCGCAGATCGTCGAGCTCCTCACGCAACGCCGTGGTCCGGCGCCGCTCCTGGGCCAGCGCCTCCCGCAGCACCGCCAGCGCGGCGTGATCGGACGCGGCCGGCTGGCCCGCAGGCTCGCCCGTCGAAGCGGACGCGGTTGCCGGCATGACCGGGGACGCCGGAACCGTCGGGTTTGCCGGACGCAGATCCGCCACCTCGGCACGGATGCGGTCGACGTCGAGACCGGTCATGTCGGATCTCGGCACGGGCGCATCCGCGTCGCTGGTGCCCGCGACGGTCGGCATCGTGGCGATCGACGCGGTGCCGGGAACGCCCTCCTCCTCGATCACCAGACCGTGGAGCATCCGGAACACGGCGTCGCCGTCGAGCCGGGACAGGTCGAAGCCGCTCTCCCGGGCGAGATCGTTCCACAGCGTCTGTCCGGCCTCCGCCTGACCGACGAAGGCCATGGACCAGTTCGTGAAGCCCCGCGCCTCGGTCGGCCCGCATTCGAGCACCGTGACGTCGCCGTGCCGCTGATCGCGCTGGATCCGCTCGAAGGTGCGCTCCACCCCCTGGCGCGGGCCTTCGAGCACCTGCGCGAAGGCACCGCCGTTGAACATCAGCGCGCCGGTGACGCCGACCTCGGCGTTGTTCCGCTGCGAAGTCGCGAGGATCTGCGCGACGGCGCTGCTCGCCTCCGCGTCGGGGACCTTCAGAAGGTTCTTGCTGGCATAGACGAGACGATAGAGGTCGCTCATATCCGATCTCCGGAAAAGCTGGACACGGTCGGGGGCGGCTGCCTCACGCCTGGGCGAGGCCGTGTGGGCCGAGGTCGTTAAAAAGGGCCAGCAGCGCCTGGGCCGGGATCGGCCGGCTCACGAGGTAGCCCTGGACGTCGGTGCAGCCCTCGGCGCGGATGCGGCGCATCTGGTCCTCGGTCTCGACGCCCTCGGCCACCGTGGTCATGCCGAGGCTGCGCCCGAGACCCGCGATCGCACGGATCACCGCGTCTCCGTCCGGCTTCTGGGTGATGTCGGCCACGAAGGAACGATCGATCTTGATCTTGTCGAAGGGGAACGAGCGCAGGTAGCTCAGCGAGGAGTACCCGGTCCCGAAATCGTCCATGGAGACGCGGATGCCGAGGGCGCGCAGCCGGTGCAGGGTCCGCAGGGTGCGCTCGTTTTCCTGAAGCAGCACGCCCTCGGTGATCTCGATCTCCAGGCGGCTCGCGGCGAGCCCGGAGCTCGCCAGCGCGGAGACGATGACCTCGACGAGGCGATCGCCCTTGAACTGCGCGGGCGACACGTTCACCGCGACGTTGATCGCCGAGGGCCAGGTCGCGGCATCGCGGCAGGCCTGGCGGATGACCCATTCGCCGATCGGGACGATCAATCCGATCTCCTCGGCGAGCGAGATGAATTCGCCCGGGGGGACCATGCCGCGCTCGGGATGATTCCAGCGCAGCAGCGCCTCGCACCCGGTGACGCGGTCGTTCTCGAGGTTCAGCTGCGGCTGATAGTGGAGGGAGAATTCGCGCCGGCCGAGGGCTTGGCGGATGTCCAGTTCGAGGCGACGGCGCGCCTGCATGCGGGCGTCCATCTCGGCCTCGAAGAAGCGGAATGCCCCGCGCCCCTCGAGCTTCGCCCGGTAGAGGGCGAGGTCGGCGCATTTCAGCAGGCGATCCGCGTCGGTGCCATCGCGCGGCGCCACCGCGACGCCGACGCTGGCGCCGATGGTGAGCAACTGCCCCTCGATCATGTAGGTGCGGCCGATCAGGTCGACGATGCGGCGCGCCAGGACCCGGGTCTCCTCGAGGTCCGTTACGCCGCGCTGGACCACGACGAACTCGTCTCCGCCGATGCGCGCGACGGTATCGCAGGGACGGAGCGTGGCGCTGAGGCGCTCGGCGACCTTGGCCAGAAGGGCATCGCCGATCGCGTGACCCAGCGTGTCATTGACGGGCTTGAACCGGTCGAGGTCCACAAGGAGCACCGCGCAGGCGCCGTCGGAGGTCTCCACCTCGACGAGGGCATCCTCCAGGCGTTCGCGCAGGTGCAGGCGGTTCGGCAGGCCGGTCAGGGGGTCGAGGCGCGCCCGTTCGCTGGCCGCGCTCTCGGCGGCGCGGCGCAGGGTGACGTCCTCGAGGGTGACGGTCCAGCCCCGGCAGGTCCCGCGGGAGCAGCCGAAGGGCTGGATGCCGACCTCGAGCGTCAGCCCGGCGTGCAGGATCTCGAAGGCGAGGCCCTCGCAGCGGTCCAGGGCGCACCGGACCTGGGCGAACAGGGCATCCCGGCGGAGGGGCAGGAGGCGGCAGAGGGTGTGCAGGGCCTGACGAAGGCTCGGACGTTCAGGCAGGCCGAACCCGCCCACCACGTCCCGCGCCGGCCCGGTGCAGAGGACCAGCCGGCTCCGCTCGAAGACGAGAAAGCCCTGGCGTACCACATCGAGATAGGGTGCCGGCCCGAGCGCGGACTCAGCCGGGCCGGGGGTCGTCTCCGGTCTCGCGCGAACCTGGACTGCCTGCATCACGTCGCCGCTCCGGTGCGCATCCGGGGTGCGCCAGCGCCGCGAGTATAGAGACGCGAAAGTAAATTATAGGTTTTCGCGCCGCCGACTTTCAAATGTGAAAATCATAGCGCATGCCAGGGGCGCTCATACGACACTAGGCTGCCGTGATCTGGTCAGATCCAGAGATTAGAACTGCGCAGCAACTGAGCATCGCAGAACATCGACAGCCATCCAAAGATGACGCGACCGACTTCATCGCTCGCTGTACCTCGACGATCAAGTCGTCTCGCCGATACGATCGGGGGGCAAGGTATCGGCGAGACCCGGTCGATCCGAAGACGGCGCGACGGGTCGAGCATGTCCGACGGTTGCAGCCGGCACATTCACACACATCAACGTGGCAGGGGTTCGCCTCGGCCGAGGGCTGTTTTCGACGCGAGGATCAACGACGTGTGGTCGAGAACGCGAAAAGGCGCGCGATGTCTCAGCCGAAGGACCGGGGCTCCGACAATTGCCGGCCGATCCAGGCCTGCGCCTCGTCGAGATCCGCGAAGATCGGCGCGTGCACATTCTCGACGCGCCCGAAGCCCGCTTCCAGAAACCAATGTCCCGCCTCGGAATCATGCTCGCTGGAGAGTTGGACGAGCACGGCGACGAGCATCCCATCCTCGAAAACCAGCCGGCTCTCGCGGTCATTGCTGCCCGTCGCGATCTGAACGGGCTGGAGTTTCATGGTCATGCCGCGGCCCGCGTTCCCAGGTGCAGGTATTTCGAGTTGAATTCCGCTATCGATTTCAGGCGCTGACGATCCAGGATCTTCAGCGTCCTGCCCTTCAGTTCAATCACACCTTGGCGCCGGAGTTCCTGGAGCGACCGGTTCACGTGCACATTCGAGAGGCCGACGGTGTCGGCGAGATCGAGCTGGGTGACCGGGAACTCGTAGGAATTTTCGCTCGCGAAGCCGACCACCTGCAGGCGGACGAGCAATTCGCAGAACAGGTGGGCGATCCGCTCGATGGCCGAGCGACAGCCGACGTTGACGAGCCATTCGCGCAGGGTGGCCTCGTCCACCAGCGTGCCCATGCGCAGGGAGCGGGCGATCGCCGGGTGCTCGTCCATGATCCGTTTGACGATGTCGATGGGAATCCGCACCACGCGGCAGGCCGACAGGGTGGTGATGGTGTGGTCCATCTGCGTGAGCAGCGCCACGTCGAGGTCGCAGGCGTCACCGGGAACCAGGTAGGCGGTGATCTGGCGCGCCCCGTTCGCGCGGTGCTTCTGCCGGCAGGCGATGCCCTCCATGATCAGGATCACGCCGTCCGGGGCATCGCCCTCGCGGATCAGGTCGACGCGTGGCCCGATGACGTGACCGTTGGCGCTGATGCGCCGGAGCACCGCCCGCTCCTCCTCGGTGAGAGGTCCGAAACCCTCCAGCTTTCGCACCAGCGGGTTCGAGGAATCGGCGAGGGGGATCGAGGAATGAGATGACAAGACGATGTCCGTAATCCTGGCAACAATCTTCGGATCGCGTGAGATCGCGACCAGCGGTGCACCGATCGACCCTCACATCACGCGGAGTCGGGGACACATCGGTGAGCGGCGCGGCCAGAAATCCCGATCCGTGGGTGCGGGCACGCGCCGGAGAGCCGGACGGCCGGCCTCGGCCGCGCGAGCCGACCCACTCCGCTGCCGTTCCGGGTCGAGACTGCGCCGTCGACCCCGCGTGCCTGCCCCGCGATCCCCGTCGGCTCGCCGATCCGACGATGTCATGCTGCTCTCCTACCGCGCACTGCGGAGGTCAGGCCGCAGGGCTTTGCATTTTTTATCCTGCCGCTTCAGCAGTTGTAAGCACCCGAGCCGCATTTGTATGATTTCAAACCTTTAACCTATGTTTATGAACCCACTACTGATGCGTTTAGATGCTCGCAGGATGATCTGCCATCTTTGATTGATCTAGTGCTCAACCTTCGCTATGGCCGCGCCAGGGCGGGAGAGGCTTGGTTCTCTGACCCGAGAGAACAAGGTCTGACCTCAGCGAATGCAAGTCTTGCCGCGTAACCGTTTGCTGCGGACCCTATCGTCCGACGATTTGGCGTTGCTTCAACCGCATCTGCGACGCCTGGACCTGGCAGCCCGGCAAGTTCTGGTTCAGGCCGGGGCGGATCTCGCACAGACCTACTTCGTCGAGGCCGGCCTCGTCTCGGTCATCCTGCAGGTCGGCACGACCCGGATCGAGGTCGGAATGATCGGTCCGGAGGGTTTCGTGGACGCCGCCAGCGTCATTCTCGGGTCGACCCATTCGCCCTACGAGCATGTCGTCCAGATCGCGGGGGTCGCCCTCGTCATCGATCGGGATGCCCTCGAGGCCGCGATGGAGCGCAGCGCCACGCTGCGCCGGCAGATGCTGCGCTTCATCCAGGCGGAGCTGTTCCAGGCGCGCCAGACCGCCTTCGTGAACGCCAACTTCGGCATCGAGACCCGGCTCGCCCGCTGGCTCCTGATGTGTCACGACCGCGTCGAGGGCGACGACCTCGTCCTCACCCACGAAATCCTGGCGGTGATGCTGGGGGTTCAGCGCTCCGGCGTGACGCTGGCGGTGCAGAACCTGGAAGGCTCCGGCTATATCTGGGCCCGGCGCGGACGGATCACGATCCGGAACCGGGAACGGCTGCAGGAAGCCGCGGGACGGAGCTACGGCATCGCCGAGGCGGCCTATCGGCGCCTGGTCGAGGAGGAATGAGACCCCGCGCCTCGGGTCCTAAGCAGCGGACCGGTTGCCGACGCTATCCGGCGGCGTGGGACGGGTCCTCGGCGCGCACCGGCTCCACGTCGTCGAGGGACGGAACGTAGGCGCACCAGGCGCATCGCCCGGCCTCTGCCATGCGCGGGGTGTTCGCCTGGGAGCAGAGCGGGCAGACATCGAGCCGGAGGCCCGCCTCGCGGAGGAGGCCGCGCCCGCGGCCGCGAAAGGTGATCTCAGCGTCCTGGGAAATGGTTCGGAATCCTGGGTTGTCGCGCGTCATGGCCGGGAGCGCGGCGTGCGGCCTCGTCGTCCCGGCAGCCCCGGTTCGGGCCGGCGCGCGAGCGATAGCGGATGCGCCGCGACGGTGCAAAGGTCGATGCTGCAGCGCAACGCTTCGGCGCGCGATGCATTCTGTGTGTTCGTGCTGTGTGTTCGTGCCGTGTTTCGCGGCGGCACAGGCAGTGGAGCGACAGACACCGTGAGACGAACGCAACGAAACGGGTCGTCCATCGCTTTTCGGCGTGACGCAAGCGCGGCCGTTTGACATCAATCGGTATGCGTTCCTGGCTTCTCATCCTGCTCGGTCTCGCGGCAACGGCCGCGGTCTGGTTCCTACTGCCGGTTCAGGACTGGCTCCAGGCCTTCGGCGCCTGGGCGGCGAGTCTCGGGCCCCTCGGCCCCGTCGCCTTCGCGGCCCTCTTCGTCCTGGCCACGCTGCTGGTGATCCCGGGCACCCCGCTGACGATCGCCGGAGCGCTCGCCTTCGGGTGGTGGTCGCTCCCGATCGTCCTCGGGGCGGCGACCGTCGGTTCCGTCCTGGCCTTCCTCGCGGCGCGCTTCGTCCTGAGACGACGCGTCGAGCGCGTCATCGCCCGACGTCCCACGATGGTCGCCACGATGGAGGCGGTGGGCGACGGCGGATGGCAATTGCTGACCCTGATGCGGGTCAGTCCCTTCGTGCCCTTCAACGTGCAGAACTACATTCTCGGCCTGACGCGGGTCCGTGTGCGGGACTTCTTCGTCTCGACCCTCCTCGGCATGATCCCGGGGACGATCCTCTGCGTCTATCTCGGCGTGATCGGCCGCACGGCGGCCGACTCGGCCGCCCACTGGATCCCGCTGGGGCTCGGCCTGGTGGCGACCTTCGGGGCCGTCGCGGTGACGCGCCGCCGCGTGCAGGCGAAGCTCGCCGCGCGCGGGCTGCATCCGGCGTCCCGTTCGTCCCGGGCCGCCGATCCGGGCGCACCGGCTCCGCCCCGGTCCGAGGCGCGCTGGCTTCGGCCGGGCCAGACCTGCTGGCGCATCGAGCAGGCCGATCGGCTCGCCGTCCTCCATGACGGCGCCGCCTACTTCGCGGCCGCCCGCAGCGCCATGCTGGAGGCGCGCCACGCCATCCTGCTGATCGGCTGGAGCTTCGACCCGCGCCTGCGCCTCGCGCCTGACGGCAGCCACGCCCCGGAGGGGGAAACCCTGGTGGACCTGCTCCACCGTCTGCGCGCCTGCCGGCCGGACCTCGCGATCCACATCCTGATCTGGGACATGCCCTGGCCGCTCTCGGCCGGACGGGACCTGACACCGGAGGCGGTGCGCACCCTGCTGGGTCCCGGCATCGGCTACCGGGTCGATGCGACGCTGCCCTTCGGCGCCTGCCAGCACCAGAAGATCCTCGTCGTCGACGACGCGGTGGCCTTCTGCGGCGGGGGCGACTTCGAGGCCAATCGCTGGGATACGCCGGCCCATCGGGATGGCGACCCCCGCCGGCGCCTTCCCAGCGGCGAAACCTATCCGCCGCGACACGACATCATGATGGCGGTCGAGGGCCCGGCGGCGGCGGCCCTGGGTGACCTCGCGCGCCAACGCTGGCACGAGGCCACCGGCGAGCGTCTGCCTCCCCCGCCCGCACGGGACGGGACGCCCTGGCCGGCCTCCGTGACCCCGCTCCTCCACGCCACGTCGGTCGCCCTGTCGCGCACCCGGCCCGCCGGCCCGAAGCGCGCGGCCCTGCACGAGAACGCCGCGTTGTACGCCACCGCGATCCGGGGCGCCGCCCACGTCATCTACCTGGAGAACCAGTACCTGACGTCGCCCCTGATCGGCGCCGCGCTGATGGCGCGCCTCGGCGAGGCCGAGGGACCTGAGATCATCATCGTGGTGGCCGAGCGCAGCCCGAATGCCTTCGACCGGCTGACCATGGACAGCGCCCGACGGGGACTCATCCGCAAGCTTCGGGCGGCGGATCGCTTCGATCGCCTCCGCATCCTGGCGCCGCATACGGCGGAGGGACGCCCGATCCTCGTCCATTCCAAGGTGGGCATCTTCGACGATCGCCTGGTGCGCATCGGGTCGACCAACCTCAACAACCGCTCCCTCGGCTACGACAGCGAGTGCGACCTGGCCATCGAAGTCCTGCCGAGCGAGGACGCGCCTCTCGCGCGATCCGCCATCCTGCGCCTGCGGGACGGCCTGCTCGCCCACCACGCCGGTTGCCCGCGCGAGGATTTCGAAGAGGCCGTGCGCCGTCGCGGCTCCCTGCGCGCGGTGCTGGACGATCCGTCACTCGTGGCGCCGCACCGGCTCTGCCCGATGGTGCCTTCCCGGCGCGGCGCCCTCGCGCGCCTGGTGGAGGCCTGGCATCTCGGTGACCCGGCCAGCGTGCGCGATGCCTGGCGACCCTGGCGCCGGGCCGCCGCCCTGGAGCAGTTCCGGCGGGGCGAGCGCCCGGCGGAGGCGCCGGCGGCTCAGACCTCCGGCGCCACGGCCAGGGCTTCCTGAGGCCGCAGCACCGCCCGCGGCACCTCGGCGAAGTCGAGCGTCGCCAGGAGCGGACGATGATCGGACGCGCAGCGCGCGGCCCCGTCGCGCAGCACCGCCACTTGGTCCACCCGGAGGCCCGGACCGACGAAGACATGGTCGAGACGCAGAACCGGACAGCGAGCCGGGAAGGTCGCGCGCCCCACCCGGCTGCGCGCGACGGCGCGGGCGTCGCTGAGTTGCGCCGTCAGCTGGCGATAGGCCCGTGACCACGGCGTTGCGTTGAAGTCTCCGGCCAGGACCACCGGCCCCGCCGCCGATGCGGCCGCGAGCCAGTCGGGACCGAGCAGTGCCGCGAGCTGCGCGCTTCGCTCCGCCGCGGCGAGGCCCAGATGGGTGTTGAGGACTTGGAGCCGGTGCCCATCACAGGCGACCTCCACCCACAGGGCGCCCCTCGGCTCGAGACCCGGCCGACCGGCGAGCCCCGGCAGGCCTCCGGCCCTGACGAGGCGGGAGGGATGCGTCGTGAGGATCGCGTCGCCGTAGCGCTCGGTCTCGACCTCGAGGGCGGCGTGGAAGTGCGACCGCATGCCCAGGTGCCGGGCGAGGGCCCCGGCCTGGTCGACGCCGCCGGTCCGGGCGCGGCCGAGGTCGACTTCCTGCAGCGCGACGATGTCGGCGCGGCTCGACCGAATGGCGCGGGCCACGCGCTCCAGATCGACGCGCCCGTCGGTGCCGCGCCCATGGCGGATGTTGTAGCTGAGGAGGCGCATGCGGGGCGGTCGCCGTCAGGCCGAGGGCTCGGCGAGGCGGCTGCGATGCCGGTCGAGGGCGGCCCGCAATTGCGGCAGGAAGGGCGAATGGCTGTCCCACGGCCGGACCGCCTCCTGCAGCCGCTCCAGGGCCTCGACCTGGGCGGACAGGCCCTGGGCCTGCGAGAGATAGGCCCAGATCGCGTCCTCGGCCTCGCCGAGATCGACGGGTTGTTCGGCCACCAGGAGGCCCTGGAAGCGCTGTAGCGTGTGGTCGAGATCGGCCATGTCGAACTCCCCAAATCCTCTCTCACCACCGGCGCCGCACGAACCGTTCACCGGAGACGCCACTCGACCCGACCGAGCGCCGGTGAGGCGGCTCCGTCGCGCGCCGGGTACCGGACCATATGGAGCAGCACCCGCGATCGGGGAGCGTCGCCCCGGCCGGTCTCCCGGCATCCCGCCCGTGTCAGTCCGCTGCACCCTCCGGTGCGTCGCCCCTCAGGAGCGCCGCAGGCCCCCGAGCAGGCTCGCCGCCGCCAGTCCGACACCGGCCACCACCGCGGCGGTCGTCAAGGGATGCAGGACGGAACGCGTGTAGTAGCTGCGGCGCATGACGTAGCCCGGGTGTTCCCCGGCGACGCGGCCGCCCAACCCTGCCTCGTAGAGGGCACCGTCGCGGTGGCGGGCGGGCTCGTCGCGCTGCTGCTGCGCCGTCATCGTACGGGCAATCCGGTCGAAGGTCCGGGGCGCCATGCGCTGGGCACCGCTCATCAGGCGGCCGCCGCCACCGATGTAGATGTCGCGCTGCGGATGCACGGCGGCCTCGACGATGGCGTTGGCCACCTCCTCGGTGCGGTAGATCGGCGGCGGCAGCTTCGGCTCGTGGTCGGTGTAGTTGCGCGCGTTCTGCGGAAAGGGCGTGTCGATGGAGGCGGGCTTGATCAGCGTCACCGCCACGGGCGCGCCCTCCTCCTCCAGCTCGATCCGCAGAGCGTCGGTGAAGCCTTTGATCGCGTGCTTGCTGGCGCAGTACATCCCCTGCAGCGGGAAGGCGATGTCGGAGGCGACGCTGCCGAGGTTGATCAGCACGCCGCCCGTCGTCTTAAGATGCGGCAGGGCCACGAGGGAGCCGTAGACGAGCCCCCAGAAATTGGTCTGGAACAGGCGCTGGTGGTCGGCGTCGCTCACCTCCTCGAGGCGTCCGAAGATCGACAGGCCGGCATCGTTGACCCAGGTGTCGATGCGCCCGAAGCGCTGGATGGCCCGGTCGGCCACGGCCTGAAGCTGCGCCCGCTCGCCCACATCCGCGACCACGTGGATCGCCTCGCCTCCGCCTTGCTCGATCGCGCGCTGGACCTCGGCGAGGACCTCGCCGTTGCGGGCGGTGAGGACGACCTTGGCGCCGGCCTCGGCCGCCATCCGGGCAGTGGCGAGGCCGATGCCGCTGGAGGCGCCGGTGATGACGACGACCTGCTGGTCGAGGGGCTTGCGGGTGGCGAACATGCGGTCCGGTGTCCTGGGCGTCACGCCGGTGTTTTGGGCGTCACGGGTGAACGGGGATGCTTCGTCAACCGGCCTCGCCGCGCCCCTGTTCAGCCGCGACGCCGACGCGTCCCGGCCGCAGCGAGTTGGGACTTGACCGATTCGTGGCTATTGACCGATTTTTGGGCACAGAGCGGCCCGGTCGATGGGCGATGGCGGGTCCACAGCATCGGCGTGGACGGCGCCGAGAACCGGGTTCGGGCTTGGCCCGATCCATGCCAAGGTACAGTCGATGCCAAGGTACGATCGACGCCAAGGTGTCGGCAGTCGCGTGCGAAGCAGACTCGAAGAGGATGGGTGCCTTGTTGAAGTCCACGGTCAAAGCGTTCGTCTCGGCCACCGCCCTCGCCGCCGTCATGGGCCTGTCCGCCACCGCGCCGGCCGCCGCGGCGAACGTCTTCCGCTTCGCCTTCCAGGGGGACATCAAGTCGCTCGACCCCTACTCCCTGAAGGAGAGCTTCACGATCGGCATGCACGGCGCGGTCTTCGACTCGCTGATCACGCGTGACAAGGATCTGAACCTCGCGCCGATGCTGGCCGAGTCCTGGGAGAATCCGGAGCCGACGCGCTGGCGCTTCCACCTGCGCAAGGGCGTGAAATTCCATGACGGCTCGGACTTCACCGCCGACGACGTGATCTTCTCGGCCAACCGCGTCCGGGCGCCGGGCTCGAACTTCACCACCAACGTGCCGTCCGACGCCGAGTGGGTGAAGATCGACGACCACACCGTCGACATGAAGCTCAAGAGCCCCAACCCGATCGCCCTGTACCAGTTCTCTACCTGGTACATCATGTCGAAGTCCTGGGCCGAGAAGAACGGCGCCGTCGCCCCGACCCTGCCGAGCGCGACCTCCACCAGCTACGCCGCCCTGCACGAGAACGGCACCGGGCCGTTCATCATCACCGAGCACCAGCCCGGCGTGCGCACGGTGTTCAAGAAGAACCCCAACTACTGGGGCAAGGTGGACTCGAACCTCGACGAGGCGGTCTTCACCACCATCCAGAACGACGCCACCCGCGTCGCCGCCCTGATCTCCGGCGAGGTCGACTGGATCGACCCCGTGCCCCTGCAGGACGCCCAGCGCGTCAACGGGAGCGGCACCGCCACCGTGATGGCCGGGCCGGAGCTGCGCACGATCTTCCTCGGCATGGACCAGGCGCGCGACGAGCTGAGAGACTCGAACGTCAAGGGTAAGAACCCGTTCAAGGACGTCCGCGTGCGCGAGGCCTTCTACCGGGCCATCGACGAGGAGACGATCGCCAAGCGCGTCATGCGCGGGCAGGCCGTGCCCTCCGCCCTCCTGATCGCCCCGGTGCTGTTCCCCCGCGCGTCCGAGTTCAAGCGGCCCGAATACGACCCCAAGCGCGCCAAGGCGCTGCTCACCGAGGCGGGCTATCCGGACGGCTTCTCCCTCGGCATGGATTGCCCGAACGACCGCTACGTCAACGACGAGGCGATCTGCCAGGCCGTGGTCTCCATGCTGGCCCGTGTCGGCGTGAAGGTGAACCTCAATGCGCAGCCCAAGGCGAAGTACTTCGCCAAGGTGCTGGCCCCCGCCTACGACACCTCGTTCTACCTGGTCGGCTGGACCCCCTCCTCCCAGGATTCGCACAACATCCTGTTCGAGATCGCCGGCTGCCGGAACGGCTCCAAGCCCGGCCGCGGCAACTGGAACCTCGGCAATTACTGCAACCCGAAGGTCGACGCGCTCGCCGACTCCGTCGAGGCCGAGAGCGACCAGACCAAGCGCAACGCCGAGATCAAGGAAGGCTTCGACACCATCCAGGCCGACTGGGGCTTCATCCCGCTGCACCAGCAAGCCCTGGCCTGGGGCGTCTCGAAGAAGGTCACCCTGGTCCAGCGCCCGGACAACATGCTGATGCTGTACTGGGTCTCGAAGCAGCCGTGACCGCTATGGCCGAACGGTTTCAGGACGTCGCATCGCCCCGCGTCTCCGCCCGGCGGGGAATGGGCGATCGCATCCGCTGGTCTGTACGCCGAACCGGCGCGTGCAGCCCCCCGTCGTCCCGGGGCCGCGCGGCGGGGCCCGGGATCCGGAAACGGAGCTGGTGCCGGACGTCACACCGTGGGCGGTCCTGGAGTCCGGGCGCGCCTGCGGTGCCCCGGACTGACGGCGCGCCGCGGTCTGCGATCGCTCAGCGTGCCGGTCTCGACGAGTTGCACGGCCGGATCGCCCGCCGATGATCGCGTTCATCCTGCAGCGCCTGCTACAATCCATCGCCGTGCTGTTCGCGGTCGGCCTGATCGCCTTCTCGATGTTCCGGTTCGCCGGCGATCCCGTGAACCAGATCGTGGGCGTCGACACGCCCTATGCCGAGCGCGTCGCGATCCGGAAGGATCTCGGGCTCGACGATCCCGTGGCGGTCCAGTTCCTGCGCTACGCCGGCAACGTCGCGCGCGGCGAGTTCGGCACCTCCTACCAGTTCCGCCAGCCGGTCTCGTCGCTCCTGGCCGAGCGCATGCCCGCCACCCTCGAACTCGCGCTCTGCGCGACGCTGTTCGCGCTCACCGTCGGCATCCTGATGGGGGTCTACTGCGCCCTGCGGCGGGACACCTGGCTCGCCAAGATCTTCCTCGCCATCTCGCTCGTGGGCATCAGCCTGCCGACCTTCCTGATCGGCATCCTGCTGATCTTCCTGTTCTCGGTGACGCTGGGCTGGCTGCCCTCCTTCGGCCGCGGCGACACCGTGCGGCTGGGCTGGTGGACCACCGGCTTCCTCACCGCCTCGGGCCTGCGCGCGCTGATCCTGCCCTCCGTCACCCTCGGCCTGTTCCAGATGACCCTGATCATGCGCCTGGTCCGCGCCGAGATGCTGGAGGTGCTGCGCACGGACTACATCCGCTTCGCCCGGGCACGGGGCCTCACCACCCGTTCGATCCATCTCGGCCACGCCCTCAAGAACACGCTGGTGCCGGTCATCACCATCGCGGGCCTGCAGCTCGGCTCGGTCATCGCCTTCTCGATCATCACCGAGACGGTGTTCCAGTGGCCCGGCATGGGCCTGCTCTTCGTCCAGGCCGTGCAGAACGTCGATATCCCGATCATGGCGGCCTACCTGCTGCTGGTCGCCGCCATCTTCGTCGTCATCAACCTCGTGGTGGACGTGCTCTACACCATCGTCGATCCCCGCCTGCATCTGTCCACGGGACGGGCCTCATGAGCGCGTCCGTCCAGGAGTCCCCCCTCCTCCCGCCGGCGCCCGTGAAGCGCTCGGCCCTGGCCCGCTTCCTCGATTCCGACGTCTATGCCAGCTTCCGCCGCTCGAAGCTGGCCATGGGCGCCTTCGCGGTGACGCTGCTCTTCGCCCTCCTGGCGCTGGCGGCCCCCTGGATCTCGCCGCAGAATCCCTACGACCCGGCCCAGCTCGAGCTCATCAACTCCAACCTGCCCCCGATCTGGTACGCCGATGGCCTCGCGCCCTTCACCCTCGGCACCGACGACCAGGGCCGCGACGTGCTCTCGGCGGTGTTCTACGGCCTCAGGCTGTCCCTGGTGGTGGGGCTCCTCGGCGTCCTGGTCTCGGGTGTCCTCGGCATCCTGCTCGGGCTGATCGCGGGCTATTTCGGCGGCTTCGTCGATACGCTGATCATGCGCATCGCCGACGTGCAGCTTACCTTCCCGGCGATCCTCATCGCCCTGGTGGTGGACGGCGTCGCCAAGGCAGCCCTGGGCAGCCAGATGGATACGAACGCCGCCATCGGGCTCATCGTGCTCTCGATCGGGCTGTCGTTCTGGGTGCAGTACGCCCGCACCGTCCGGTCCTCGGTTCTGGTCGAGAAGAACAAGGACTACGTCCAGGCCGGGCGGCTCATCGGCCTGTCCTCGCCGGTGATCATGGTGCGGCACGTCCTGCCCAACGTCCTCGGCCCGGTCTTCGTCATCGCCACCATCAACCTGGCGCTGGCCATCATCACCGAGGCGACCCTGTCCTTCCTGGGCACCGGCCTGCCCGACTCGATGCCCTCCCTCGGCACCCTGATCCGCACCGGCAACCGCTTCCTGTTCTCCGGCGAGTGGTGGATCGTCGCCTTCCCGGGCCTGGCGCTCGCCGGCCTCGTCCTGGCGATCAACCTGCTCGGCGACTGGCTGCGCGACGCCCTGAACCCCAAGCTGCAGTAACCGCGACGCCATGACAGATCTGACATGACAGAGCCCGTTCTCTCGGTCCGCAACCTGCGCGTCGCCTTCGCGGGTCGGCGCGGCACCCTCACGGCCATCGACGACGTCTCGTTCGACATCGCCCGGGGCGAGATCCTCGGCGTCGTCGGCGAATCCGGGGCGGGCAAGTCGGTGACCGGCTCGGCCGTCATCGGCCTGATCGATCCCCCCGGCGCCATCGTGGGCGGCGAGATCCGGCTGCAGGGCGAGCGCATCGACACCCTGTCGCCCGAGGCCATGCGGCGCATCCGGGGCCGGCGCATCGGCATGATCTTCCAGGACCCGCTGACGAGCCTCAACCCGCTCTATCGCGTCGGTCGGCAGATCGTGGAGACCATCCGCACCCATACCGACCTGTCCGAGAAAGCCGCGCGCCATCGCGCCATCGACCTCCTGGCGGAGGTCGGAATCCCGGCGCCGGAGCGGCGGATCGACGGCTACCCGCATGAATTCTCCGGCGGCATGCGCCAGCGCGTGGTGATCGCCCTGGCGCTGGCCGCCGAGCCGGAGCTCATCATCGCCGACGAGCCCACCACGGCCCTCGACGTCTCGGTTCAGGCCCAGATCATCGCGCTTCTGAAGCGCCTCGGCAGCGAGCGCGGCACCGCCGTGATGCTGGTGACCCACGACATGGGCGTGATCGCGGAGGCCGCCGACCGGGTGGCCGTGATGTATTCGGGCCGCATCGCCGAGATCGGCCCCGTGCGCGACGTGGTGCAGAACCCGCTGCATCCCTACGCCAAGGGCCTGATGGGGGCGATCCCGACCCTGGCCCAGGAGACCGACCGCCTCGCCCAGATCCCCGGCTCGATGCCGCGGCTCTCGAACATCCCGAAGGGCTGCGCCTTCAACCCGCGCTGCCCTTCCGTCTTCGCCCGCTGCGTGGTGGAGCGGCCCGATCCGATTCCGGTGGGCGCGCACCGGGTCGCCTGCCACCTCTACGATCGTTCGGAGGCCTCCGCCGCATGAATGCGCCCGTGATGCCGCCGTCGATCCCGGGCACCCGCGCGCCGGACACCCCCTACGTCGCGATCGAAGGCCTGCGCCGCACCTTCGACGTGTCGCGGCCCTGGCTCGCCCGGGTCATCGAGCGCCAGCCGCGGCAGATCCTGCGCGCCGTCGACGGTGTCAGCTTCGAGATTCGTCGGGGCGAGACCTTCGCGCTCGTCGGCGAGTCCGGCTCGGGCAAGTCGACGGTCGCCCGCATGGTGGTGGGCCTGCTGCCGCCGAGCGCCGGCGACGTGCGCATCACCGGAATCTCGATGACCGACCCGCGCCAGGCCGCGGATCGCCGGCGCCTGCGCCGCCGCATCCAGATGATCTTCCAGGACCCCTACGCCTCGATGAACCCGCGCTGGCGGGTCCGCCGGATCATCGCGGAGCCGATCCGGGCCTTCAACCTGCTCCAGGGCGACGTCGCCATCGCCCGCCGCGTCGGCGAACTCCTCAGCCTTGTCGGCCTGCATCCCGACGACGGGGTGAAGTACCCGCATGAATTCTCCGGCGGCCAGCGCCAGCGCATCGCCATCGCCCGGGCGCTGGCCTCGGAGGCGGAGTTCCTGGTGGGAGACGAGCCGACCTCGGCCCTCGACGTCTCGGTCCAGGCCCAGATCCTCAACCTGATGCGCGACCTGCAGGACCGCCTGGGGCTGACCTACCTGTTCATCAGCCACAACCTTGCCGTGGTGCGCCACATGGCGAACCGGATCGGGGTGATGTATCTGGGGCGCGTGGTCGAGATCGCAGACGGACGGGAACTCTTCCGTGCTCCGAAACATCCCTACACGCGCATGCTGCTCGATGCGGTTCCGGATATCGGGCTCACCGGGCGCAAGCGCATCCCCGTCTCGGGCGAGATCCCGAACCCCATCGATCCCCCCGCGGGCTGCGCCTTCAACCCGCGCTGCCCCTTCGCGAACGAGCGCTGCCGCATCGAGGTCCCGGCCCTGGTCGAGGGCGTGGCCTGCCACGCCTTCCAGGAGCGGCGTCTGCCGGCCTGAGGGTCGGTTGCCCGCGCGAGCGCGTTCCAGAGCCAGAGCATGAACACAGACCCACCCATCGCCGCGGCCGAACCGGCGGCGGGCGAAGCCCCCGACAACGACATCCTCAGCCTCGGGGCCGTCGAGCTCTCGGCCGCGATCCACGCCCGGCGCGTCTCCTGCGTCGAGGTCATGACCGCCTGTCTCGATCAGATCGATCGGCTCAATCCCACGGTCAACGCCATCGTGGCGCTGCGCGACCGGGGCGAGCTCCTGGCCGCGGCCGAGGAACGCGACGAACAGGCGGCACGCGGCGAATTCCTCGGACCGCTGCATGGATTTCCCCACGCGGTGAAGGACATCGATGCCGTCAAGGGCTTGCCCTTCACGCAGGGGTCGCCGATTTTTCGCGACCGCATCGCGGCGGCCGATTCGATCATGGTCAAGCGCCTGCGCAGGGCCGGCGCGATCTTCACGGGCCGGACCAACATGCCGGAATTCGGCCTCGGCTCGCAGACCTTCAATCCGGTCTACGGCGCCACCCGCAACGCCTACGATCCGACCAAGACCTCCGGTGGCTCCAGCGGCGGCGCGGCGGTGGCGGTGGCCCTCCACATGCAGCCCGTCGCCGACGGCAGCGACCATGCCGGCTCCCTGCGCAACCCGCCCGCCTTCAACAACCTGTTCGGGCTGCGCACCGGCTACGGGCGCATCCCGATCGAGACCAAGGACGCCTTCACCCCCGGCCTCGGGGTCTCGGGCGGGATCGGGCGCTCCCCGGCCGATATCGGGCTGCTGCTCTCGGTCCAGGCCGGCTACGACGCGCGGGTGCCCTACGCCAACACGCAGGACCCCGCGATCTTCACGGAGGACCTGAAGCGGGACTTCAGCGGTGCCCGGATCGCCTGGTTCGACGATCTCGGCGGCTACCTGCCCTTCGAGCCGGGCGTGCTCGACCTCGATCGCAGCGCCCTCTCGGCCTTCGAGACGCTGGGTGCCAAGGTCGAGTGGGATCGCCCGCGCTTCGACATGGGCAAGGTCTGGCGCGACTGGCTCACCCTCCGGGCCTGGATGACCGCGTCGAACCTGCGTCCGCTCTACGACGAGCCGGCCTACCGGGCGCAGCTGAAGCCGGAGGCGGTCTGGGAGGTGGAGCGCGGCCTCGCGCTCACCGCCGATCAGGTCGCCGCCGCCCAGGAGGGCCGCACCGCCTGGTACGAGGCCGTGCGCCGGTTCCAGGAGCGCTACGACTTCCTCCTCATGCCCTCGACCCAGGTCTTCCCCTTCGACGTGGAGGAGCGCTGGCCGAAGGTCGTCGGCGGCCGGGCGATGGACACCTACCACCGCTGGATGGAGGCGACGATCCCCGTGACCATGAGCGGCCTGCCCGCCCTCAACGTGCCGGCGGGCTTCGACCCGGCCGGGCGCCCGTCCGGCATCCAGATCGTCGGCCCCAACAACGGCGAGCGCGCCTGCCTCCAGCTCGGCGCCGCCTACGATGCCGCGACCCGCTGGGTGACCCGGCGCAAGCCCGCGCTGCTGAACCCCTCCTGATCGTTCTCCCGAGATTCGCCTTCGAGACCCCCGATGACCGATACGCCCGCGCCGCATCACGGCCGCTACGCCTACAGCGCCCTGCCCGACCGGCCGGTCTACGACTGGCCCGGGGGCAAGCGCCTCGCGGTCTATCTCGGGCTCAACCTCGAGGGCTTCGATTTCGGCCGGGGCCTGGGCGCCGAACTCGCGCCGGGCGGCCCGCAACCGGACGTGCTGAATTACGCCTGGCGCGACTGGGGCAACCGGGTCGGCGCCTGGCGGATCAAGGAGACCCTCGACGCCCTGGAGATGCCCGCCAGCGTTCTCGTCAACAGCCGGCTCTACGCCGATTGTCCCGGCCTGATCGAGGCGTTCCGGGCGCGCGGCGACGAGATCGTCGGGCATGGCCGCACCAACACCGAGCGCCAGGGCGACCGGGAGGAGGCCGAGGAGCGGGCCCTCATCGCCGAGGCCACCGCGATCCTGACCGCGCAGGAGGGCAAGCCGCCGAAGGGCTGGCTCGGACCCTGGATCTCGCAGAGCCATCGGACGCCCGACCTCCTCGCCGAGGCGGGCTACACTTACTTGCTCGACTGGTGCCACGACGACCAGCCGACCTGGTTTGCCACCCGCGACGGCGGGCGCATCCTCGCGGTGCCCTATCCGCAGGAATTGAACGACATCCCCGCCATCGTGGCGCGCAAGGAGACCGGCCAGCAATTCGCCGACGCCCTCGTCGAGGCCTTCGACGAGATGCTGGAGCAGTCGCGCACCGCCCCCCTGGTGATGGGCATCGCCCTGCATCCCTACATCGTCGGCCAGCCGCACCGCCTGCGGCCCCTGCGGCGCGCCCTCGCCCACATCGCGGCCCGCCGCGACGCGATCTGGCTCACCACCGCCGGCGGCATCGCCGCCTTCGCGGCGGAGAGCGGGACCGCTCTCTGACCGCATGCCGGGCGGCCGATCGTTCAGACATCGATCAGACAGGGGCCGCTAAACGGACGGCTCGCGTTTCCCGAACGCTCCTGCCGAGCCCGCCCATGCATGCCGACGCCTTCCTCGCCGCCGCCGAACGCCTGCCGGTCGCGGATCTCGACGCCCTGACCGGCGGCAAGGGCGTGGTGGTGGTGGCGCCCCACCCCGACGACGAGAGCCTCGGCTGCGGCGGCCTCATGGCCGAGGCCCGCGCCCGGGGTCGCGAGGTCCGCGTCGTCATCGTCAGCGACGGGTGCGGCTCGCATACGCATTCGGCGCTCTATCCGCCGGCCAAACTGCGTGACCTGCGCGAAACGGAGACGGTCGACGCTGTTGGTATACTGGGCGTATTTCAGGAGTCCGTGACCTTTCTCCGCCTGCCCGATGCCGGTGTTCCGAGCGCCGGTCCGATCGCGGAAGCGGCCGCCGCCCGGATCGCCGCGATCGCCCGCGATGCCGATGCCGGCGCCGTCTGCGTGACCTGGGGCCACGATCCCCATTGCGACCACCAAGCCGCCGCCGCTATCGTCCGCCTGGCGCGGGCGCATCTCGGTCCGATCCGGATTTTCGCTTATCCCGTCTGGGGTTGGACCCTGCCCGAGGGCACCGAGGTCGGCCCGGCTCCCACCGGTCTGCGCCTCGATGTCGGGGCCCACCGCGCCGCGAAGACCGCCGCGATCGGCGCCCATCGCTCCCAGACCACCGATTTCATCTCCGACGACCCGACGGGTTTTCGCCTGGAGCCGGCGATGGTCGCCCGCTTCACCGGCCCCTACGAGATCTTCGTCGCCATGGACGCACCCACCCCGTGATCGCCGACACCACCCTCATCACCCTGAACAAGGGCCGCGACGCGCATCTCGCCCGCCTGCTCGAAGGTGTCGCGCGAGGTCCGCATCCAGAGACCTGCGTCATCGTCGAGATGGGTGCCGAACCCGCGCCGCTGCCGGACTACGGTTTTCCCATCCGCCGTATCGTCCTCGGCAGTGACGGCCTGCCCCTGGCTCGGGCCCGCAATGCCGGCCGCCAAGCCGCCGGCACCGAGCGGCTGATCTTCCTCGACGTGGATTGCATTCCCTCGGCGGATCTTGTGCCGCGCCTCAGCGCCGATCTGGCCGAGGCCGATGGGTTGATCTGCTGCGAGATCCGCTACCTGCCAGCGGGCGCTGTCGGGGACGGATGGACGGAAGCCGGACTGCGCGCGGTGGGCCACGCCCATCCCATCCGTCAGTTCCCCGCCGAGGGACTGACCCGGACCGACAATGCCGGGCTGTTCTGGTCCTTGGCCTTCGGAGTCCGGGCAATGACCTTCGACCGCCTCGGCGGCTTCGACGAGGCGTTCGACGGCTACGGCGCAGAGGACACCGACCTTGCCTTCCGCGCGGATGCCCTCGGAATCCCGGTGCTGTTCAGCGCACGCGGGCAAGCCTTCCACCAGCACCACCTCGCCTGCGATCCGCCGTTGCAGCACTTCGACGACATCGTCCGGAACGCGACGCGTTTTCGCGCACGGCACGGCTTCTGGCCCATGGACGGGTGGCTCGACGCCTTTGCCGCGCGCGGCCTCATCAACACGCAGTGGCGCGACGATCTCATCGTCTTGCGCCAACCCGGTGCCAACGAGATTGCCGCGACGCGGCTTTCCGCAGACCGTCCCTTCTGAGATCTCGGCGCCTAACGGCGACGAGCGTCGAGGCGATCCGCCATGTCGCCGATGAGAGAGACGGTGCGGGCGATCACGCCCGGCCGAGTCAGTCCGCCGATGACGCCCGGATCGAGCCGTTCCGCGGCCGCGACGATCGCCGGCCACGCGGCAGGCTCGGGCCAGGACTCGCAATGCAGTGCCGCGCCCATCGTGGAAAGGGCGCGCGATTTTTCGACCTGCTCATCGAAAGCTCGTGGTTCGGGAAGGCAGATGAAGCGCTTTCCCGCCGCCGAGACCGCCGATACGACCCCGTCGCCACCTCCGCCGACCACCAGATCGGCTCGGGCGAGATAGGGGGCTGGATCGCCGACCCACCCGTGCAGGTGCAGGTTCGGCGGAATATCCGTCCCCCCGCCGTCGACGGGACCCAGTACGTGCCAGTGGCGATCCGGCACGGCCGTCGCGGCCGCAACAAGATCCGCCCTGTGCCCACCCGTCCCGCCGCGCCCATAGATGACGAGGATCGATCCATCCGCCTTCGTCGACCGGCTCGCGGCAGGCTCACCGGAGAGCAGTCCGGCATAGAACGTCTTGGCGCGAACCCATTCCGGCATCTCGGCCGAGTCGAGTTCGGGCGGGAAGAACGCGAGCAGGCGCTCAGCGCTTCGGAAGGCTTCGAGATGCGGGGTGTCCGTACGCGTGCCGGCAAGCCGAACGACCAAGGTCGGCACGGACATCAGGCGTGCGAACAGGGTAATTTCCACTGACACATCAACGATAATCAGCGCGGGATCAGCGGCGTCCATCCAAGCCGCGAGGCGGCCCATTCGCGCGCGCACATTGTCGGCGCCGATAGGCGCATAGTGCAAGCCATGCGGGCGCTCGGCTGATCCGTCTCGCCCATTGAAGTCGCTGCCAACCCGATCATCGGGCAGATCGAGAACTGAACCCGGTGCCTCGGCAGTGTCGAAATTCGAAAGCGTTCCGACCAACGTCATCGGGCGATCGAGCGCCCGAGCGATCAGGCAGGCGCGCTGCCAATGTCCGGCGCCCTGGTGGTGAACGTAGTAGCCGACCGGACGCCGACTCATGCGACCTGCACAGTACGCGCGGGCTGTGATACGCGCAGCATCGCTTGGAGACCGGTCAAAGCCTCATCGAGAGGAACCGGGACCGCCTGAGGAATGCCCTCACCCACCTGAGCCTCGACCCGCTCGACGAGCGCGATTCCGTTCGAGCACGTCTCGCAATCGATGGCGGCAAGATCGGCGTCGGAAACGCCCATCGCGCGCAGAGCCGCCGCTGTCCCGTCCGGGTGCGTGAAGCATTGCGCAAGCCTGCGGCGTCGCTCGATCAGCGCACACCAATGAGCCGCCGACGGCAGACTGTAGGTTTCGAGCCCCTGAGCGACCCGTGTCCGGCGAAGCATCTCAGTCGCCATTCCGCCAGTCACGCGGCCGGTTCCCCGATCCGAAACGGCGATTGAGACCCCGGGACAATGCCGGACGCGTCCGCCGTACCAGCGCACCCGCGCCACCAAAGCGTTGTCTTCACCACAAGGGAGCATCGGCAACCCACCGACGCGACGATAGAGATCGGCACGCAGGGCAAGACTGGCGGCGACATGATCGCCATGACGGGGGGCTGGATCGTGGGTGGGCGGGTCGAGGACCTCCTCGAGGCGACGCACTGCCACCCAGTACTCCTCAATCCGCGCATGGAGCGCAGCGAGACGAGTGTCACCCGCCGGCGCCTCGCCGTGAAGCACGAGGCGTCCGCCCACCAGTTCGGCGTTTCGCAACGCGCGGAGATTTGCCGTCACCCAGTCCGCGGGTGCCACAGCGTCGGCATCCGTACTGATAAGGACGCCCTCGGTTACGCCCTCCTGATCCAACCAGGCGGCACCCGCATCAAGGGCACGACGCCGCGCAGTGCCGACATGGGCGTCGGGTGACGCGATCGTCGCCTCGATGATCCGCAGCGCGAGGTGCGGAATTTGCGCGTTCTGTTCCAGGGCATACAAGGTCGCCACCGTGTCATCGGTGCAATTGTTTGCGAGAACCACGACGCGCAAACACACGCCATCCCCGGTGCCACTCTGCTGGTCGAGAGACCGTATCAGACGGGGCAGTACCTCCGCCTCGTTCCGGGCGGGAACACAGACCACCGCGCGAGCGAGTGACAGATCCGGCTCACGCATTGCTGACCCGGGCAGCGACCGCGGTATTGGCTGCCCTCTGAAGCTCCAGGGCGTAGAGGGCTTCGTACTGATCGGTCATGGTGTCGGCATCGAACAATTGCTCCGCCCGGCGCCGGCAATCGGCGCGGGAGAGGCCGATGGCCTGCTTCACAGCGCGACCGAGGTCAGCGACATCATCGGCCGCTGCCAAGACACCGCAAGAGGCATCGAGGATGTCGGGGATCGCGCCGCGCCGAAACGCCGCCACCGGCGTCCCACAGGCCAGGAATTCCGCAAGAACGAGCCCGAAGGGCTCCTCCCAGCGCGGCGTGCAGAGAGCGACATGGGCTTTCGCGACATGAGCCGCCAAGGCGTCGTGTCCAAGATGCCCAAGATAGGTCACGTCTTCGCCGAGGCGCGGCGCAATCTCATTATCCCAATAGGCCGGATTAGAGCGTGGCCCCGCAAACTTCAGGGGCAGGCCGGCGGCGCGCGCCGCATCGATGGCTAGATGGGGCCCCTTCTCGGGCACGAGCCTGCCCATCCAAATCGCGTGCGGCTCGCCCAGCGGCTTCGCTGCGTAGGCAAAGGCCGTGAGATCGATGCCATTGCCGATTACCTGAGGATCGCCAATCAGGTCATGCCATTCACGGGCAAGCGACGGAGAGACGGCCGCGAACGACATATCTCGCGCCCGCGCCCGAACGCCGCGGACGAAGGGCTCGAAAGGTGGCGTATGCAGGGCCGTCACCATCGGAACGGTGAGTTCACCAGCGCGCAGCAGGGGGAGGAAGTGCAGGCTGTTGTTGTGGACGAAATCGTATCCACCGGACACGACGGCATCCATGATCCTGACATAGGCAGAATTCTCAGCTGCATCGATCCGGGCTTCCGAAACATCGTCGAACGCGCATCCCGTTGGAGGGCAGACGGCGACCAACCGAAAGTCACCCTGCGACCCCTCAGACGCGTAGAGCGTAACGTCGTGGCCGCGAGCCTGGAGGGCTGACGCGAGCAGGTGTGTGTGCATCTCCAACCCTCCCGAGAACGGCTGTGCGATCGGGAACTTGAGATGCGCGATGATGGCGATCTTCACAGGATGCAGGACACGATGTTCGAGGAAGCGAAGCGTCTGATTGGCATCATCCACGCCGCGGATTCTCACACCACAGGGATGCGGGCACGAGATACATGGACATCACGAACCACAACGTAGCGTGAACAAGCGCAGAGATTCCGTTTCGGTGTGCGCTCACTTGCCTAGTCGGCAGACCGGCGCCTCAACAAGAGTAAGGGCTGTGCCAGAGCCGCCACATGGGGGCTCGCTTGTCTCGTCCATCGTGGATCATGCGCGCGAAGCGTCTGTCATAATCAGTTCAATTGGAAACCGAGACCATTCATGCGCTAACGAGCTGTATCAGCGAGGATAAAAGCTCGCTAACGAACCAAGCTACCTAGTGTTAAAGTTTTTAAATAGATAAAAAGTTATCGCCATAACAATATTAATACAATTCAAATCAATTATACAAATCCTTTTGGTCTACACATATTGAATTACAAGAGTTCGCTCTGATTACGGGGAAACAGGAACGAGATTCGATTTCGCCCAGTCTCACAGGAGTTTTTATTTCGGCCTAAGATTGAATTTTATAGATACGCGACTCAGGGTTGTTGACGGTTCCTGATGTTTGTAATCGGGAGTTTACGCGTTGAGAACACTTAGTGGCAATGATCGTACTACGTTGGGCTCTCGCGATCGTATCATATGACAAGTCCAGCGATGCAGTGTATTTTTCGCGCGGATATCACTGGGTGGAATATTTCTGACAGACTTCCATTGTAATTGAAGTATCTTCAAAAGCTTGACTCGTTGAAAACGGTGTCTCGAAAACAAGCTGTGCCGCCAGTATCCATCCCGTAGTCGGGATGCGTAATTAAGGTCGTCGAAGGAAGCCTGCACGTCATGGCGCAAGGAGCCATTTACCTGCTCACTGATCGTCCAGATCGGAGCGCCGCGTTAGAAACGATGATCAGAACGATCGGATCGTGCGAGGTCATTGCCGCCAGCGACGATCATCCGGTGAGCGCTCGTCCCATCGCGATCGTGTCCGATCTCACTCTAAGCCGACGCGAGTCAGTGAGCCGTCTTCGTAACTTTCTGCACGACGGCAAAGTGACCGATCTGCCGGTCATCTGCCTCCTTCGATCAACGACAGACCATGACTTGCGTCAGGCCCGCAACCTCGGCGCAACGATCTGCTTTCCCGCCTATACCGCGCCGCACCTCGTGGTGCAGGCGCTTCAGGCGGAGATCAAGCCAGAAGAACCGGATCTTGTTTCGCAGCCCGTGCTTCAGAACGTAACGCGCGCCAAGGAAATTCTGAACGGCCTCTTCGACGGCGTCCGGGGAGGCGGCCCGATTTCGCTGGCACAGGTCGATGCCGGGCTCGATCCGATCCTCGCTGCCGTCAAAGAAGGCGGCCTGACACGTTGGCTTGAAACCGTTTGGACCCACGATGATGCAACGTATCAACACTGTCTGCTCGTTGCCGGCGTGGCGGCTCAGTTCGTGTTGCATCTCGGCTTTCGCACCGACGATCGCGAACATTTCGTGCGTGCCGCCCTGCTACACGATGTTGGCAAAGCGCAAATCCCGCTTGAGATCCTGAACAAGCCCGGGCGTCTCGATGCCGACGAGTTGGTCGTCATGCGCCGCCATCCGGTGATCGGTTACGACATCCTGCGTGAAAGCGGATGTGATGCGGCAACCCTTGGCGCGGTGCGCCATCACCACGAGATGCTGGATGGATCGGGTTATCCGGATGGCCTTGTAGGATCGGAGATCAGCGACACCGTTCGGTTGCTGACGATCTGCGACATCTACGCGGCTCTCACCGAGCGCCGCTCTTACAAGAAGCCGATGCCACCGCGAGAAGCACTGGCGATTCTGTCAGGAATGACAGGGAAACTCGAAATGAGCCTGGTGCAGCATTTCGGAAATGCAATGCTGCAACCGGGCTCTCACTCATGAGGACGAGACGTCGGAAGACCCTGAACGGCTCCTCCGACGTCGTCGGCTAAACCGAGCGCTACTCGGCAGCGTCGAGGCGCGGGCGTTCGAACGCCGAGCGCTCTCGCTTCACGAGTTCCGCTGTCAGGAATGCCACTTCCAGAGCCTGTTCAGCGTTCAAGCGCGGATCGCAGTAGGTGTGATAGCGATCGCGCAAATCTTCGGCCGTCAGCGCCCGCGCGCCTCCGGTGCACTCCGTCACGTCCTTGCCGGTCATCTCCAAGTGGATGCCGCCCGCGATGGTACCCTCAGCACGATGGACGCCGAAGAAGCCTTCGATCTCCTGCATCACACGCTCGAACGGACGCGTCTTGAAACCTCCGGCTGAGATCGTGTTGCCATGCATGGGATCACAGACCCACACCACTTTGCGACCCTCACGCTCGACAGCCCGGATCAAGCCGGGAAGGTGGTCGCCTACCTTGTCGGCACCAAAACGACAGATCAGCGTCAGGCGCCCCGCCTCGTTGGCCGGATTGAGCTGGTCCACAAGTTGGATCAGACCCTCGGCTGTCATCGACGGACCGCACTTGAGACCGATCGGATTCCTGATACCGCGCGCGTATTCGACATGCGCATGATCCGGCTGGCGGGTTCGATCACCGATCCAGAGCATATGGCCTGACGTAGCGTACCAGTCGCCGCTCGTTGAATCGACACGGGTGAGTGCCTCCTCGTAGCCCAGGAGTAGAGCTTCGTGGCTGGTGTAAAAATCCGTGGTTCGAACCTCTTGGTGCGTCTCCGGATTGATGCCGATGGCCCGCATGAAATCGAGAGTCTCGGTCATCCGCTCGGCGCAGTCGGCGTAGCGCGAGGATTGCGGTGAATCCTTCACGAAACCGAGCATCCACCGGTGCGAATTTTCCAAATTGGCGTACCCACCGGTTGCAAACGCACGCAATAGGTTGAGCGTTGCCGCCGACTGGCGGTACGCTTCGAGCTGACGACGCGGGTCGGGCACGCGCGCCTCCTCCGTGAAGGTCAAACCATTCACGATGTCCCCACGATAGCTTGGCAGGGTCACTCCGTTGATCGTCTCGTTTGGTGAAGACCGCGGCTTCGCGAATTGACCCGCGATCCGACCCACCTTCACCACAGGCGAACCGCCCGCGAAGGTGAGCACGAGAGCCATCTGCAGGAACACCCGGAAGAAGTCGCGGATGTTGTCGGCCGAATGCTCGTCGAAGCTCTCGGCGCAATCTCCTCCCTGCAGCAGGAATGCTTCGCCGGTCGAGACACGAGCGAGGGCCGATTTAAGCTTGCGCGCTTCGCCTGCAAAAACGAGGGGTGGAAAGCTTGCGAGCTGCGACTCAACCGATTCTAGCGCGGAAGCGTCCGGATAGGCCGGCACCTGCTGAATCGGCAGGTTCCGCCAGGTCTTCGGTGTCCAACGCTCAGCCATAATCGTCTCCGTTCCGCCTTTCGGTCGGCTCCGCACGGCGGAGGGCCCCGCGGAGAAGCGCGGCTTATAGTGCGGTTCTTCGACAGAGGCGAGAGATGACGAGCCGGGGCTGCTATTCGTGCCACGCGCGAGAGGCTGGATTGGAAAGATCGCTTGTCGATCCCAGATACGACTCGACTGTTCAGTCTCGACCTGGATCACCGTCTTCGATAGCAATGCCGTGCTCTGACAGGATCCAAAAAATTGCTTCTAAATCCTCCGCACTGACATCTCGCGGCGGCAACGCCTCCTCCAAATCGTCAAAGGTAAGACGCCGTTGGCGCTGAGCCTGAGCCTTGGCCAGAAGCACGTCGATTACGGCGCGCATGTCTTCCGGTAATCCGTCATGACTCTGCCTTCGCTCGTTCGAGGCCGAGCGCAGGGCGTGGGCGAGCATCCGGTCAATAATGGCTTGGCGGCGGCCACGGGCGTCGTCGAAGCGTTCCATCCTGTCGATTATGGGTCTGCGGCGCCGGCCGTCGAGGGGACCGGCGCCGGAAAATCGGCTTCGTGTCAGTCAGCGACGGCGATCGGCGTCCCCTTCCGGATTCGCACCGGAATCGCCTTGGCAGCCGGCGTTTTAGCCTGCTTGTCATAATGCCAGAGAGGGATGAGCGCGTTCAGCTCCGGATAGTAGCCGCCGACGTTACCCTCCGGGATGCCATACTTGATGATCCGTAGTCCGTTGACCTCGCGCAAGAACTCGTCATCGGCGTCGGCAGAAAGATCCACCATCTCGCCGTCAGCGAGGCCAAGACGTTCCATGTCATTGCTGTTCATGAAGAGCACCATCCGCGTGCCCTTCACGCCACGGAAGCGGTCGTCGTAGCCGTAAATCGTCGTGTTGAACTGATCATTCGAGCGCAGGGTAATCAAGTCGAGCACGTCGCGCCGGTTACTGCGCATGTCTGGGTCGGCTTCCAGACCGCCCGGAACAGTGAAATTGGCTTTACCGGTTTCGGTTTCCCATTTGCGGTCACGCGCCGCGAGGGGTTTGTGGAGGCCTCCCGGCTGAAACATCCGGCCGTTCAGGTCGTGGAAGACATCCGGGTAGGTGGCCTCGATTGCAGTCCGAACCCGAGCGTAATCACCGACCCAACCATCCCAATCGACCTTCGGGTTCGACGGCAGCAGCGCCTTCGCCATCTCGGCGACGATCCACGGCTCGGAGCGCACCTGATCGCTCACCGGCTTCGTCTGTCCGCGAGAGCCGTGAAAGCAGGAAGTCGAATCCTCCATCGAGACCGATTGGGGGCCGCTCGCCTGCATGTCGACCTCGATGCGGCCGAGGCACGGCAAGATGTAGGAGACGGCACCATGGACAAGATGCGAGCGATTTAGTTTGGTCGAAATTTGCACCGATAGGCGCAACTCGCGCCAAGCTTCTTCCATCCGAACGGTGTCGGGCACGGCACGGACGAAATTGCCGCCGAGACCGATGAAAGCTTTTACCTCGCCGGTGACGATGCCCTCGCAGGCCTCGACGGTGTTGCGACCCTTCTCGCGCGGTGGCTCGAAGCCGTAGAGGTCTTTCAGTTTATCGAGTGGGGCCAGCTCAGGCTTTTCCGTAATGCCAACTGTACGTTGTCCCTGGACGTTAGAATGACCACGGACTGGACAGAGCCCAGCTCCTGGCCGACCCACATTGCCGCGTAGAAGCATGAGATTCACGAGCATCTGGACACCCTCGGTGCCACGTCGGTGCTGGGTCAGGCCCATGCCGTAGACCGCGATGACGGAACGGGCGCGCCCATAGACCGTAGCGGCAGCCTCCAGAGCCTCGCGTGTTAGCCCGGATCGTGTTTCAATGTCTGTCCATGACTGGGAATCGCAGAACGCGACGAAATCGCGGAAGCCGTGGGTGTGTTCAGCGATAAAATCGACGTCAAGGATACGCGGGCGACCGACTTCCATCGCCTCTCGGTCAGCGGCGATCAGGACCTTGCACATGCCGGTGATCGCCGCGAGGTCTCCTCCCGCCTTCACCTGATGGTACTGGGTCGAGATCTCGGTCGAGCTGCGGGTCAGCATCTCGGTCGGCGATTGCGGGTTCGTGAACCGCTCCAGTCCGCGCTCCCGCAGCGGATTGAACGTGATGATCGGAACGCGCCGCTTCCGTGCCTCCTGAAGAGGGTGGAGCATACGTGGGGCATTCGAACCGACGTTCTGTCCAAAGAAGAGGATCAGGTCGGTGGACTCGAAATCCTCTAGGATGGTGGTGCCCACCGGCGACCCAATCGAGGATTTGAGGCCGACCGAGGTCGGCTCATGGCACATGTTCGAGGAGTCGGGCAGGTTGTTGGTGCCATGCATCCGCGCCATCAGCGCGTACATGTACGACGTCTCGAGCGATGCACGGCCGGAAGTGTAGTAGATCACCGCATTTGGATCGAAGGCACGCAGCTCCCGCCCGATTTCCGCGAAAGCCTCTTCCCACGACACCGTTACGTACCGGTCACTGTCCGGGTCATAGCGGAGGGGATGGGTCAGGCGTCCCTTCTCCTCGAGAGCGTAGTCCGTCCAGCTCAGGAGTTCCGTCACAGTGTAGCGCTGGAAGAAGTCGGGCCCGACCCGCTTGGCGGTTTGCTCCCAAACCGTCGCCTTCGCCCCGTTCTCACAGTACTCAAACGTGTTGGGCCTGGCCGGCTTCGACCAAGCGCACGAAACGCACATGAAACCGTCGGGTTTGTTCTGCTTCATCAGCAGGGCCGCGCCCGAGACGGGGATTTGTTCGCGCGTTAGAATCTCTGCGAGGGAGCCCGCAGAACCCCACCCTCCCGCAGGGCCATCATAGGGTTCGATCTTGGGTTCGGCCATCGGTTCGGTCATGCGCGTGTCCCGACATCTTAGGTGTCAGGACAGCAATGATGCGCAGACCCGGCGTGTTCCGGACTGCGACGGCGAGACGTCGCAATCCGGTTCGACATCCCCCTCAGCGCGGCAGTATGCTCGCGCCCATCAGAGCTTCGTCGATCGAGCGCGCCGCTTGGCGGCCTTCGCGAATCGCCCAGACCACAAGGGATTGTCCGCGCCGCATATCACCGGCTGCGTAGATTTTCTCGTTCGAAGTCCGGTAGTCGAGTTCGTTCGCCGTGACGTTGCCGCGCTTGTCCATGACGACGCCGGACTCTTCCAAGAGGCCCTTGCGGACCGAGCCAGCGAAGCCGATTGCCAGGAACACGAGGTCGGCGGGCAACGTGAACTCACCGCCCGGGATAGGCTGACGCTTCTCGTCGACGCGGGTGCAGACCACGCCGGTGAGCTTGCCCTTCTTGCCCTCCAGGCGCAGCGTGGCCGCTTGGAACTCGCGCTCGGCGCCCTCAGCCTGACTGGAGGAGGTGCGCATCTTGGTCGGCCAGTATGGCCAGACCGATAGCTTGTCCTCGCGCTCCGGCGGGCGCGGCCGGATGTCGAGCTGTGTCACGGACAAAGCGCCCTGACGGAACGAGGTGCCAACGCAATCCGAAGCGGTGTCACCACCACCGATGACGACAACGTTCTTCGCCGTGGCGAGGATAGGAGCCTCGCCGTTCCCCGGCATCGGCTCGGCACCGACGCGACGGTTGGATTGGACCAAGAACGGCATGGCGTAGTGCACGCCCTCCAACTCCTGGCCCGGGAGCTGCGGATTCCGCGGGTCCTCCGCGCCGCCAGCGAATAGCACCGCGTCGAACTCTGCGGTGAGTTCATCGAGCGGCTTAGTCACCCCGACATTCACGCCGTAGTGGAAGCGAACCCCCTCGCCTTCCATCTGTTTCACGCGCCGATCGATATGGCGCTTCTCCATCTTGAAGTCCGGAATTCCATAGCGAAGCAGGCCGCCGGCCTTCGGCTCGCGCTCGAAGACGTGGACCTCGTGCCCGACACGGGCGAGTTGCTGCGCCGCCGCCAATCCCGCTGGTCCGGAACCGATCACTGCGACTTTCTTACCGGTCGTATGGTCGGCGGGCTCGGGCTTGACCCAGCCGTTGTTCCAGGCGCGGTCCGCGATCGCCTGCTCGATGGTCTTGATCGCCACCGGCTGGTTCTCGAGATTCAGCGTGCACGCCTCTTCGCACGGAGCCGGGCAGATACGGCCGGTGAACTCCGGAAAATTGTTGGTGGAGTGAAGGTTGCGTGCCGCCTCCTCCCAGTCGGACTGATAGACGAGCTCGTTCCAGTCGGGGATCTGGTTATGCACCGGACAACCCGTTGGACCGTGGCAGAACGGGATACCGCAATCCATGCAGCGGGCCGCCTGCTTCTTGAGATCATGCTCGTCGAGAGGCAGTGTGAACTCGCGGAAGTGGCGAACGCGATCAGCGGCGAGCTGATACTTCTGCTCCTGCCGGTCGAATTCGAGGAAACCCGTGACCTTGCCCATCGTCTGACCGTCTTTCGCGAGTCTGTCTGATCCGTCGCGCGGAAGGCGGCCCCACGGCCTAATCCGCTCTCTCCCGGCAGATCGATCTTCGACCGACCTGCCTCATGCGTCAGCCATCTCTCGGTGCTGACCCATGCAACCCCCGGTTCATCGATGAACCGGGAGCCGCTTCGATAGAATATCAGTCGAGCCGCCCCTACTCGGCCGCCACCGGCATCCGCGCCATCTCCATTTCGCGCAGGGCACGCCGGTACTCCACCGGCATCACCTTGACGAACTTGGTGCGGTAGCCAGCCCAATCATCGAGGATCGCCTTGGCACGCGGAGAGCCCGTGTACTTCAGGTGATTGGTGATCAGCTGAGACAGGCGTTCCTCATCGTGGCCAGACATGTCGGCCAGGATGTCGACACGGCCCTTCGTTTCCAGGTCACCGTCCTGGTGGAACCGACGCATGAGGTCGTCTTCCTCCTCGACGGGTTCGAGATCGACCATGGAAAGGTTGCAGCGAGCCGAGAACGAGCCGTCCTCGTCGAGGACATAGGCGATGCCGCCCGACATGCCGGCCGCGAAGTTACGTCCGGTTTCACCGATCGACACCACCACACCGCCTGTCATGTACTCGCAGCCATGGTCGCCCATGCCCTCGACCACCGCGATGGCACCCGAATTACGGACCGCGAACCGCTCGCCGGCCGAACCGCGGATATAGGCCTCACCGGCAATGGCTCCATACAGAACGGTGTTGCCGGCCATGATGGTGTGCGAGCCCGGCGCCCGCAGGGCGTCGGAGGGACGGATGATCAGCTTGCCGCCAGATAGACCTTTGCCGACGTAGTCGTTGGCGTGGCCGGTAAGCACCAGGGTGACGCCAGCCGCCAGCCAGGCGCCGAAGCTCTGGCCGGCAGTGCCCGACAGCTCCACCTGAATGGTGTCATCGGGCAGACCCTCGTGGCCGTACCGCTTAGCCACGGCTCCCGAAAGCATGGCGCCGGCCGTACGATCCGAGTTCCGGATCTCATCCCGCACCACCACCGGTTCTCCGCCATCGAGGGCCGACTGAGCGCCGGCGATCAGGCGGCGATCGAGCACCGTATCGATCGGATGCTTCTGCTTCTCCGTATGCCGGATCGCGACATGCTCGGGGACCTCCGGACGGTGGAACAGCTTCGAGAAGTCGAGGCCGCGCGCCTTCCAGTGATTGATCACCTCGAGGGTGTCGAGGAAGTCGGCCCGCCCGATTAGATCCTCGAGCTTGCTGAAGCCCATGGACGCCATCAGCTCGCGCAACTCCTCGGCCACGAAAAAGAAGTAATTGATCACGTGCTCGGGCGTGCCCTTGAAGCGCTTGCGCAGGACCGGGTCCTGCGTCGCCACGCCCACCGGGCAGGTGTTCAGGTGGCACTTGCGCATCATGATGCAGCCGGCCGCGATCAGCGGCGCGGTGGAGAAGCCAAACTGATCGGCTCCGAGCAGGGCTGCGATAAGGACGTCACGGCCCGTGCGGATGCCGCCATCCGCCTGAAGCACGACGCGCCCGCGCAGGTGGCTGAGCACCAGCGTCTGTTGGGTCTCGGCCAAGCCCGTTTCCCAAGGGCCGCCCGCGTGCTTGATTGAGGTCAGTGGTGCCGCACCGGTGCCGCCGTCGAAGCCCGAGATCGTGATGTGATCGGCGCGTGCCTTCGCCACGCCCGTGGCGACCGTGCCGACACCAACCTCGGATACAAGCTTCACCGAAACATCGGCGGATGGGTTCACGTTCTTGAGGTCGAAGATCAGCTGCGCCAGATCCTCGATCGAGTAGATGTCGTGATGCGGCGGCGGCGAGATCAGGCCGACACCAGGGGTGGCATAACGGACCTTTGCAATTTTGGCGTCGACCTTGTGGCCAGGCAGCTGCCCCCCCTCGCCCGGCTTCGCGCCCTGCGCGACCTTGATCTGCATCATGTCGGAATTGACCAGATACTCCGTCGTGACGCCGAAGCGACCGGAGGCGACCTGCTTGATAGCCGAGCGGCGCGAGCGGCCGTCCGCCATCGGCTTGAAGCGCTCGACCTCCTCGCCGCCTTCACCGGAATTCGAGCGACCACCAAACGAGTTCACTGCGATAGCGAGGGTCTCGTGCGCTTCCTTGGAGATTGACCCGTAGGACATGGCGCCCGTAGCGAAGCGCTTGACGATGTCGGCTGCTGGCTCGACCTGATCGATCTCGATCGGTGCACGGCCGAGTTCGGCCGCCTGCCTGATGCGGAACAGGCCGCGGATGGTCTTGAGGTGGTTCTCCTGCTCGTTCACCAGCCGGGCGTATTCACGGTAGCGGTCGGGCAGGCCAAGGCGCACCGCATGCTGGAGCGTTGCGACGGAATCTGGGGTCCAGGTATGGCTCTCGCCGCGCAAGCGGTAGGCGTACTCGCCGCCGACATCGAGGGCGGTGCGGTAGATCGGCGAGTCACCGAAGGCGTCGCCGTGGCGCCGCGCGGTCTCCTGCGCGACCTCGGCCATGCCAATGCCCTCGATCGTCGTCGCGGTGCCGAAGAAGTCGCGTGCCACGAAGGACGAGTTCAGGCCGATCGCGTCGAAGATCTGCGCGCCGCAATAGGACTGATAGGTCGAAATGCCCATTTTGGACATAACCTTGAGCAGGCCCTTATCGATCGACTTGATGTACCGGTAGACGATCTCGTCCGGTGTCAGGTCCGGCGGGAACTCGTCCTTCATCGCGATCAGTGTCTCGAAGGCGAGATACGGGTTGATCGCTTCGGCGCCGTAGCCGGCCAGGCACGCAAAGTGATGCACCTCGCGCGGCTCACCCGACTCGACCACGAGACCGACCGAAGTCCTCAGCCCCTTGCGAATCAGATAATTGTGCACGGCAGCCGTCGCGAGGAGCGCCGGGATCGCGATGCGATCCGGCCCAACACCGCGATCCGACAGGATGATGATGTTATAGCCGCCGCGTACGGCAACCTCGGCTCGGTCGCAGAGGCGATCGACAGCACCTTCCATGGCCGCCGCACCGGTCTCGGCCGGGAAGGTCATGTCCAAGGTCTTGGTATCGAACCGGTCCTCGAAATGGGAGATCGAACGAATCTTCTCGAGATCGCCGTTGGTGAGGATCGGTTGGCGAACCTCGAGACGCTTCTTGCGGGAAGCGCCTTCCATATCGAGCAGGTTGGGACGCGGGCCGATGAACGAGACGAGGCTCATCACGGCCTCCTCGCGAATCGGGTCGATCGGCGGGTTCGTAACCTGCGCGAAGTTCTGCTTGAAGTAGGAGTAGAGCGACTTCGGCTTGTCAGACAACGCCGAGAGCGGCGTGTCCGTACCCATGGAGCCGACGGCCTCCTGGCCAGTCACCGCCATCGGCGCCATGAGGAGCTTGAGATCCTCCTGGCTGTAGCCGAAAGCCTGCTGGCGATCGAGGAGCGACACGTCGGAACGCGAGGCCCGTGGGATCACCGGCTTCAGGTCCTCAAGGACGATCTGGGTGTTCTTGACCCACTCGGCGTAGGGATGCGCGGCGGCAAGCTCGCTCTTGATCTCTTCGTCGGAGACGATGCGACCTTTCTCCAGGTCGATGAGCAGCATGCGGCCGGGCTGCAAGCGCCAGGACTCGACGATCTTCTCGTCCGGAATCGGCAGCACGCCCATCTCGGAAGCCAGCACCACGAGGCCGTCATCGGTCACGAGGTAGCGGGCCGGGCGAAGGCCGTTACGGTCGAGGGTGGCGCCGATCTGCCGGCCATCAGTGAAGCAGACGGCAGCCGGCCCGTCCCACGGCTCCATCAGGGCAGCGTGATACTCGTAGAACGCACGGCGCTCCTCGCTCATCAGGGGATTGCCGGCCCAGGCTTCCGGGATGAGCATCATCATCGCGTGGGCCAGCGAGTAGCCACCCTGAACAAGGAACTCGAGGGCGTTGTCGAAGCACGCGGTGTCGGACTGTCCCTCATAGGAGATAGGCCAGAGCTTCGAGATGTCGTTGCCGAACAGCTCCGAATCGACGCTCGCCTGGCGCGCCGCCATCCAGTTGACGTTGCCGCGCAGCGTGTTGATCTCGCCGTTGTGCGCGACCATCCGGTAGGGGTGCGACAGGCGCCAAGTCGGAAAGGTGTTGGTGGCGAAGCGCTGATGCACGAGGGCGAGCCCCGAAACGAAGCGCTCGTCCTGCAGGTCGCGGTAGTAGTCGCCGAGCTGATCGACCAGAACCATGCCCTTGTAGACGATAGTGCGGGTCGAAAGAGACACGGGATAGTAGGTGTTCGCGCGCTCGTCCTTCAGACCGTAGACCTTGTTCGAGATCACCTTTCGCGCAGTAAACAGTCGACGTTCAAAAGCGTCCTCATCCGCCACCGTGGTGGGACGGCCGATGAAGATCTGCCGGTGACAAGGCTCCGTCTCCTTGACCATCACCCCAAGGTCGCTCGGATCGACCGGGACGTCACGCCAGCCAAGGAATGGCAGACCCTCGTCGGCCAGCGCCTTCTCGACGATCTCTTCGACGAGGCGACGTGCCTCCTCGTCCTTGGGCATGAAGAACTGACCGACTCCGTAATGGCCGGGCTCGGGCAGGGTGATGCCGAGGGCCTCGCACTCGGCCTTGAAGAAGGCGTGCGGGATCTGCACGAGGATGCCGCAGCCATCGCCCATCTTCGGATCGGCGCCGACGGCACCGCGATGGTCGAGGTTCTTCAGGATCTGCAGGCCCTGCTGAACGATGGCGTGGGTGCGCCGGTCGTGCATGTCGGCGACGAAGCCGACGCCGCAGGCGTCGCTTTCACGAGCCGGATCGTAGAGCCCCTGGGCTTTCGGTAGGGCCTGGTCACGTACGATGAGCGGCGCGGTCCCGTCGCGAGTGGCGGGAACCGACGCCTGCAGCGCCCCGAACTCAGAAGATGCGACCACGTCCACCATCTTTCGCCTCCGACCTGCCCGCATGCGAGCATGTTTCATGCCCAGAGCCTGAGAGGCGTCCGGGTTTTGTCTCTCGACAGCGTCGGCTCTGGGCGGGTTCTTCGGTCAGGAAGCGCCCGCAACTCGCGGGCTCGACGCCGGCTTGGTTTCAAGCCGTGCGGGCCCGGATCGCCGCGATGGCGACCGGCTTCGAATCTCGTTTGGTCGCCGGCAACGTCACCTGAGCGAGATCCTCACAGCCATCCGGACAGGCACCCCGCCGGGAATGGGACAGCTCTACTGTCCTACCGATGAAAAGTGACAGATTTTAATCGGTCCAGCAAGGGTGTGCCGGTTAGCACGCTGCGGTTTTCGAGCGCATGGTTCCAGCAGACGGAAGGCCTTGTTGCCGCAGGTCCCTGCTAGATTGGAACGACCGATGTCCGTCGGAGCGAAGCCCACGGTCGTCACCCCGCAATCTTGCCCCATTCCGGCTGTCTACACGGCGTGCCGAGCACAAGCGGCGTGCGGGAATTGTCCCGAATCCCGGCGGACCTTGGAGCGGAGGACCTGCGCCAACAGCAGGCCTCCGCGCCGACATCACTCTGAATTTCATCGCGATGGTCTCGTCTCGCAGGAAGCCCATGCGTGCATCCTCCTCATTCCGCGGTCTGTCGGCGGGTATCCTGACGCTTTGGGCTGCGAGCGTCGCTCAGGCGCAATACGCTTACGAGCCTGATCTCCTTCTCCCGCCCCGTGCTGTCGTGTGGCGCCTCAGTGACCGCGGATTCACGGACGTTACGCGTCCGCGCTTCGATGGGCAGGCGTATGTCGTCGAGGCATCCAATCCGTATGGCGAACGCCTGCGCCTCTTCGTCGATGCGCGCGACGGCCGAATCATCGGACGCCAGCGCCTCGACACTGGGCTCGACGCGATCCCGCGCGTTGTGCGCCGTGAACCTGGCTATGGCTGGACGGAAGACGACGAGGCTCCTCGTCGGCGAATTCGAGAAGCCGAGCGAATCATTCCTCCTGCAGACATCCTCTTCCCGCAGGATCAGGCTCGCCGGACGCGTCCTGAACCTATCGGGCGCCCGGATCTCGCGGCTCGTTCGGTAACCGGGTCACGGGCCGTTCCACAGGCAAGGCCTGAGCCTGGCGATCAGAATCCCATGGGCTTGAATCCCGATTCCCACGGGTCAGAGGCAAAGCCGAAGTCCGACATACGCCGGAAAACCGTTCGCCTCGCCCCAGCGGGAAAGGCGGCTCCGCCGGCGGTCGCTCCCGGAGTGCAGAAGCTGTCCGATGTTCCCCCCACTTCACCGAAGGCTGAGGCTGGTCCCGCTGGCATAACCGCAGCGGTTACTCCTCCGAAGACCGAGACACCAACCGCCGCCATGACGCCGGCGTCGGTGCAGCCGCCCCCGGCGGAGAAGCCGGTGGCGCAGGACTGGAAGGATGTGCCGGCCGATGCCAAGCGACCGGTTCGTGTGATCGGTGGAGCGACGATCGTACCCGGCACCACGAAGGAGCCCGAAAAGGACTGAAGTCCAGGTGCTCGCTTCAGGAATTGCGATCAGATCAGCCAGCGTCGCTGGCGCCAGCACCCTGCAGATGCGGGTCGCGAGTCGCGGCACGAACGGGGCTACTGCCAGCCGGCGTGTCCTGCAGGGCCCGCAGCGCAAGTGGATCGAGTCCACTATCCGAATTGGGGCCATAGCCCTCGAGTGCTCTGCGCATTTTCGGCGTCCAGAACGCCACGATGTGCTTGTGGATCCCGGCCACAGCTTCCTCGTCTGGATAGGATCGGAAGAAAGTGGCGATCTGATTGGCCATGCGGACCAGCTTCTCGTCGGACGTCAGGGCGCTCATGAGTACGAAAACTCTGTCGAGGGAACGGGAGTCGTGCGACGTTAGGGTTTCGCGGGCAAGTCGAGGCGTTCACGGCCTGTGAAAACCGTCAGGGTGTCGGAGCGAGCGATGGCACAGAGCGTCATGCCATGCAGGCGCGCTCGATCGATCGCCAGCGAAGTCGGGGCGGAGATTGCGACGAGTACCGTCGCGCCCAGGCTTGCCGCCTTTTCGACCATCTCGAAGGAGCAGCGGCTGGTGATGACGACGAAGCCATCCGCGGGATCGGTGTGGCGTCGGATCAGTGCGCCGATCAGCTTGTCGAGGCCGTTGTGGCGCCCGACATCTTCACGCAATGCCACCAAGTTACCGTCGAGATCGGCCCAAGCCGCAGCATGGACCGCCCGCGTCTCGGCGTTGAGCACTTGCGCGTCGCCCATGGCCATCAGCGCCCTCTGGATTGCCGCGACGGTAACCCGGCCCGCGCCATGCAGGGGCGCGTCGGCCCTCGGTAGCGACCCGAGATCGTCGATTCCGCAGACGCCGCAGCCGGTGCGCCCCGACATGGCGCGCTTGCGCGCGAGGTGTTCCCGCAACCGCCCCGGCACCAAATCGACGAGAAGGCGCATTCCGCCCTCCGCCGCGTCAACCTCGACGTGAACCGAGCGGATCTCATCGGCGGCCGCGATGATTCCCTCCGTCAAGCTGAACCCGTAGGCAAAGTCTACGAGGTCCGCCGGCGTCGTCATCATCACGGCGTAAGGTACCGTTCCGTAGACCAAGTTGACCGGCATCTCGACAGCCAGCGGCCGGGTCCCGCTGCGGGGCTCCGGATCGTCGTAGGCGACGACCAGGGTCGGGACGCGCCGGGCGGTCTCGACCGCCGCATCCCCTTCGTTCGCCATCAGGCTGGTCTGGTCACTCGGCCGCATTCAGCTGGGTCGCAATCCGGGTCAACGAAAAATCCTCCTCGAAAAACCGCGCCTGCCAGTCGGAGGGCCGATTCGTCCGCCGAACCTGTACCGCCGTGACCTTGTACTCGGGGCAGTTGGTTGCCCAGTCCGAGTAGTCGGTGGTGATGACGTTGGCGCCGGTCTTGGCGTGGTGGAAGGTGGTATACACCACGCCGGGCTGCATGCGCTCTGACACGATCGCCTTCAATGCGATATCGCCGGAGCGACTTTCGAGCGCAACAAGGTCCCCGTCGACGATACCGCGTACTTCCGCATCGAAGGGGTGGATCTCCAGCACGTCTTCCTCGTGCCAGCGCGAGTTCTCCGTTCGGCGGGTCTGTGCGCCGACATTGTACTGCGACAGGATGCGGCCGGTGGTGAGGATGAGCGGGAAGCGCGGGCCGGTGCGCTCCTCTGTAGGCACGTACTCGGTGATCATGAACTTGCCGAGCCCGCGCACGAAGCGGTCCACGTGCATCATCGGCGTGCCGGTCGGGGCGGCCTCGTTGCAGGGCCACTGGATCGAACCGAGCTCGTCGAGCTTGGCGAAGCTGACGCCGGAGAAACTCGGCGTCAGGGACGCAATCTCATCCATGATTTCGCTGGGGTGGCTGTAGCTCATCGGATAGCCGAGGGCGTTGGAGAGCAGCATGGTGCCCTCCCAGTCCCCGACGCCGGAGAGCGGCGGCATCACCTTGCGCACGCGGGAGATCCGGCGCTCGGCGTTTGTGAAGGTGCCGTCCTTTTCCAAAAACGAGGCGCCCGGCAGGAAGACGTGGGCATATTTGGCCGTCTCGTTGAGGAAGATGTCCTGAATGACGATGCATTCCATCGCCATCAGGCCAGCGGTGACGTGGTGCGTGTCGGGATCCGACTGGGCGATGTCCTCGCCCTGGATGTACATGCCCTTGAAGGCGCCATCGACGGCCTCGTCGAGCATGTTGGTGATGCGCAGACCCGGGTGCTGGTCCAGCGACACCCCCCACAGGGCCTCGAAGGTCTCACGGGTGGCATCGTCCGAGACGTGGCGATAACCCGGCAGTTCGTGCGGGAACGAGCCCATGTCGCAGGAGCCCTGCACGTTGTTCTGGCCGCGCAGTGGATTCACGCCGGCGCCGAGCATACCGATGTTGCCCGTGGCCATGGCGATGTTCGCCATGCCCATCACCATGGTCGAGCCCTGACTGTGTTCGGTGACGCCGAGGCCGTAGTAGATGCCGGCGGCTCCACCCTTCGCATAGAGGCGGGCGGCGGCACGCAGTTCGACCGGGTCGATGCCCGTATACGCCGCCTGCGCCTCCGGCGAATGGCGCGCGTCAGCGACGAAGCGGGCCCAGGCTTCGAAGTCGCCGAGGTCGCAGCGTTCGCGAACATAAGCCTCGTCGACCAAGCCTTCCGTGACGATGACATGCGCCATCGAATTGATGAAGGCGACGTTCGAGCCGGGCTTGAGTGGTAAGTGGAAGTCCGCCTTGATGTGGGGCGACTTCACGAGATCGATCTTGCGCGGATCGGCGACGATCAGCTTGGCCCCCTCGCGCAGCCGCTTCTTCATGCGGGATGCGAAGACGGGATGACCGTCGGTCGGATTCGCACCGATGACCAGGATCACGTCGGAATGCGCCACGGAGGCGAAGTCCTGCGTTCCGGCCGAAGTGCCGAGTGTCGACATTAGCCCATACCCGGTGGGGGAATGGCAGACGCGGGCGCATGTGTCGACGTTGTTGTTGCCGAAGGCGGCGCGCACGAGCTTCTGAACGAGGTAGGCCTCCTCGTTGGTGCAGCGGGATGAGGTGATACCGCCGACCGAATCCTTGCCGTACTTCGCCTGTATGCGCTTGAACTCGGAGGCGGCGCGATCGATCGCCTCGTCCCAGGTCACCTCGCGCCATGGATCGGTGATCTTCTCACGGATCATCGGCTTAGTAATCCGGTCCTTGTGCGTGGCGTAGCCGTAGGCGAACCGGCCCTTCACGCAGGAGTGGCCCTCGTTCGCCTTACCGCCCTTGTAGGGCACCATGCGGACGATGCGGGTGCCTTGCATCTCGGCCTTGAACGAGCAGCCGACGCCGCAATAGGCGCAGGTGGTGATCTCGGAATGGTCCGGCTGGCCGTGCTCAATGATCGACTTCTCCTGCAGGGTTGCGGTCGGGCAGGCCTGAACGCAGGCCCCGCACGACACGCACTCGGAGTTGAAGAAGTCGGTCGGTCCGGCAGCCACGCGACTGTCGAAGCCGCGACCGGAGATGGTGAGGGCGAACGTGCCCTGCGTCTCCTCGCAGGCGCGAACGCAGCGATTGCAGACGATGCATTTCGACGGATCGTAGGTGAAGTACGGGTTCGACGCATCCTTGGGTAGGTACTGCTCGGAGGTCGGCTTGACGTGGTTGGCCCCGTCATAGCCATAGCGCACATCGCGTAGACCCACAGCACCCGCCATGTCCTGCAACTCACAGTCGCCGTTGGCGGCGCAGGTCAGGCAATCGAGGGGGTGGTCGGAGATGTAGAGCTCCATCACGCCCTTGCGGAGCTTCGCGAGCTTATCGGTCTGGGTCGAGACCACCATGCCGTTCTCGGCCGGCGTGGTGCAGGAGGCGGGCGTGCCGCGCCGTCCCTCGATCTCCACGAGGCAGAGGCGGCAAGAGCCGAAGGCCTCGAGGGAATCGGTGGCGCAAAGCTTGGGGATCTGCGTGCCCGCATGCATCGCGGCCGCCATTACCGACGTGCCCGCCGGCACTGTCACGCTCATGCCGTCGATCGTCAGCGTCACGGTCTGGTCCGAGATGCGGATCGGGGTGCCGTAATCGATCTCTTTGATGAGGGCCATGAATCGCGCCTCCTTACTCAGCCGCGACGGACATCGGCCCGCGCTGCTGGAAATCCTCAGGAAAATGGGTGATCGCACTCATGACGGGCATCGGCGTCAGGCCGCCCATGGCGCAGAGAGAACCGTCGGTCATCACCTCGCAGAGGTCGGCGACGACGGCGAGGTTCTCACTCGGCCGTATGCCGGCGATGACCTTGTCCATGGTCTCGACGCCGCGAGTCGCGCCGATGCGGCAGGGCGTGCACTTGCCGCAGGATTCCACCGCGCAGAATTCGAACGCGAACCGCGCCTGCTTTGCCATGTCGACAGTGTCGTCGAAGACAACGATCCCGCCGTGGCCGACGAGGCCCTTGTTGGCCGCCATCGCTTCGTAATCGAGAGGCGTATCGAGGAGGTGGTCCGGGAAGTACGCACCGAGGGGTCCCCCCACTTGAACCGCGCGCACGGCACGACCACTCCGTGTGCCGCCGCCGAAATCCTCGATGATCTCGCGCAACGTGATGCCGAAGGCGTACTCGATCAGGCCGCCGTGCTTGACGTTGCCGGCCAGCTGGATCGCGAGGGTCCCGAGCGAGCGGCCCATGCCGTACTCGGCGTAAGCCTCGGCGCCGTGTTGCAGGATGTAGGGTACGGCCGTGAAGGTCATCACGTTGTTCACGAGCGTCGGCTGGCCGAGGAAGCCCTTCAGCGCTGGGATCGGCGGCTTGGCACGTACGATGCCGCGGCGGCCCTCCAGACTCTCCAGAAGGGACGTCTCCTCACCACAGATGTAGGCACCGGCCCCGAGGCGAACCTCCAGATGGAAGGCCTTGCCGGAGTTCATCACGTTATCGCCGAGGAGGCCGGCCTTGATACCGTTGGCGATCGCTTCCTTCAGGGTCGAGAACGCCTGCGGATACTCGGAGCGCAGGTAGATGTAGCCCCGGGTAGCACCGGTCGCGAAGCCCGCGATGGTCATGCCCTCGATAAGATTGAAGGGGTCGCCCTCCATCATCATGCGGTCGGCAAAGGTGCCGGAATCGCCTTCGTCGGCGTTGCAGACCACGTATTTCTGCTCAGCCTGGGCGAGCATCACAGTGTTCCACTTGATCCCGGCGGGGAAGCCTGCGCCCCCCCGGCCGCGAAGGCCGGACTCGCGTACTTCCGCGACGATGCCGGCAGCGTCGAGCTTAAGGGCAGCTTCCAGGCCCCGGTAGCCGCCATGCGCCCGGTAATCCTCCACCGAGACCGGATCCACCACGCCGCAGCGCTGGAAGGTGAGCCGATGCTGACGCGCGAGATAGGGGATTTCCTCCGGCCGCCCGAGTCGGAGAGGGTGCAAACCACCCTCAACGAGGCCCGCATCAAGCAGACTGTCGATATCGGCTGGCGTCACCGGCCCGTAAGCGATACGGCCCTCCGCCGTCGCGACCTCGATCATCGGCTCAAGCCATAGGAGGCCTCGGGAGCCAGTGCGAACGATGGTGACGTCGAGGCCGCGGCGCTCGGCGCCGGCGAACAGCGCGCGGGCGACGCGGTTGGCACCGAGCCCCAGCGCCACGGCGTCGCGCGGAACGGTGATCGTGATGCTCACGACTTCATCTCCGTCAGGGTGGCTTCAAGGGAAGCGGCGGTGAGCCGGGCCAAAGGCTCGTCGTTCACCAGGGCTCCGGGCCCATTGGCGCAGAGACCGAGGCAGTAGACGGGCTCCACCGTGACCTGACCGTCGGCCGTGGTTCCGTGCCAGTCGACCCCAAGACGTGACAGGATCTCGGCATGCAGAGCGTCGGAGCCCATGGCTTGGCACGCTTCGGCCCGACAGAGCTTAACTTGATGGCGCCCGGCCGGTGCGCGACGAAAGTCATGATAGAAGGTGATGCAGCCATGCACCTCCGCGCGCGACAGGTTCAGTGCGTCGGCGATAAGCGGCACCGCGCCTTCATCGACGTAACCGAAGGTCCCCTGCAACGCATGGAGGATCGGAAGTGTCGCCCCTTCGAGGTGGACGTGTTCGGCGATGATCCCGGCGGCACGCGGCTCGCTCCAGGGCTCGTTCGGCACCATTGTTCATACCCGGACTAAGATTGCTCTCATTCCAGGGTGGTATATCGCCAACCCACGATCAATCGCGCTGATCCGTGAAATGACAACGGTTTTTTGTCAGCGACCGATGTTGCGACGCGAAAAGCGACGGTAAACAGAGGCCGATTCAATGCGTTCTCAAGGTCTTTTTACAAGGCGTCGATCATTTCAGTGATCGACGCGGCAACGTTCCGCGCCTCGACGATCAGCGCAGCACAAAGGGGCGTCATCGGTTCGCGTTCCGGCACCACGAGGCCGACAACGTGGCTGAGATCCGGATCGACGATTGGCACGGCTCTCACGCGGTCACTCAAACGGAAGGTGTCGGCGAGTACCGCCGGCATGATGCTCGCCCATTTGGCGGTACGAACGTGAGTCAGCAGAACGATCATCGAGTTGGACTCGAGCAGCGGGGCGACCGCCGTTCCTGCATTCAGCAGTTGCCGATCGATGATCCGCCGGTTCTGCATATCAGGGGTCAGCAGACACAGAGGCAGGCTCGCGACCTCATTCCATGTGACCGTTTCCCGTTCGCCGAACACCCCGTCGATCGCGGTCAGGAGGCGATAGCGCTCCCGATAGAGTGAAACAGCTGTCAGCCGACCGAGGGGCTCATTCTCAAGATACGTGATCCCGGCGTCGATCTCGAGATCGGCGATCAGGCGCCCAATTTCTCCAGAGGTGGTGGAGTGGACAGAAAAGCGGACGTTCGGGTGGCGCGCCCGAAACGGCGTCGTGAGCGCGGCAACGATCGGGGTCGCAGTCGGGATTGCCGCGAGGCGCAACGTTCCCGCGAGCCCGCGCCTAAGACTCGCAACTTCCTCGCGCATCGCCCTCGCATCTCCAACGATGCGCCGAGCCCACTCAAGTACGCGCTCACCCTCCGGAGTGAATCCCTGAAAACGCGAACCCCGTTGCACGAGAAGCACACCGAGCCGTTCTTCCAACTGCTTCACCCCGGCCGAGAGGGTCTGCTGCGAGACGTTACAGACCTGGGCTGCCCTGCCGAAGTGACGCTCACGCGCGAGCGCGAGGATAAATTCGAGTCGATCGATCACGGACGGCCCCTTCGCAAGCCTTGGAGCCAGGCTACGCCTCCTCATCTGGGATGAAGCATTCCCAGGGACGCATCGCCTAGCCTGCGACATTTCGATAGACCGTCAGCGGCCTGAGTCGAGACCTTCAAGCCGCATGATGCGACGCTGTTGCGGTTGCGCGCTTCACGCCCTTGTGGTCTGACACGCCAATCGGCCAGACGTGGGTCATCCCCTCGGAAGGCCCGCGATCCGCGAAATGCACTTGCGATTTAGAACAAACCCAGCAAGACGCGCGGCATCGACGATCACAATCACGGGGAGCCACGAGAGGCACATGCGGACGACGCAGGCGCAACACCGGTCATCATGGGGGCTTGCCGCGCTCGGCGCGTTCCTCGTTTCTTCCTCATCCGCGCTCGCGGCCGGCATCGGCCAGCCCGTTCCGTGGCAGATGGATCGCCAGGTCGCGGTCACCGAGAACGCCCGGGACATTCATTCGTTCGAACACGGCATGCACTGGCTGTCGTTCGGTATCTCGCTGTTCGTGCTCGGCTTGATTCTCTATTGCGTCTTCCGGTTCAGCGAGAAGGCGAACCCGACGCCTTCAAAGACCACGCACAACACCATGATCGAAGTGGCCTGGACCATCGTCCCGGTGCTGATCCTGGTCGCCGTCGCGATCCCGTCGTTCCGCCTCCTGCGCACGCAGCTTTCCGACCCCAAGGCCGACGTCTTGGTGAAGGTCATCGGTCACGCGTGGTACTGGTCCTACGAGTACCCGGCTGTGGAGAACGGCGGCGGCTTCACCTTCGATGCCAACCTCGACGAGGACAAGCAGCCGAAGCTGTTGGGTACCGACAACGACATGGTCGTGCCAGTGAATAAGATCGTTAAGATTCAGGTCACTGCCGCCGACGTCATGCACTCCTGGGCAATGCCGTCCTTCGGATTCAAAATCGACGCCGTTCCGGGCCGCTTGAACCAGTTCTGGTTCAAGGCGGAGCGCGAAGGCACCTACCATGGCCAGTGCTCCGAGCTTTGCGGCGCGCGTCACGCCTACATGCCGATCACGGTTCAGGTCGTGAGCGAAGAGGCCTACGCCAAGTGGCTCGCCGAAGGTAAGACTAAGTTCGCCCGCATCGACGACCCGTCGAAGTTCGCCGACGCCCGGTAAGGGCGCGGATTTCGGACCCGGGCCCTTGAGCGGCGCCCGGCTCCACCCATCGAGATGATCACGAGAAACCTGGACTAAGGTCTGCATCCATGGCGAACGCCGCTGCACATACGGGGCACCACGACGCCCACGACCACCACATGCCGTCCTTCTTCTCCCGCTGGTTCCTGTCGACGAACCATAAGGATATCGGCACTCTCTACCTGTTGTTCGCGTTCTGCGCGGGCATCATGGGCGCGTTCCTCTCCTTCGGTATCCGCATGGAGATGGAAGAGCCCGGGCTCCAGTATTTCGCCAATCCCGGCACTTACAACGTGTTCGTGACCGGCCACGGTCTCATCATGGTGTTCTTCATGGTGATGCCTGCCTTGATCGGCGGCTTTGGCAACTGGTTCGTGCCCCTCATGATCGGCGCGCCAGACATGGCGTTCCCGCGCATGAACAACGTCTCGTTCTGGCTGACGGTCGCAGGCTTCCTGAGCCTCGTCTGCTCGCTCTTCGTCGAGGGCGCTCCTGGCTCCTCAGGTGCTGGTACTGGCTGGACCGTGTACCCGCCCCTGTCGAGCGCCGGTCACCCGGGTCCGGCCGTCGATTTCGCGATCTTTGCCCTCCACCTCTCCGGCGCCGGCTCGATCCTGGGTGCGATCAACTTCATTACCACCATCCTGAACATGCGCGCGCCGGGCATGACCCTGCATAAAATGCCGTTGTTCGCCTGGTCGATGCTGGTGACCGCCTTCCTCCTGCTGCTGTCGCTTCCGGTGCTTGCCGGCGCGATCACGATGCTCCTCACCGATCGTAACTTCGGCACGACGTTCTTCGATCCGGCCGGCGGCGGCGATCCGGTCCTCTACCAGCACTTGTTCTGGTTCTTCGGCCACCCCGAAGTGTACATCATGATCCTGCCGGCCTTCGGCATCGTCTCGCACATCATCTCGACCTTCTCGCGCAAGCCGGTCTTCGGCTACCTCGCCATGGCCTACGCCATGGTCGCGATCGGCGTCGTCGGCTTCGTCGTGTGGGCGCACCACATGTACACGGTCGGCCTGTCCCTCCAGACGCAGTCCTACTTCGTCTTCGCAACGATGGTCATCGCGGTGCCCACCGGCGTGAAGATCTTCTCGTGGATTGCGACGATGTGGGGTGGTTCGATCCGCTTCACCGCTGCCATGCACTGGGCGGTCGGCTTCATCTTCCTGTTCACGGTTGGCGGCGTCACCGGCGTTGTCCTCGCAAACTCGGCGGTCGATAAGTACCTTCACGACACCTATTACGTCGTGGCGCACTTCCACTACGTCCTGTCGCTTGGTGCCGTGTTCATCATCTTCGCTGGTGTCTACTACTGGTTCCCGAAGATGACCGGTCACATCATCCCCGAGTGGGCCGGCAAGCTGCACTTCTGGCTCGCCTTCATCGGCGCGAACGTCCTGTTCTTCCCGATGCACTTCCTTGGCTTGGCCGGCATGCCGCGCCGCTACGCCGACTACCCGGAAGCCTTCGCCGGTTGGCACAAGGTTTCTACCTGGGGCGGACATATCTTCGCCCTCGGCATGGTGGTGTTCTTCATCGGTGTCGTTCTGGCCTTCCGTTCGAGCAAGCGCGCCGCCGACAATCCGTGGGGTGAGGGTGCGACCACCCTGGAGTGGACCCTGTCCTCTCCGCCGCCCTTCCACCAGTTCGAGACCCTGCCCCGGATCGTCGAAGAGCCGGGTCACCACTGAACAGGTTACCAGCTTCGAGGATTGCGAGGACCGCGCGAGCGGTCCTCGCTCTTTCCCGGAGGCCTCGGTCAAGCTTCGGGAGTTCGCTCCTCGAGTGTGCTGAGGTCTCCCGCAAAGGGCGGCGCCACGCGGCGCGATCTGAAGCCCCACCAAACACGAAAACCGTATCGGGACCCCATGACGAGCGTGTCGAACAGCCTATCCGCTGGCGCCGAGCCGCAAGTTCTGTCGCCGGTTGGCGGCGAGGTGTCGGATTTCTTCGCCCTGCTGAAGCCGCGGGTGATGATCCTTGTCATCTTCACCGCGCTCGTCGGCATGGTGGTCTCGAACGTCCATATCCAGCCGGTGGTCGGCTCCATCTCGCTGCTGATGATCGCTGTCGGCGCAGGTGCCTCCGGCTGCCTGAACATGTGGTGGGACGCGGACATCGACGCAGTGATGACCCGGACCGCAAAGCGTCCGATCCCGGATGGACGCATCCGACCGGATGAGGCGTTGGCATTCGGCATCGTGCTGTCGGTCGGCTCGGTGCTGGTCCTCGGTCTCGCTTCCAACTGGATGGCGGCCGGGCTCCTGGCCTTCACCATCGTGTTCTACGCCGTGGTCTATTCGATGTGGCTGAAGCGCGCGACGCCGCAGAACATCGTCATCGGAGGCGCTGCCGGCGCCCTCCCCCCGATGGTCGGTCAGGCGGCCGTAACCGGCACCATCGGCGTCGAGTCGCTGGTCCTCTTCATGATTATCTTCATCTGGACGCCGCCGCATTTCTGGGCTCTGGCCCTCATCAAGTCCGCCGACTACGCCAAGGCTGGCATCCCCATGATGCCGAACGTCGCCGGCCCTGATTCGACGCGTCGTCAGATCATCGGCTACTCGATGCTGCTCTTCCCCCTCGGACTCGCGCCTGTCGCCCTCGGTTTCGGCGGATGGCTCTACGCGATCACCGCGCTGCTGGGCGGTCTCGGGATGCTGGCTTTCAGCGTCCACGTCTTCCGCAATCGCGAGGGCGAGCCGGAGCGCAAGGCCGCCATGGGCATGTTCGGATTTTCGATCCTGCACCTCTTTCTGATGTTCGCGGCACTGCTCGCGGAGCAGAGCCTCGGCCTCTTCCGCGCGGTGAGCCTGTGAGCGATCGCCCTGGCCTTCCGGGAACGCCACGGCCGTTGACGCCCGAGGAATCACAGCGTCGGCGCAAGCGCTCCATTGCCATCGCGACCGTCCTGTTCGCGCTGGTGACCATCTTCTACGTGCTTACGATCGCGAAGCTTGGGCCACAGGTCCTCAATCGTCCGATCTGATTGCGCCGGACAACGGAGACGCTTCTGATGGTCGACCCCAGACATGCGCCGCCGCGTGGCGTTGGCCGCAAGGCCGGCGTGACGGCCTTCGCCTGTGCAGGCCTCGCCTTCGGGATGATCGGGCTCGCGTTCGCGTCGGTGCCGCTCTACGACATGTTTTGCAAGGCGACCGGCTATGACGGCACGCCGCGTACAGGTCTTGCTCCGACTGCTGCGGCGATCGATGACAGCATGGTGGTTCACTTCGACACGAACGTGTCGTCGAGCTTGCCCTGGCGCTTCCAGGCCGAGTCGCCGAAGGTCGAAGCCCGACTCGGCGAGACGAAGACCGTTTTTTTCCGCGTGAAGAACACCGGCAGCACGCCTTCTACAGGCATCGCCACTTTCAACGTGCAGCCGGGTCTCATGGGAAGCTTCTTCGTCAAGGTGCAGTGTTTCTGCTTCAACGAGCAAACCCTGCAGCCGGGTGAGACGATGGATTTTCCCGTGGTGTTCTACATTGACCCTGAGGTCCGCAAGGACTCGAATACCGCGCATCTGTCTGAGATGACGCTCTCCTACACGTATTTCGCTTCGAAGAACGGTCAGCCCACGGCCGCGCTTGCGACAACGGGCGGCACGGGGACGAAGTCGAATTTTTGATGGCACAAGCGTGACAACAGCGCACGACCCTGGGTAAGGGTTTGCCACAACAATCCGGGGCAACCCGGTCGGGAAGACGCAATCAGTGGATCGAGGGCCGGCGACGGTCCGGAGGTCGGGGGTAGGAGAAGAGTTCAATGGCCGAGGCGCACGCCAAAAATCACGACTTCCATATTCTGGCCCCCAGTCCCTGGCCGCTGATCGGTGCCTTCTCGGGTTTCCTGATGGCCTTCGGCGCCGTGTTCTGGATGAAGAGCCTTCAGATCGGCACGCTCACCCCTGGCCCCTACATCTTCGGCGCCGGCCTCGTCGGCGTGCTCTACACCATGTTCGCTTGGTGGAAGGACGTCGTGCATGAGGCCAACACGGGCGACCACACCCGCGTCGTTCAGCTGCACCACCGCTACGGCATGATCATGTTCATCGCCTCCGAGGTGATGTTCTTCGTTGCTTGGTTCTGGGCCTATTTCGAAGCCGCGCTCTATGCCGCCGATCCGATCCAGGCCTCGCGCGTCGACTTCACGGGGGGTACCTGGCCGCCGAAGGGTATCGAGGCGTTCGACCCGTGGCACCTGCCGCTACTCAACACTCTGATCCTTCTCACCTCCGGTACGACGATCACTTGGGCGCACCACGCCCTGCTGAACGATGACCGGAAGGGCCTGAAGTACGGCCTCTGGCTGACGATCATCCTCGGCATCCTGTTCTCCGCCTGCCAGGCCTACGAGTACGCGCACGCCCACTTCGGTTTCTCGGGCAGCATCTACTCGTCGACCTTCTTTATGGCGACAGGCTTCCACGGCTTTCACGTCATCATTGGGACGATCTTCCTCGCGATTTGTCTCTACCGCGCTTATCTCGGTCAGTTCACCACCCGCCAGCATCTCGGCTTCGAGTTCGCCGCCTGGTACTGGCACTTCGTTGACGTAGTCTGGCTGTTCCTGTTCGCGTCGATCTATGTCTGGGGAGCGGGGGTCGGTCACGCGGCTCATTGAGCCCGGCTTGGTCCGTAGGGCAGTGTTGAAAAGGGCGGCGTGAGCCGCCCTTTTTCATGGTCGCGCCTGAAGCGCGCATAGTCCATGCCCATATGGAGTGGCACGGCGCAGCGCCGTACGAGGAGTGATCGATCTTGGATGCATCGCGGCCGAAGCCTTCCCCCATTTCCGCCGGCCTGCGTGGTCGTTGTCCCCGTTGCGGCGAGGGGCACATGTTCGAAGGCTTCCTCACGTTCCGCCCTTCGTGCGAGGTCTGCGGTCTCGACTACGGCAGTTTTAATTCGGGAGACGGGCCAGCCTTCTTCGTGATGTCGATCGTAGGCATCATAGTCGTTGGGCTCGCGCTCTGGATGGAGATTACCTATGAGCCGCCGATCTGGGTGCATGCCCTGGTGGCGGGCACTCTGTCGATCGGACTCAGTCTTCTGCTGGTGCGGCCACTCAAGGGTGTCCTCGCGGCCCTACAATTTACCAATAAGGCCGAGCAAGGGCGCTTCCGTTAGTCATGGCTTCGACACTTCGTCCCGGCGCCTGGCGCAGTATCCTGGCGCCCGGCCTCGTCTCACTGATCTGCCTCGCGATCCTCCTTGGTCTTGGAGTCTGGCAGCTTGAGCGCAAGGGAGAGAAGGAAGCCCTGATTTCCCGCATCCTGGCGCGATCGAAGGTTGAGCCGCCAGCCGCGCTTCCCCCGACGCAGAGTTGGGATCAAGCCCGGGACGAGTTTCGACGTGTCCGTGTCACGGGGCGGTTTCGGCACGAAGCCGAGACGCTGGTCCACGGGCTCGCCGCGGGCGAGGTGCCAGGACGGGCGCTGCAGGGCTACTACGTCCTGACGCCCTTCCTGCTCGAGAATGGTGGCTCCATCCTGATCAATCGCGGCTTCGTGCCCACCGAGTTGAAGGCGCCCGCGAATCGCGCTGCCGGCCAGGTCGACGGCATCACCACCGTGACTGGGATACTTCGCGGATCAGAGCCACGGACGATGTTCGTGCCGGCGCCGGATCCGGTGCGGAACGAATGGTTCAACCGCGACATCGCTGGGATCAGCGCCTCCCGCGGCCTCACCGATCCTCGACCCTACCTTGTCGAGGCAGATGCCACGCTAAATCCCGGCGGCTGGCCGAAGGGTGGTCAGCTTCGGGTCGATCTTCCGAATAACCATTTGCAATACGCTTTCACCTGGTTTGGAATTGCAGCCTGCCTCGTCGGCGTGTTCGGTGTCTTCGCTTGGCGTCGACTTCACGACGAGTTGCCACCCGCGCAATCGTGACGCATGCGGCCGAATACTTGCTTCAGCTGCGCCGGTGATCCCGCTAGCCTCCGGGTGAGCGGTCACGATACGGAGTGGGCCCCATGCGCACCGTCCTCCTGTTTTTCACTCTGATGTTCATGCCTTCGGCCGCTATTGCGGTGGATGCGGCCGCGCGGGATGCGGCAAAGGCCACGGTGGAACGCCAGATCGACGCCTTCCGTCGAGACGATGCGGCCACCGCTTATGCTCAGGCCGCCCCCGCGATCCAGGGGCTGTTTCCCTCACCCGAAACCTTCATCGCGATGGTCAAACAGGGATACGGCGCCGTCTACCGAAACCGGCGATACAGTGTGGATCGCATCGAGGATGCCGGTGACGACGGTGTGGCCCTCGGCGTCACCTTGCAGGACGAGGACGGGGCCGACTGGGCTGCTCTCTACAGCTTGGAGAAACAGTCGGACGGCGCCTGGCGGATCACGGGATGCCGTCTGGTCAAGGCGCCCGGCAGCAAAGCCTGACCCAGCCCGACACTTTCGACACGCCCGCCGACATCGTGTAGACGGGGCGCCTTCCCGGAGGCCCCCTTGCTTCACGTCTCGACCCGCGGCGCCGCGGCGCCCCTCAGCTTTTCCGATGCCCTTCTCGCCGGCCTCGCTCGCGACGGCGGCCTCTACGTGCCCGAGAGCTGGCCGCAGATCGCCAAACCGACGATCACCGCACTGGCAGGCCTGCGCTATGCCGATGCGGCCAAGACCGTGTTGCGCCCCCTCATCGACGGGGAGATCGCCGATGTGGACCTCGATCGGATGATCGAGGAGGCCTACGCGACCTTCCGGCATCCGGCCGTCTGCCCCCTTACCCAGCTCGACGACAACCTGTTTCTGCTGGAGCTCTTCCACGGCCCGACGCTCGCGTTCAAGGACGTCGCGATGCAGCTGCTCGGGCGCCTGATGGACCATGTCCTGCGTGCCCGCGGTGCACGGGCCACCATCGTCGGCGCCACATCGGGCGATACCGGCAGCGCCGCGGTCGAGGCGTTCCGCGGCCTCGATCAGGTCGATATCTTCATCCTGTTCCCGGAAGGGCGCGTGTCCGAGGTCCAGCGTCGTCAGATGACATCGGTCGGGGCACACAATGTCCACGCCATCGCCATCGACGGCAATTTCGACGACTGCCAGAACATCGTCAAAGCCCTGTTCCAGCACGCGGATTTTGCCGACGATGTTCGGCTGTCGGGCGTCAATTCGATCAATTGGGCCCGAGTCGCCGCACAGGCGGTCTACTACTTCACCTCGGCCGTGGCCCTGGGCGCTCCTCACCGTCCGATCTCGTTCGCGGTCCCGACCGGGAATTTCGGGGACATCCTGGCCGGCTGGGTCGCCAAGCGCATGGGACTGCCGATCGAGCGCCTCATGATCGGCACCAATGCCAACGACATTTTGGCTCGCACCCTCGAGCACGGCGCGTACGAGGTCCGCGGGGTGCAACCGACCACCTCGCCCTCGATGGATATTCAGATCTCCTCGAACTTCGAGCGCCTACTGTTCGAGGCCTTGGGACGCGATTCCACGAGCCTCGCGCGGCTCATGGCCGGGCTAAAGCAGTCGGGCGGCTTCCATCTCGATCCGTCCGTCCTCGAGACCGTGCGCGGCGAGTTCGATGCCGCTGCCGTCTCCGAGCCCGAGGTCATGGCTGAGATCGCCCGCACCCATGCGGAGACTGGACACGTCATCGATCCACACAGCGCGATCGGCATTCATGCAGCGCGCAAGCTCCTGCGGCAGGACCCACACACGCCGGTTGTGGCGCTGGCCACAGCTCACGCTGCCAAGTTCCCCGACGCCGTCGCCAAGGCGATCGGCGGGCGGCGGCCTGAACTTCCGCCGCACCTCGCCGACCTGATGGATCGCAAGGAGACCTTTTCGCGCGTTGCCAACGATCAGGCGGCGGTCGAGACCTTCATCCGCGAGCGCGCCCGCATCACCAAGGGAGCGTAACCGCTCATGAACCAACATTTCGCCACCCACGGCGCTTCGCCCGATCTCAAGATCACCAAGCTCGACAACGGGGTCACCGTGGTTACCGAGTCGATGCCGGGCGTGGCGACGGCGACGCTTGGCGTCTGGGTCGGAGCCGGCTCGCGCCACGAATGTGCCGACGAGGGCGGTCTGAGCCACCTCATCGAGCATATGGCCTTCAAGGGTACGAAGACCCGGTCCGCCCGCCGCATTGCCGAGGACATCGAGAATGTCGGCGGCGACATCAATGCCGCAACGAGTGCCGAGGGAACGAGCTACACCGCGCGGGTGCTGGGCGAAGATGCGGGCGTCGCCCTCGATGTGATCGGAGACATCCTCACCAATTCAGTCTTCGATGCCGGCGAACTTGCGCGTGAGAAGAGCGTGATCCTGCAGGAATACGCGGCGATCGAGGATACCCCCGACGATATCGTCTACGAGGCGTTCACCGAGGCGGCCTTTCCGAACCAGCCAATGGGGCGGCCGATCATTGGCACGCCCGAGACGATCAACAGCTTCGACCGAGCAGCGATCGAGGCCTACATCGCGCGGGAATATACCCCCGACCGCACCGTCCTGGCGGCGGCGGGCGCCATCGGCCATGACCAAATCGTCGAATCGGCGTCGCGCTATTTCGGTGATCTAAAGCCGACGCAGCCGCCGGAAGCAGTCCCGGGGGTCTATGGTGGTGGCGAGAAGCGGCTGCCGAAGAAGCTCGAGCAAGCCAACGTCGTGCTCGGCCTGCCAGGCCTGTCGTTTCGCGACGACGATTACTACGCGCTTCACATCTTCGCACAGGTGCTCGGTGGCGGCCTGACCTCGCGGCTGTGGCACGAGGTGCGCGAAACGCGAGGCCTGGCTTACGAGATCCAATCCTTTCATTGGGCGTTCTACGATTGTGGTCTGTTCGGAATTGGCGCCGGTACATCCGGGGGTGACCTCGCCGAGTTGATGGACGTGACGCTGGACGCAACGATCCGTGCCGCGGCGGATGCCGACACGATCGAAGTCGCTCGGGCGAAGGCCCAGCTGAAGGTCGCGCTGCTCTCCGCCTTGGAGACCCCTGGTGGCCGAATCGAACGCAACGCCCGACAGATCCTGGCCTGGGGCCGGGTTATTCCAGCCAGCGAGGTCATCGCGAAGGTGGACGCGGTCACCGTCGACGACGTCCGCCAAGCTGGCCGACGCCTGCTGAAGGGCGCCCCAACCCTCGCCGCCATCGGCCCGATCAAGAAGCTTCCGACGCTCGACCGCATCACAGCGGCGTTGAAGGCGGCGTGAGCTTGGCCTTTGCGGCTTGTTTTGGCCGCAAAGGCGGGCGATCGAACCTCGTCGGCGCCACGGTTCACAACCGGTGAACGCCGTCGCGCAAGGCAACCGTTTGCCTTGCTCGTCGAGGCCCCCACCGATACGACTGGATGCACAGCTGAGCCGTCTCCCGTCGCCTGTTTCCATCGATCATGCCTCGCCCGGCCGGAACACTCGCCCGTTGCGTAGATTCGCCCTCGTCCTAGCCGCCCTCGCTGCGGCACTGCTCAGTGCCCTGATCGTCGGAGGACCGGCGCAGGCCGTCGAGGCGGTCCGCGTCACGCTCGACGCGCCCGTTATCGATCTCACACCGATGATCGAGCGCTATCGCTCCGATGGCGACCTGATTCAGATCTCCACCGCTCCGGGCAAGGACGGGATCGTCCGCCGCATCGTGGTCAAGGCCCGTGAGACCGGCGCCCGCCCTGACTGGATGGTGTTCGCCCTCACGAACGACACCGACGAGCAGGTGGACCGGGTCCTCGTCGCCCCGCATTTTCGCCTCGTGGGTTCGGGTGTTGTCTGGCCCGATCTCGGAGGCTCGCGCATCGCCGCCATCACGGCGAGCCAGGGCATTCGGCCAGAGCGTGATGAGAACCCGGAAGCCGATCAGTTCGTCATCACTCTCGATCCCGGTGCGACGGTAACCTACGTGGCCGAGCTCCGAGGCCCGAACATCCCACAAGTGTACCTCTGGGATCAGGAAGCTTATCGCAAGAAGGCCAACGGCCTGACCCTGTACAAGGGCATTATTATCGGCATTGCAGGTCTCCTCGCCCTCTTCCTGACGATCATCTTCGTCGTGAAGGGCGCGATCATTTTTCCTGCCGCTGCGTCCCTGGCTTGGGCCGTGCTGGCCTACGCGTCGATTGATTTCGGCTTCCTGCAGCGTGTGTTTCCCATTACCGAGGTTGCCGAGCGTGTCTATCGCGCCTCGACGGAGGCGGTTCTCGGCGCGACGCTGCTGGTCTTCCTGTTCGCCTATCTGAATCTCAGCCGGTGGCACGTCCGCTACAGCCACGTGGCGATCATCTGGCTTCTGTTCCTGGCGTGCTTGGTGGGCCTCGCGGTCTTCGATCCGCCTGTGGCGGCGGGTGTCGCCCGTATTTCTATTGCGGCGGTGGCCGGGGTTGGCCTGCTGCTGATCGTCTATCTGGCGGCGCACAACGGTTATGACCGCGCCATCCTGCTGGTGCCTACTTGGTGCCTGCTTCTCGTCTGGGTGGTGGCTGCAGGGTTCGCGATCACGGGGCAGATCAGCAGCGACCTGGTACAACCGGCCCTCATCGGCGGCCTCGTGCTGATCGTCATGCTGATCGGCTTCACCGTGATGCAGCATGCGTTCGCGGGCGGTGGCCTGACCCACGCTCTTGTCTCTGACACCGAGCGTCGCGCATTGGCCCTTGCCGGCGCAGGGGACGTGGTGTTCGACTGGGACGTACCGGGTGACCGTGTCTTTGCCGGTCAGGAAATCGAGGGACAGCTTGGTCTGAAACGCGGCGCCCTCGAAGGCCCTGCGGCCAACTGGCTGAGCTTGGTCCATCCGTTCGACGTCGAGCGCTACTCGGCGGCCCTCGACACAGTCATCGAGGAACGCCGTGGCCGCATCGTGCACGATTTCCGCCTGCGCTCCACGGCCGGCCCGTACTATTGGTATCGCCTCAAGGCACGGCCCGTGATTGGTTCGGACGGAGAGGTTATCCGGGTCGTCGGCACGATCAGCGATGTCACCGAGGTGAAGACGGCCGAGGAGCGGCTTCTCCACGATGCGGTGCATGACAGCCTCACGGGTCTGCCGAACCGCGAACTCTTCTATGATCGCCTCGATGCGGCGCTGGCTTTCGCCAGCCAGGATGCCCGGTTACGGCCGACGACGATCGTCCTCGACATCGATCGGTTCAAGTCCATCAACGACGCCATCGGTCTGTCGGCCGGTGACTCGATCCTTCTGACGCTGTCGCGTAGACTCGGACGCCTCCTCCGCCCACAGGATACCCTGGCCCGTGTCGCGGGCGATGAGTTCGCCCTGATCCTGATTTCCGAACGCGAGCCGGACCGCATCCTCGCGTTCGCGGAAATGATCCGCAAAGCGATTGCGACACCAATCACCTATGCGGATCGCGAAATCTTCCTGACGGTCTCTGTGGGTCTCGCCCTCTACGAGGGTGGTGCGAACCTGAAGCGGGAAGAGGTGTTCAAGAACGCCGAGATGGCGATGATCCAAGCCAAGCGCGGCGGTGGGGATCGCACCGAAGTGTTCCGCGCCACCATGCGTAACGAGCGCAGCGATCGCTTGATGCTGGAAGCCGATCTGCGCCGGGCGCTGGATCGAAACGAGATGAAGGTGCTGTTCCAGCCGATCGTCCGGCTGGAGGACCGCACCGTCGCGGGTTTCGAGACGCTCCTGCGCTGGGACCATCCGAAGCTCGGCCGCATTGGTCCCGCGACCTTCCTGCCGATCGCGGAAGAAAGCGGCTTCATCGTCAATCTTGGTATCTTCGCCTTGGAGCGAACCGCTCTCGAGCTGGCAGCTTGGCAGCGTTCCCTCGATGTGGAACCGCCGATCTTCGCCTCCGTCAACGTCTCCTCACGACAGCTCCTCCGCCACGACCTCTTGCATGACGTGAAGACGATCCTCGCCCGTTCAGGAGTCATCCCTGGCTCTTTGAAGCTGGAGATGACCGAGAGCCTGGTGATGGAGAATCCTGAATACGCAGCGCAGATGCTTCACCGCATTCACGACCTTGGAGCCGGCCTGTCCCTGGATGATTTCGGCACTGGCTACTCGGCCCTCTCCTATCTGCAGCGCTTCCCCTTCGACACAATCAAGATCGACCAATCCTTCGTACGCCAGATCGCGACGGGCCAGACCGCCATCCTGCGATCCATCGTCAAGATGGCACAGGAACTCGGCTTGTCGATCATTGCGGAAGGCGCCGAATCGGAAGTCGACACACAGATCCTATTTGAACTGGGCTGTGAATATGCTCAAGGTTTCGCCTTCGGCGAACCGATGTCGATGCTTCAAGCTCGGCAGTTGCTCGGTGCAGCGCCCGAAGCTGCCTGAGGGAGATCCGTTGGATGCGAGCAAACCATCGCATCCAGTTAAACCTCCCTTAACCATGATCGGGCATCCTCAGCTTCGAGTTGATGGGCGGGCGGCAAAGCGCAACGCGCTGGCCGAGGGAGATGGGGTCATGGCGCAGGCTGCGTTGCGGATCGTGGACGACGAGATCGACACCGGTCTGGTCCGACGCTTGATGGCGCGTCCGCTTCGCGCGGCGCCCGACGTCGCGGTGGTTCATGAGGTTCCGGCTGCCGCACCCATCGCAGTCGCGACGTCCGGTACGGCCGCGGCAGGTGAGGTGTCGCGGCTCAAGGCCGAGGTTATGGTCATGAAAGCCGTGCTGGGGGCCGAACGTCGCGAGGTCGACCGGCTCCGCGCCTGCATCAGCCGGATCGACGGCGCCGAGCCACTGTCGCCGGAGGCACAGGCGGTCCGCGACCGTTGGGCCGCCCTGGTCGACCATCTGCTCCACGAACCGCGCTGAGGCGAGGCGTCGCTCAGCGACACCTCCGCGACGCACCCACTCCATTCCCCACACCTGAAGGACGACCATGAGCGCCCGCTGCTCGCTCGTCGTCAACGGCAAGTCCGTGCGCGTTTCCACCGGTGACACCCCGCTGGAAGCCGCTCTTGCCGATGGGATGATCGCTGCCACGCCTGGAGCCGGTGGCCAGGGCGCCGGCCCTGCCCCACGCCGGGCTCAGAGCCGCGCCCATCGTGGTGAGGCCATCAAGCTTTCGCTGCCTCGCGCAGCTGCCATCGAGCCACCTTCTCGCCTGGTGCTGCCGAGTCGACCGACCGCCGTGCAGAAGCGGACCGGCACAGTCACCGAGATCACCCCCCTTGGTCCGCATACCTTCCAAGTCGTCGTGACGATCACTCGTCGGCTTGCCCTGGAACCGGGTCACGGGCTCGACGTCACATTCGAAAATTTCGCGCCCGTCACCCTGAGCCCGACCCTGCGCGTCGACGGATCGGCGGAACTTAACGAGTTAGTGTTCCACCTGCGCCAGGACCGCGACGGCTTCGGTCTCGGCCACGAATTGGTGGAAGCTCTCGCGTGCGATCACCCGGTGAAGGTGAAAGGGCCCGTCGGTCGCGGCTTCTACCGTGCAGGGGGCGGACGCCTCGTTCTTGTTGCTTCCGAGACCGGCTTTGCACCGATCTGGTCCATTGCCCATGCGGCGCGCTACATCGAACCCGCCCGTGAAATCATCCTGGTGGTCGGGGCGCGCAATCCACTCGACCTTTACATGCGACCGGCGCTCGATTGGTTGCGCGCGACCGGCGTCACCAAAATCGTCACCGTCTCCGACCGCACCCGCCAACGTCCGCCCGAAGTTCGCCCGGGGCCCCTCACAGCACACCTGCCATCGCTGCGGAGCACAGACGTGGTACACGTCGCGGGGGATGCCTCGACCGTCGGAGCCGTGGAGGTCCTCGCCGCCACCACCGGGGCCCGGTGCCATCCGATCCTGATTGACGCCGGGATCTAGCTCGGCCCCCGACCCCGCTGAGGCGATCAAACGAAATGAGCCACATTCCCCTGGGGAGTACGCCTTCGGTGAAGGCCGCGGTCGTGGTTTCGACGGGGTGTCAGGCGGCGATCTGCCGGGGCTGAAGTTGGGTCCAGTTCCACGGCAGCAGATTGTCGATGCGCCGGGCGGGATGGTCGGGTAGCCGCGCGAGGATGTCGGCGAGCCACGCCTGCGGGTCGATGCCGTTGAGCTTGGCGGTATCGATCAGCGTGTAGAGCGCCGCGGTGCGATGGCTGCCGGCATCCGAGCCGGCGAAGGTCCAGTTGCGGCGGCCCACCGCGAAGGGACGGATGGCGCGTTCGGCGGCATTGTTGGAGAGGCAGATGCGTCCGTCGTCGAGGAACCGGGTGAAGGCGCTCCAGCGCGTGAGCAGGTAATCGATCGCCGCGGCTGTGGGGGTCTTGGCCGAGAGCTTGGCGCGGTTGTCCCGCAGCCACGCTTCCAGGTCGGTGACGAGGGCGGCCGAGCGGGCGCGGCGGTGTGCGCAGCGCTCATCCGGGGCAAGACCGTTGGCGGCGCGCTCAATGGCGAAGATCGCATCGATCCGCGTGACTGCCTCGATGGCGATCGGGGCCTTCTTCAGATCGGCCAGTTCGAATAACTTGCGTCGGGCATGCGCCCAGCAGGCCGCCTCGCGGATCGGACCCGGCTTGCGTCCGGGGTTGTACAGCCGGCCGAACCCCGAGAAGGCGTCCGCCTGCACGATGCCGTGGAAGTCCCCCAGCCAGGTCTCGGCATGCGCGCCAGAGCGATCGGGGGAGTAGAAGTAGGCCGCGGCCGGCGGCTCGGGTCCACCGAAGGGGCGGTCGTCGCGCACCACCGTCCAGAGCCGGCCCGTGCGGGTCTTGCCCTTGGCCAAAACCGGCACCGGCGTGTCGTCGAGATGGAGGCGCTCGGCCCCCCGGACATGGGCTTCGATTCGAGCGACCAGGGGCGACAGGGCGGTGGTGACGGCCCCGACCTAGCCGGCCAGGGTCGAGACGTCGATCGGCACGCCTTCATGCGTGAAGCGCTGGCTCTGTCGATGCAGAGGCAGGTGTAGGCCGAACTTGGCCATCATCACCTCGGCCAGGAGGTTCGGCCCAGCCCGACCCCGCGGGATCGGATGGAAGGGGGCCGGATTCTGCATGATGGTCTCGCAGTCGCTGCAGAAGAAGCGCTCACGCACGTGCTGGATCACCACCCAGCGCGCCGGGATCCGCTCCAGGGTCTCGGTGACGTCCTCGCCGAGGTGGCGTAGGCGCGTCCCGCCGCAACAAGCGCAGGTCGTCGGGCCGGGATGGACGACGCGCTCGCGCGGCAGGTGCTCGGGGAGAGGCCGACGAGCGGGCTTGCGCCGCGAGGAAGCTGCACTGGGGAGCCCATCGGGCTCGGCAGCCGCCTGCGCCTCCGTCTCAGCCAGCGTCTCCTCCAGATCCTCCAGGGCGAGTTCGAGCTGGTCGATCCGGGCGCTGCGTTCCGAGGAGGCCCCGAAGCGCTCCCGTCGCAGCCGGGCGACCTCCAGCTTGAGCCGTTCGACCGCGATCTCGGACACGAGCCGCGCCGCCCGCTCGGCCAGGATCATGGCGTGGGCGGCGGCGAGATCCGTGGGAAGCGGCGGGGGCTCAGGCGCGTTCAACACGCCCACAGAAGAGCATATTCCTCAGCCCCTGTAACGCGTTATCCTCAGCCGACAGCGCTAGCCGACGGCGCTCGGACGCCAACTCTCCTGCGGCATCCGCCAGTCGATGCCCGAGAGCAGGTAGCCGAGTTGCGCCGTCGAGATCGTCACGGCTCCGTCCGCCACCGAGGGCCAGAGGAAACGGCCGCGGTCGAGCCGCTTGGTGTACAGGCACGCGCCCTGGCCATCGTGCCAGATCACCTTGATCAGGTCGCCGCGCCGGCCGCGGAACACGAACAGGTGCCCGCAATGAGGGTCGCGCCTCAGCGTCTCCTGGACGATCATCCCCAAGCTGGAAAAGCCCTTGCGCATGTCGGTGTGGCCGGTCGCCAGCCAGACCCGGACGCTGGCCGGCAGCGGGATCATCGACCCTCCAGGGCATCGAGCACCCGACGCAGCGCCGCGGCATCGACGTCCCGGTCGACCTTGAGACGCCGACCGTCACCGAGATCGATCTCCATGACGCCGGTCTTGCGCCGCGCTCGACGGGGCTGGGCCGCAGCATCAAGATCATCCGACCGCAGAACTGGAACCGCCGGCGATGGCTCCGGGGTGATCGCGACGGGCACGAAGACCGGGGCCTGCTCGTCCCCGCCCAAACGGCCTTCTCGAGCCTGGCGTCGCCACGTGAACAGCAGGCCCTGGGCAATCCCGTGCCGGCGCGCCACCGAACACACCGACACCCCGGCCTCGTACGAGGCTTCGACGATCCGCACCTTGTCCTCGAACGACCAGCGCCGCCGTCGTTCGGCCCCCTCAAGCACCTCGACCCGCATCGCCCCGACCCGCTGACCTGAACGCCAGCATTAAGGTCAGACTTCAGCCGAGTGCGCGAGGCCGTCGACCGCGGCCATCACCGGACGCGTACCCTGGGGATGCGGCTCAGTCATTTCTAGATTGCAGCCGCGACCTGCCCGGCCCCCATCTCGGGAGCCGGGCGCACTGGGCAAATCAGCTAAGCCGAACCCGCCAAATGTCCTCCGCATATTCCCGCATGGAACGGTCGGATGAGAACCACGCCATCCGAGCGGTGTTGAGGATGGCCGTACGCCACCAGGCCTTCGGATCGTTCCAGGCCTGATCGACCGAGCGCTGAACGCGCCAGTAATCGTCGAAATCGACGGTGAGGAGATAACGATCGTTGTGGCGCAGGTCATTGACGATCGGTCCGAAACGGCCTGGCTCCTCGGGCGAAAAGCCTCCAACCTCGATGAGGTCAAGGGCGGCCCGCAGACGGGGCGAAGCGGCGATAGCTGCCTCAGCGTAGTTCGACTCCGCCATCCGACCCTGCACCCCGGCCGCATCGAGGCCGAAGATGAAGATGTTGTCCGCGCCCACATGGTCACGGATCTCGATGTTGGCGCCATCGAGGGTGCCGATCGTCACCGCGCCGTTGAGGGCGAGCTTCATGTTGCCGGTACCGGAGGCCTCCATGCCGGCCGTAGAGATCTGCTCGGAGAGATCGGCCGCGGGGATGATCGCCTCCGCCAAGCTCACAGAGTAGTTCGGCAGGAAGACCACCTTCAGGCGGCCCGCCACGTCCGGGTCGGTGTTCACCACCTTGGCGACATCGCAGGCGAGCTTGATGATGAGCTTGGCCTGGACGTAGCTCGGTGCCGCCTTCCCGGCAAAGATCTTCACGCGCGGCGTCCAGTCGGCCGTCGGGTCAGCCTTGATCGCCTGATACAAGGCAACGGTCTCGATCACGTTGAGGAGCTGGCGCTTGTACTCGTGGATGCGCTTGATCTGTACGTCGAAGAGGGCCGACGGATCGATCGCGACACCAGTGCGATCGGCAACCACCTGCGCGAGAGCCGCCTTCCGCGCACGGCGCATCGCTGCGTAGCGGGATTGGAAGTTCGTATCGGATGCGACATCGGCCAAGCCGGTGAGCAGTTCGGGCGTATCAAGCACCTCAGGCCCGACTGCCTCGACAACGAGGGCTGTGAGTTCCGGATTGGCGTTGTGGAGCCAGCGCCGGAAGGTGATCCCATTCGTCTTGTTGACGATCTTGTCCGTGTCGAGGGCGTGGAGTTCCTTGAACACCGTCGAGCGCATCAGATCGGTATGCAGCGCAGACACGCCGTTCACGCGGCGGGCTCCCAAGAATGCAAGATGGCCCATGCGGACCCGCTTGCCATGGGTTTCGTCGATGAGCGACACGGCAGCGAGCTTCTCGGCAGAACCACGGCCCTGCTTGCCCTGCTCTTCAAGGTGCATCCAGTTGATCAGGTAGATGATCTGCATATGCCGCGGCAGCACGCGCTCCATCAACTCGACCGGCCAAGTCTCCAGCGCCTCGGGAAGCAACGTGTGGTTCGTATAGCCGAGAGTGTGCGTCGTGACGTGCCAGGCATCCTCCCAGTTGAAGCCATGATCCTCGAGGAGGAGGCGCATCAACTCCGGCACCGCGATGGCGGGATGCGTATCATTGAGCTGGATTGCGGCGTGATCGGGCAGCGAACGCAAATCGCCGCGCTCGGCTGCATGCCGGCGCACCAGATCCTGTAGCGAGGCGGAGGTGAAGAAGTATTCCTGCCTCAGGCGCAGTTCCTGGCCCTCCGCGGACGAGTCGCTCGGATAAAGCACGCGAGAGATTGCTTCAGCGCGAGCCCGCGCTGAAACGGCACCCACATGGTCTCCGCCATTGAACTGAGCCAGCTCGACAGGCACGTGGGCTTCGGCCTTCCAGAGACGCAACGTATTCACATGGCGTCCGCGCCACCCGACGACCGGCACGTCATGTGCCACCGCCCGTACCGTTTCGGCCGGATGCCAATGGCGACGGATCACGCCTTCGGAGATCGACGACATGGTGACGTGGCCACCGAAACCGATCGTGTAGGTCGCCTCGGGTCGCGGAAATTCCCAAGGATTACCCTCGGCGAGCCAGGTCTCCGGGGCTTCCTTCTGCCATCCGTCCTCCAGGGATTGCCGGAAGAGGCCGTGATCGTAGCGAATCCCGTATCCGATAGCGGGGATCGACAGGCTGGCCATGCTTTCCATGAAGCAGGCGGCGAGACGTCCGAGGCCGCCGTTCCCCAACGCGGCATCTGGCTCCGCCGCCTCCACGTCGCCCAGTTCCACGCCGAGCTCGCGCAGGGCCGTCCGGGTGGTCTCGACGAGGCCGAGATTGTTCATGGCATCGGAGAGAAGACGACCGATGAGGAATTCCAGGGATAGGTAATAGACTCGCTTGTTGGGGATCGACCCATCCGCATCGTGGCAAGCATCGACGACCCGGTCACGCAGGGCGAGGGCGGTCGCGGCGAACCAGTCACGCTCACGTGCAGTCCGGGGCGTCTTTCCGATGGCATAGACCAGCTTGGCCAGGATGGCCTCCCGCAGGTCCGCTACAGCATCGCCGGACGGCTTCTGCAGCGGTCGGGTGCGTTCTCGCGACATTGGCGAGGGCCCTCGTAGAGTCATCTCCGAAGCCTCCATCGATGTGGTGACGTCGGAATTGTCTCGTCCGATGAGTTTGTCGTTCAGCACGTCTTAGTCCCCCCCTTTTTTCGGCCATCAGACTTGGAAGCCGCCGCCAGGATGACAACCCTGGGGCTATCATGCTCTCGGGCATTCCAGTTCTGCGTTCGGCCCGGTCCCCTTCGTTTCGTCTCGCCAACCGGTGCAGCATGGGCCGTACCGCGCTCGCGATCTTTCTCTAGTCTGATGTTCGATCCTCGCCCCGGAGCCCCATTCTCGCACTCCACCAATGCTGCGAATTCGGTACCGCTTTAGGATGGGGTACTTTGCTTGTCCGAGCGTGCCCTACTGGCGCCCCATCGAGACCACAGAGCTCCCCTGAAACACAAACCTGCGTCATGGTGTCCGACAGTCCCAGCCAAACCGTTCGGGAATGAGACCACACCACGTTCGAATATTGTCTGAACGCCCCTCAATCCGAGCGGGTCGCGCGAGGTCCCGTCTGCGGCTAGGGTCCGACCCGAACGCGACCGGGGCGCGTCGGCGGAGGATTGCATGGCGGATACGGTCTGGTGGAAGAGCGGCACCGTCTATCAGGTCTACCCGCGCTCCTTCCAGGATAGCGACGGGGACGGGATCGGGGATCTGCGCGGGATCACCCGACGTCTCGACTATCTCGCCTGGCTCGGCGTCGATGCTGTCTGGATCTCGCCGTTCTATCCCTCTCCGATGGCGGATTTCGGTTACGACGTCGCGGACTATTGTGGCGTCGACCCCTTGTTCGGAACACTGGAGGACTTCGACGCTCTGGTGGCGGAAGCCCATTTCAGGCGGCTCAAGGTCATCCTCGATTTCGTCCCGAACCACACCTCGATCGCCCATCCGTGGTTTGCGGAAAGCCGCGCTTCGCGCACGAGCCCCAAGCGAGATTGGTATATCTGGCGCGATCCCGCCCCCGATGGTGGTCCGCCCAACAACTGGATCAGCAATTTCGGCGGCCCCGCCTGGAGCCGAGACGCAGCGACGGGGCAATACTACTACCATGCCTTCCTGCCCGAGCAGCCGGACCTGAACTGGCGCAACCCGGAGGTTCGCGCGGCGATGCACGATGTCCTCCGCTTCTGGCTCGACCGCGGTGTCGACGGTTTCCGTGTCGACGTGATTTGGCACCTGATGAAGGATGAGGGCTTCCGCGATAATCCTGCCAATCCGGGCTTCACCTCGGGGCAGGCCGAGATCAATCGCTTCACTCAGGTCTATTCCGCGGATCGCCCCGAGATCTTCGATGTCATCGCAGAGATGCGGGCCGTACTCGCACCCTACGGTGATCGCGTTCTGATCGGCGAGATATACCTGCCCGTTGAGCGACTCGTAGCGTATTATGGCGCCGATCTGGCAGGCGTCGATCTGCCCTTCAACTTCCAACTCATTCAAACGCCCTGGAACGCACGCTCGGTGGCCGAACTCGTCGTCGCCTACGAGGACGCCCTTCCCCCCGGCGGATGGCCGAATTGGGTGCTCGGCAACCATGATCAACCCAGGATCGCGGCACGGGTCGGTGCCGCACAGGCCAGCATCGCGGCGATGCTTCTGTTGACCCTGCGCGGCACGCCGACGCTCTACTACGGTGACGAGATAGGCCTCGCCCACGTGCCCATTCCGCCAGACCGGGTCCAGGATCCCTGGGAGCGCAACGAGCCAGGCCACGGCCGCGATTCCGAACGCACGCCGATGCAGTGGGACGACTCACCCAATGCGGGTTTCAGCGTGGGCGAGCCTTGGCTCCCCCTAAGCGCGGATGCGGCAGCCCGGAACGTCGAGCGCCAGTGCGACGATGCCCGATCGCTCCTCATCCTCTACCGTCGCCTCCTGCGCCTCCGCCGGGACAATACGGCTCTCTCGACGGGTGGATTTCGCAGCCTGCCTTCATCGACTGCGTTCGTCTTTGCCTATGAGCGGCATGACGCTGATACGACACTCCGCATCCTGCTAAACTTTAGTGCATCGCCACAAACCGTCAGCGATACGGGGGCATATGGTGGCGCATGGACCGTTCTCCTTTCCACCCACACGGACCGAGCCAGCAACCAGCACGCCAACGATTTGGTGCTCGAGGCCAATGAAGGCCTGATTCTCATCAGAGGCTGCAGCTGAGGGTCGCAGCGAGCATCACATCAGCGTGTGAAAAGCGGGCAGAAGCGTCTCGTTGCGAGAAAGTTTCTGAACGTGGCTTGAATTGTGCAATGCAACGGAACAATCACCGTCTCGCTGCGTTCACGAGGTCGACGTCGATGCTGGGCTCTTGCTCTCCGTTCCCGCCCACCGCTCGACGCGGGAACGAATTGATGAGCCTGGCGGACCAGCAGAATCCCACAGACCTCCACCACGGCACCCGTTTCCGCCACCAATTACAGCCCCGCATTCTCTTCGCTACGCCGGAGATGGCCGATTTCGTGAAAACGGGGGGTCTTGGCGAAGTGGCGGGCTCTCTTCCGCGAGCTCTACGCAAGCACTACGATGTTCGCGTCCTCATTCCCGGATACCGGCAGGTCGTCGAGCAGTTCGATCACATCCCGGTCGTCGCACAGTTGCCGGCCCAAGCGGGCGTACCGCCCTGTGATCTTGGCCTCGTGGAGACCAGCGATGGGCTCCAAGTCTACGTTGTCCTCAATGCAGATCTCTATCAGCGCGACGGGACACCCTACGGCAACGCGCAGGGCGATTTCGGCGACAATGACATCCGCTTCGCCCGTCTAAGCCTCGCTGCTGCAGAAATCGCGCGGGGCATCGACCCGGCTTGGGCCGCAGATCTTCTTCATCTAAACGATTGGCAGGCTGCCCTCGCCCCCGCGTATCTCGCATGGGCTGGACTGCGAGTGCCGAGCATCCTTACGGTTCACAACCTTGCCTATCAGGGCGTTTTCCCGCGCGAGTCCCTCGGGCGCCTCGGGGTACCCGAAGATGCCTTCCAGATGGACGGCGTCGAGTTCTACGGTCAGCTCTCGTTCCTCAAGGCCGGGCTCTTCTACGCTTCGCACGTAACAACCGTCAGCGAGACCTACGCTCGGGAAATCATCACACCGGAATCAGGCTGCGGGCTCGATGGCCTGCTACGGACACGGGCCGCACAGGGCCGCCTCGCCGGGATCCTCAACGGGATCGACGAGAGCTGGGACCCGCGGACCGACGCCCATCTTGCCGCCCGTTTCGAGGTCGATGATTGGAAGGGCAAGCGTGCCAACGCCGAGACTGTCCGGCGACAGTTCGGTCTGGCCGTTTCGCGCGGTCCCCTCTTCGCCGTGGTCTCCCGACTGGTGCACCAGAAGGGCATCGATCTCAGCATCGCCGCAGCCGAGTCGATCGTGGCCGAGGGCGGTCAGCTCGTGGTGATCGGCCAGGGCGAAGGCCGTTTCGAAGGTGCATTGCGAGACCTCGCTCGCCGCCATCCCTCCTCTATCGGCGTCCATGTCGGCTTCGAGGAGCGGGATGCGCGCCGGATGTTCGCGGGCAGCGATTTTCTGCTGATGCCTTCGCGCTTCGAGCCATGTGGATTGGCGCAAATGTATGCCCAGCGCTTCGGATCACTGCCGATCGTTCATCGGACCGGCGGACTTGCTGATACGGTGGAGGACGGCGTCACCGGCTTCACCTTCGGCGAGGCCTCCACGCGTGGCTTCTCGAACGCGATCCGGCGCGCCTTCGATACTTTCGCACAGAAGAAGCGCCTCAACGCCATGCGTCGCCACGCCATGTCGCGCTCGTTCGGTTGGGATCAGGCCGCGATGAACTACGCATCCCTCTACGCCCGCGCCTTCGGCAACACTGCCGGCCTGCGCCTCCGCGCTGCGTAAAGTCACGACGGCGCTATCGGCAAACGAACAAAGCCGGCGGGGTCACCCGCCGGCTTTGTTCGTTTGCTAAGATTTGCAGGTCCCATCCCTGAAGACGGGACCCGCGACGTACGACCTTACCCCTCGCGGAGAAAGATCGTCGTTGCCAGGGGTGGGATCGTCATGGACACCGAATAGGGCTGACCATGGCTCGGTACGGCTTCGGCCTGAACGCCGCCCATATTGCCGACATTCGAACCCCCGTAGCGCTCCGCGTCCGAATTGATGGCTTCCCGATAGAAACCGGCAACCGGAACCCCGATCCGGTAGCTCTCCCGCGGCACCGGCGTAAAGTTCGCGACCACCACGGCAATCTCATCCGGCTCACGACCCTTCCGGGCCCAGGCGATGACGCTGTTGTCCTGGTCGTCGGCGACCAGCCACTGGAACCCGGCAGCCTCGGTATCCCGGCTATGGAGGGCTGGCGTCGCCTTGTAGAGGTGGTTGAGGTCGCGGATCAAATCCTTGACGCCCTGATGCATCCCGTCTTCCAGAAGGTGCCAATCGAGGCTCTGGTTGTGGTTCCATTCCTTCTCCTGGCCGAACTCGCAACCCATGAAGAGCAGCTTCTTACCGGGATGCCCCCACATGAAGCCGTAATAGGCGCGTAAATTCGCGAACTTCTGCCAACGGTCACCGGGCATCTTGCCGAGGAGCGAGCCCTTCCCGTGCACCACCTCGTCGTGAGACAGCGGAAGGATGAAGTTCTCCGAGAAGGCATAGAGCAGCCCGAAGGTCAGGTCGTGGTGGTGGTAGCGGCGATGAATCGTCTCCTTGGAGACGAAATTCAGGGTGTCGTGCATCCACCCCATATTCCACTTGAAGCCGAAACCGAGGCCACCCGTATAGGTTGGGTGCGAAACACCCGGCCAGGAGGTGGATTCCTCGGCCACAGTCAGGGTGCCGGGTGCGTGCGCGTAGGTCGCCTCGTTGGTCTTGCGTAGGAACTCGATGGCGTCGAGATTTTCGTTGCCACCATAACGGTTCGGAATCCACTCGCCCTGACGACGCGAGTAGTCGAGGTAGAGCATTGACGCGACGGCATCCACGCGAAGGCCATCGAGGTGATAATGCTCGAGCCAGAACCGGGCATTGGCGGCGAGGAAGCTGGAGACTTCCGTCCGACCGAAATTATAGATGTAGGTGCCCCAATCCTGGTGGAAGCCCTGACGAGGGTCGGCGTGCTCGTAGAGATGCGTCCCATCGAACTGACCCAAGCCGTGCGCGTCGAGGGGGAAATGGCCCGGCACCCAATCAAGCATCACGCCGATGCCGGCCGCGTGGGCCGCATCGACGAAAGCAGCGAAGTCATCCGGCGTGCCGAAGCGGCTCGTCGGCGCAAAGAGCGAGACCGGCTGGTAACCCCAGGATCCGTCAAAGGGAAACTCTGTGATCGGCAGCATCTCAATGTGCGTGAAGCCCATCTCCTTCACGTAGGGAATCAGGCGCTCACTCAGTTCCCGGTACGTCAGGTAACGGTTGCCTTCTTCGGCGACCCGCGCCCAGGAACCGAGATGGACCTCGTAGATCGAGATCGGAATGTGGCGCGGGTCCTTCTCACCCCGCGTTGCCATCCACTTTTCATCATGCCAGGCAGGATCGTTCGTGCCCTGGAGAACCGAGGCGGTCTCCGGCGGCTTCTGGGCCGCGAAAGCGACGGGATCGGCTTTGAGGGGCAGCAATGATCCATCGGCGCCACGGATCTCGTATTTGTAGTGCGCACCAGCCTTCAATCCGGGGATGAACAGTTCCCAGATGCCGCCATTCTGCCAGAGCCGCATGGGATGGCGACGGCCATCCCAGTTATTGAAGTCGCCGACGACGCTGACTCGGCGGGCATTCGGTGCCCAGACCGCGAAGCGGAAACCGTCGATCCCGTCGACCGGGCGATGCTGCGCACCCAGGATGCGGTAGGTGACGTTGCTGCCGACCTCGCGCAGATTGTCGATGTCCTTTTGGCGCAGGGAGGAGCCGAACCCGTACGGATCGTGGCGCGAGCGCTCGACGCCGTCCCAGGTTTCGACGGATAGCTCATAGAGCGGACGCCCCTCACTCGGCAGGCGTGCGACGAAGAAGCCGTCCGGGTGCTTGCGCTCGAAGGAAATGCGTTGGCTGCCCACGAGCAGGCTCGCGGATTTCGCCTCCGGCAGCACGGCGCGAACCTCCCACTGACCCGGCCCCACCTCATGAGGACCCAGCACCGAGAAGGGATCGCCATGGTTCGCCGCCATCATTGCGGCAATGACGTCGGGGTGAAGCGAACCGGTCTCGGGCGCCGCGGATTGCGGCGCCCGGGTGGCAACGGGCGTAACGTCCGCCGATCCGGAGGTGCCCGACGCTTGGCCGGTCCTGCTCGCGAACGTCTCGTCGATGCCCATCATTCAAACGCCTCTCTTGATCTCATCCAGAATGTTGAGAACCCCACGGGCGGGGATTTCGATCCAGTCGGGTCGATTGTTGGCTTCGTAATCGACTTCGTAGAGCGCCTTCGTCAGCAATGAGAGCCTGAGAAGACGGCCCTCGGTCTCCGGATCGGTCACGGCGGCCCGGCTCACCGAGACGGCCTCGCGGTAGCCGTCGAGGAAGGCGGCATCGATCATGCCGCGCCAGGCGATCGAAGCCCGCCGGGCCCGCTCCTCGGAATCCGAGAAGCGCGCGGCGATCCCACGGGTGACGGTCTCGGCGCCGTACGCGAAGGAGCGCAGCATGCCGGCGACGTCCCGCAACGGTGTCGACTTGATCCGACGCTCGTCGGCCGGCCGCGAGGGTTCACCTTCGAAGTCGACGATGATGAGATCGTCCTCTGCCGCCAGCACCTGCCCGAGGTGATAATCTCCGTGGATGCGGGTCTTCGTAGCGCCCTGTGGTGCCCTGGCGGTCAGGGTCTCGATCGCCGCCTCGACCTCGTGGCGGCGGCCCGCCAGTTCGGTGCTCGCAGCATTGGAGCCGCGGCCCGCGAGGCCGTCGAGCCCGCGGAAAGCCCGCTCCGCTTGGCGGCGCGTGTCGTCGCCGAGGGCGTAGAGGTCGGCGTGGTCGAAGGGCTCGGCCGCGAAGGCCGGGTCGTCGGTCTCGACCGCGAACGCGTTGTGCATTTCGGCCGTGCGGCGCCCGAGCAGAATCGCCCAGCGCAGGTGGGTCTCGAACGCCTCCGCGGGTGACGGAGCTTCGCTCTCCGGCGCCAACACCACCGTGTCGAAGTCGCGGCGCAGGCCTTCCAGCATCAGCGTCCAGGCATCGCCCTGGTTCGGCACGAACTTCTGCAGCACCGCGAGCGCTGTACGAGTGCCCTTGGCGTCGACGTGCTCAAGAACGCCAAGGAGCGCCGGCGTGTTGTGGAAGTGCGCGGTCTCAGTAAGGAAACGCCCGACTTCGATCTCGGGATGGGTCCCGGTCTGCAGGCGGCGCAGCAGCTTCAGCATCATCTTCGAGCCGATGGCGATCGAGGTGTTGCTCTGCTCAGCGTTCAGCGACCGGATCTCGCCGGGCTCCACCACCACATCGCGATCGAAGGCGGAAGTGGTGGAGAAGACGAGGCGCCCGGTCTCGGTGGCGATCTCGCGACCCTCGCGCATGCTCTCGACCATCGCAACGGCGAAGCTCGACGAAGCGGCCGCGCCGAGCAGCAGCCCGGTGCGCGGACCCCGGCGGACACGCGCCACGGCATGCTGAAGCATGGCCTCGTCTTCGCGGCCTTCATCGACTGCCACCGGCACGAAATAGTCCTGCCGCTCGCCCGTGGAGAGGTGAACGGCGACCCGGGGCAGGAGGAACTTCGCCTCGCCGGTGCTGTCCTTCAGCGCCGCGCTGTCGGTGACCTGCACCGACTTGATGCGCGAGCCCTTGGCGGCGAACCAACGACGGGTCGCGATGAAGCGCGGCGCGACTGTGCGCTCGAAGGCCGTGCGCTCGCGCCCGGCCATCAAGGTCTCGATGCCACCCGTGAGAACGAGGGTGAAGAGTTCCGGCAATTCGGGCTGCGGACCGATGCTGCCCGTGTTCGCCGCGCTCAGGGAGAACCAGTAGAAGCCGTAGGAGGGCAAGGTGAGCAGGTATGGCAGATCGCCGATGGCCGGGAACTCCGAGCCACCCGTCAGCTCGATCGGAACGGCGCTGCGCAGTTCCGACAGGTCGAGCTGCACCGCCTGCGGCGCTCGGGACAGGTTGGCGACGCAGAGGACCCGCTCGCCCTCGAACTCGCGGATCCAGGCGAGGACCTTGCGGTTCGAAGGATAGAGGAACTGCATGCCGCCCCGGCCGAGCGCCACCGAATTGTTGCGGATCGCGATCATGCGCCGCGTCCAGTTCAGCAAACTGGTCTGCGACTGGGTCTGTGCCTCGACGTTGATCGCGTCGAAGCCGTAGATCGGGTCCTGCACGGAAGGCAGGAAGAGCTTCTGTGGATTGGCCCGCGAGAAGCCACCGTTGCGGTCCGGCGACCATTGCATCGGCGTCCGCACGCCGTCGCGATCACCGAGGTAGATGTTGTCGCCCATGCCGATCTCGTCGCCGTAATACAGCACCGGCGTGCCGGGCATCGACAGGACGAGGGACTTCATCAGCTCGATCTTGCGCCGATCGTTCTCCAACAGGGGCGCGAGGCGGCGCCGGATGCCGAGGTTGATGCGGGCGCGGCGCTCGGCGGCATAGAAAGACCAGAGGTAGTCGCGCTCCTCGGCGGTGACCATCTCGAGGGTCAGCTCGTCATGGTTGCGCAGGAAGATCGCCCACTGGCAGCCCTCGGGAATTTCCGGGGTCTGGCGCATGATGTCGGTGATCGGGTGCCGGTCCTCGCGGGCGATCGCCATGTACATGCGCGGCATCAGCGGGAAGTGGAATGCCATATGGCACTCGTCGCCGTCGCCGAAATACTGCGCGGTCTCCTCGGGCCACTGATTGGCCTCAGCCAGCAGCATCCGGTCGGGATAGCTCGCATCCAAAGCCGCGCGGATCGCCTTGATGACCGTGTGTGTCTCCGGCAGGTTTTCGCAGTTCGTGCCGTCCCGCTCGATCAGGTAGGGGATTGCATCGAGGCGCAGGCCATCCACGCCCATGTCGAGCCAGTAGCGCATCACCTCGATGACCGCTTCGAGCACGGCCGGATTGTCGAAGTTCAGGTCGGGCTGGTGGCTGTAGAAGCGGTGCCAGAAGTACTGCTTGGCGACAGGGTCCCAAGTCCAGTTCGAGACCTCGGTGTCGAGGAAGATGATGCGCGTGTCCGAGTACGGTGTATCGGTATCCGACCAGACATAGAAGTCGCGCTCCGGCGAACCGGCCGGGGCCTCGCGGGCTCGCTGGAACCAGGGATGCTGGTCGGAGGTGTGATTGATGACGAGCTCGGTGATCACCCGCAGGCCGCGCTCGTGCGCCGCGTCCACGAACTTCCGGAACTCCTCCATCGTGCCGTAGGACGGATTGACGTCCCGATAATCGCCGATGTCGTAGCCGTCGTCGCGCAGGGGCGACGGATAAAACGGCATCAGCCAGATGGCCGTGACACCGAGGTCGCGGACATAGTCGAGCTTCTGCGTCAGGCCCTCGAAATCGCCGATCCCGTCATTGTTGGAGTCGAAGAACGACTTGACGTGGATCTGGTAGATGATGGCGTCACGGTACCATTGCGGATCGCTGCGATCGATCATCGCGTCGTTGCCTCATGCGTCGAGTTCAAGGGCGTGTCCGGGGCATCCGTACCACTCACAGCGATGAGACTGGCGAGTACGGCGTCCGTCGGCTGGGTAGGCGCCGACAATCGGGCGACACGACGACGGCCCGCCTGGGCCGCCGGGTTTTTTGCTGACACGGGCACGCGGCTTACGCAACCCGGCTCGGGGCGCGAAGGCGCCAGATCACCGCCGAGCGCTCCGCAGGATCGAGGGCGATGCGGTGTGATTTCCCACGTAGCTCGAACTTGTAGCCGAGCAGCAGGTCCTCGACCTCGACAGCCCCGTCATCGGGCTGGCCGAGCAGCCACAGCGGCACCTCGTAGGTGCATTCCTGCCGGTTGCGCGGATCGAGGTTGACCAGCACGAAGATGCAGTTGTCCCCCTCCGGCGTCACCTTGGCGTAGCCGATGATCTGGTCGTTATAGGCGCCGGTGAAGACGACGTTGCGAAAGTCCCACAGGGCCGGGTTGTCGCGCCGGATCTGATTGAGCTTGATGATATGGTCACGGATGTTGCCGGGTCGGTGGTAATCCCAGGCCTTCAGCTCGTACTTCTCGGAGTTGAGGTATTCTTCCTTGCCGGGATAAGGCTCGGCCTCACACATCTCAAAGCCGTTGTAGATGCCCCAGACGCTCGACAGCGTAGCGGCGAGGGTTGCGCGTACGACGAAGCCCGCCCGTCCGCTGGTCTGCAGGTAGATCGGATTGATGTCGGGCGTGTTGGCGAAGAAGTTGGGACGATAATAGTCGCCCATCTCTCCTGCCAACTCGGTCGAATAGGCGATCAGATCTGCCTTGGTGTCTCGCCAGGTGAAATAGGTGTAGCTCTGCTGGTAACCCGCCTTGGCGAGCTTCTTCATCATCTTCGGCCGGGTAAAGGCCTCAGCGAGGAAGATCACGTCGGGGTAGCGGGCATTGACCTCGGCGATCATCCACTCCCAGAACGGGATCGGCTTGGTGTGCGGATTGTCGACCCGGAAGATCCGGGCGCCCAGTTCCGCCCAGCCCATGACGATGTCGCGCAGCTCGATCCAGAGGGATGGCAGCGCGCCACCGTAGAAGTGGACGTTGGAAATGTCCTCGTACTTCTTCGGCGGGTTCTCGGCGAACTTCAGGGTGCCGTCGGGACGCCACTCGAACCACTCCGGGTGGTTCTTGATCCACGGATGGTCCGGCGAGCACTGGATCGCGAAATCGAGGGCGATCTCCATGCCGTAGGCGTGGCTCGCTGCCACGAGACGTCGGAAGTCGTCGAGGGTGCCGAGATCCGGATGAACGGCCTCATGTCCGCCCTCCTCCGAGCCGACTGCGTAGACCGAGCCGACATCCCCGGGCAGCGCCTTCAGGGTATTGTTCTTGCCCTTGCGGTTGGTCTTTCCGACAGGATGGATCGGCGTGAAATACAGAACGTCGAAGCCAAGTTCGCGGATCTCCGGCAGACGCCGGATGACGTCGTCGAAGGTGCCGTGGCGGTTGACGTCCATTGATTGGGAGCGCGGGAAGATTTCGTACCAAGCCGAGAAACGGGCCGCGAGACGATCGGCGATGACCGGCACGTTGACCGGATAGCGCGAGAGGTTGATGCGCGGGGCATGCTGGCGGATCAGATGCGCGTTGGCAGGTGCGAGCATCAGGTCGAGTTGGCTCGCCGAGCCGGACGGCTGAGCCTCGAGGTCGCCGACGAGGGCCTTCAGGCGGCCGCGATCCGAACCCGCCGCATTCTCGGCCGCTCCCATAACGAAGGCGACACCCTCGATGGTCTCCAGTCGGACGTTGACCCCGGCATCGCGCTTCTTCAGGGTGTCGCGCACCCAGGACGAATACCCGTCTCGCCAGGCCTGGATCGTGAACTCGTAGCGGGCATTGCGAAGGAGCGGGAAGTGACCGCCCCAGCGGTCGTTGTCGATGAATACCAGGCGGTCGGACCGCCATTCGGTCTCACCCATGACCCGTGACAGGATCTCGGCGTCGATGATCTCGTGGCCGTCGCTGAAAATGTCCGCGGTAACGTGAACGCTTTCGCCCACCACACGCTTGACCGCCGACCGGCCGCCATCGAGCTCCGGCATCACCGCCTCGATGACGACGCGACCCTCACCCGTCGGTGTGCTCGGCCTCGGCATCGCCTTCACGCCTAAGCTTTCCGCGGCGAGGATGCGGACTTCTCCCGGTGCCAGGGCAAGGGCAACGCCTGGGCGAAACTGGATGGGCTCCGCCTCCGGCGTCCGATCGATGAAGTCACCGAGCATGCCACCTGTCCGGGCCAGAAGGGCTTCCGGCGCCACCGGCACCGAGGCCTCCGTCGGATTGTACAGCACCAGCGTGGCGCTGCGCGCGGAGGCGCCGTGTCCGGTGTCGAAGCGCAGCAGAGCCGTGTAGGCCGCGTCGGGTGACGAAATCCGCGCCTGGGCACCCTCGACATTGGCGGCCGGCAGTTCGGCCCGCAGGGCATTGATCGCCGCGATCGAAGCCGAGATGTCGACGCCAGTATTTGATTCGCGTGCTTCCGGCGTCGTCTCGACCACGTGCAGCGCACGCTGGTAGCCCCACTCGTACCCGATCGGCATGAGCACACCAGCGGAGAAGAATGCGGATAAGGCGTAGCGTGCCGTCAGGTGACGGGCGATGGCGGCCGCGTCGCCGTCGAGGTCGGCGGCCAAGCGGGCCATGTCGTGATTCTCGGGAAAGGCGATGGAGGGCGCGATAACACGCAGGCGCTCGTACTGGTCGAGCGCCCAGGAGGCCTTGAGGTCCCACCAGGCGAAGCTGTTGAAGAGGTAGTCAAACCCGGCTCCCGCGGTGGACTGGGCTTCCTCGAAGGTGCAGCCAAGGGTCTCGGCCGCAAACAGGCAATCCGGCTCCAGTGCCTTGGCCGCACCGATCAGGTCGCGCCAGACCGTGGCCGGGACCTTGTAAGCGGCGTCGCAGCGGAATCCCTGCACGCCGAGATCCTGCAGGCGGTTGACGTAGCCCGACCAGAGGGCGGTGAGTTCCTGGCGCGCGCCTTCGGAATGATAGTCGAGTTCGGCGAGGTCGCCCCAAACCGTACGGATCGACGGATCGTCCGGATCGACCGCATAGGGGCTTTCGATCTGGCCTTCAGAATCCCGCACAAACAGATCCGGGCGTTGAGCGGCGAGCGGACCGTCCATGGCGGTGTGGTTGATGACGAGATCCGTCATCACACTCAGACCCTGCGAAGCGGCGGCGGCGCAGAAACGTCGAATCTGCTCATCGTCCGAAGTGCCGTCCTGGTCGCGGAAGCGCTCGTCCAGGCGGTCCGGATCGGCCACGGCGTAGAGGCTGCGCGATCCACCGGTCTGGTGGAAGGGATTGAGATAGACCCAGTCGAAGCCGAGGGCAGCGATCCTCGGCAATTCAGCGGTCCAGGCAGACACGCGTCCGACGAGAAGTGGGAAGAGGTTGTAGATGCGCGGCCCCTCGGCGCGGGGCGCGAGGGTAGCGGGAAGCGGCACCTGACCGGCTGCGGTCCGCTGGGCGGCGGTCGTTGCGGGGCTGGGTGCGTTCATGCGAGCTCCATTTCGTCTGTGCGTGCACGGATCGGAACCCCGATAGGGGCCGCCTGAGCCGGCGAGCGGCTGTCCCGAGGAGGGTCAGCCGTGTCGAGGAAGGTCGATCCCTTCCCCATATCGATCGTGTCGGCGCGCCCCCGGTTTGGGGGCGCGTTCGACCCGCCGTCAGCGGATCCGCTTCAAGACGGCATAGGGCAGACGCGTGAAGGCCCGTTCGAGTTCGATCCGGCCGTCCTCGGAAACAACTTCGTCGCCGGTGACGAGATCGATCCAGGCTGAGCCTGGCATCACCGCCACGCTCGTCCCCGCGAAGGCTTCACTCGACCAGATGGCGTCACCGATGAGACCTGAGACGAGTCGCGGGACCGCGACCACGAGATCGCCCTCGCCCGTCGTCGCATCCGAACGTGTGAATGCGATGACATGCCCCGCCTGCGGACCGGACGCCGGAAGGGCCTGATAATCGGCATCGGCGTAGAAGCTCGGCCGGACGGCGCGATCTGCCAGGAGCCTAGCAAGGGTCGCCTGCTTCACGCGTCCATCCGTCCAGTGTGGCAGGAGATCGGCGGTCGGCAAGCCCTCCTCAAGGGCCCTGGTCAGGGCCGGGTAGTTCACGGGGCGGCGGTTGTCGGGGTCTACGAACGAGAAATCCCAGAACTCGGTGCCCTGGTACGTGTCGGGCAGGCCCGGCAGGGTCACCTTCAGTACCGTTCGTCCCAAACCGGCGATCATGCCGAGATGGGCGAGGCGCTTCGCGAACGGGCGCAGTTGCGCCAGGAACGCGGACCCGGGTGCGATGAGGCCGCCGAAGAGCGTGTGAACCGCACCCTCGTATTCCTCGTCGACGTTGACCCAACTCGACCGCCGCTTCGATTCGCGCAAGGCCTTCTCGGCATAGGCGTCCAGGCGATTGCGGAAATCCTCGATCGCGGCCGGATCATCCGCCTCCAGCAGTTCGAGCGGCCATGCACCGAGGATGGCCTGCAAGAACATCCACTGGTCATTGGCGTCCGGCACCGGCTCCTTGTCGATCACCGTCAGATGGGGCTGGGCGAGGTTCGTCCAGGTGTCCCAGGCCATGGCCCAATCCTGCGGGATTTCCGACAGGGCGAGCAGGCGCGAGCGGGCATCCTCGCCGCGCTTGGTGTCGTGGGTCGCGGTGGTGATCATCGCGTTCGGCCAGTCGCGAGCCCGCGCCGCCTGAAGCGCATGGAAATGCTCCGCGTCGAGGCCGTATTCACCCGGATCGCCCCCGACCTCGTTCAAGGCGAGGAGCTCGGCGAAGCGATAGAACAGTGTGTCCTCCAGGCTCTTGGCCATCACCGGACCGGTGAGCTGCTGGAAGCGGCGGCGGAAACGCAGGATCACCTCCGGGTCCGGCCGACCCGGTCCCGTCACGTCGATGCGGCCGAGCATGGCGTCGGCGGCGAAGTCGTGCACGGAACGGTCCGGCAACGCACTCCAGCGCTTGGCCTTCTTCACCGCCGTCTCGATGAGACGGATATCCTCGTCCTCGACATCGCTTTCGTCGAGGTCGCCCGGCAGGTAACTGCGATAGGTCGGGAAGCGGGCAATGATCTCGATCAGCGCCCGACGAATGGCATTGACCGAGAAGTCACGGGTCCGTCGGTCGGCATCCGCTACAGCCTTGAGGTCGGAGGTCATCACCTCGAGCTCGGAGGCGAAACTAATCTCCAAGATCTCGGCCTTGGCCGCCCGCAGCATGAACTTGTACGGCTCGTCGAACTGCGTCCGGCTCTCGTAGAGCTTGCGGATCTCGGCGCGCTTGCCTTGATCGACGAGGATGCCGTCGAGCTGATTGAGGACGTCGTACCCGGTGGTGCCCGCCACGGGCCAGGGACGCAGGCGCTCACCGGGTTCGAGGATCTTCTCCACCACCACGTAGAAGCCTGGGCCGATGGCAGCCTGCAACGCGCGCGCGTAGCCGAGCGGATCGGCGAGACCATCGATGTGGTCGATGCGGAGACCATCGATGCGTCCGGCTTCGATGTGGCGGAAGATCGTCTCGTGCGAGCGCTGGAAAACGTCGGATTTCTCGACGCGCAGGCCGGCGAGGCCGTTCACGTCGAAGAACCGGCGGTAATTGATGTCGCTCGCAGCGATCCGCCAATGGGCGAGGCGATAGGATTGCTGCTCGAGAAGGCGGTGCAGCGGACCGAAGCTGTCAGGGTGCCCCTTGGCGCCGTTGAGGAGCTTCAGCGTGCGACCGATTGCGGACGCGATGGCCGGAGAGGCTTCGACGGCCTCGACGAGGCGGTCCTTGAGTTCTTCGGCTTCCGCCGGGAAAGCACGACGGCGCTCGTCGCTGGTCTCTTCCCCCATGAGGCGCAGGCGCTCCGAGATGCCCAACACCTCGAGCGCCGCCGCGTCCTCGATGTCGCCGAGTGCCGCGAGCGAGCGGTTCAGGATCGTCGGATACTGGAGCGGGCAGATCGGAAATTCGTGCTCGTAGTGCCAGATGCTGAACGCGCCCTTTTCGGGATCGAATTTCAGCTCCAGAGTCCCTTTCTCCAAGGCCTCGCCGTAGCGGTCGCCGAGGAACGGCACCACGAGCTTGTTCTTGGCGCCGAGCCGCGACCAGTCGATGTCGAAGGCTTCGGCCGAGGGCGAGAGCCCGCCCCATTCGAGCACTGAGAGCCACCAGGGATTGTCGGCGCCGCCGACGCCCATGTGGTTCGGCACGATGTCGAGGAGGAGCTTGAGGCCGGCCCCATGCAGCGCATCCGAGAAGCGGGCGAAGCCCTCTTCTCCGCCGAGTTCCGGGTTGATCGTCGAGTGGTCGACGATGTCATAGCCGTGCGTCGAGCCGGGACGGGCCTTCTGAATCGGCGAAGCGTAGACGTGGCTGATGCCGAGCTTGGCGAGGTACGGAACGATCTTCTCCGCATCCGCGAAGGTGAAGTCCTTGTGGAACTGGAGGCGGTAGGTCGATCGGGGCGGAGCCGATGCGAGGCGCGCGGCGCCCGAGCGCGGACCGCGATCCTCGGCGGCGAGGGAGGCCGCAAGCTTGGCGAGGGGTCCCCCGGGGGCGGCGATGCTTTCCAGGGTGCGATCGAGTTTGCGACGCCAGTTCGGGTAGCCTTCCGTCGAGCCCGGCACATTGGCCTGAGACAGTTCGGAAACGACGTCCTCATACTGGACTGCCGTCAGCATGGAGGGCGCACGCCCGAGATAACGGGCCGCAGCCTCGAACGGGGCAGCCTCGGGCGGATCGTAGCTCGGCAGCAACTGCTCCGAGGCGAGCGCTTCGGTGAGACGGGTGCGCTCCTCGACGCGCTCGCGGCGCTCCGCATCGGCGCGCTCGGAATCGTAGAGCCCGAGCGCCTGGCGCGTGTCGGTGTCGACGCCCCGCCACCATCCGACGAAAGTCGGCAGATCGTGGGTGGTGATGGCCGTGAGGGCATCCCGAGGATAGGCCGCCGGCGGCTTGAAGCGGGCGCCCTGCTCGCGCTCGAAGGCGAGGATCCGGTAGCTGAGGATGCCAGCTTGCATCAGGGCGTCGGAGAAGCCTTCCGGGGCGGTCCCAAGATCTTCAGCGATCACCAGGCACTTCGCACGGTGGCTTTCGAGGCGCAGCACCGCGAGCATCGGCTCGAAGGGCATCGCAACGTAAGCCCCTTCCTTCGCCGAGCGCCCGACCGGGATCAGGAACAGGCGTGCGAGCTGAAAGGCGTGATCGATTCGGATCGCGCCCGCATGGCGCATGTTGGCCACCACCAGGGCACGGAAGGCCGCAAGCCCGTCGCGCTCCATTTCGAGGGGATGGAAGGCTGGCAGGCCCCAATCCTGGCCCTTCGGTGCCAACAGGTCCGGCGGCGCCCCGATGGAGACACCGTTGGCGAACCGCTCGGGATGCGACCAGATTTCCGAGCCGCCCCGGTCGGCGCCGACGGCGAGGTCGCGGTAGAGCCCGAGGCGCATGCCGGTGGCGAGCGCGGTGTTGGACGCATCTTCCAGCTGGCGATCCGCAAGGTACTGCAGCCAGATGTGATAGGTCACGGTCTCGGCATGGGTCTCGGCGAAGGCGCGGACGGCTTGCGTTCCGTTGCGGCGCATCTCCTCCGGCCAGTCGCCGAGCCACTGGGCGCCCTGTGCCTGATAGTGCTCGGCGAGCGCCTCGAAGGTGCCGTGCGCTTCAAGGTCCTCCCCGCCGGCGGCTCGGAAGGCGGCAAAGTCCGCATCCATCCCGGCGCGCGCCGCAGATTCCTGCCAGAGGGCCTGCAGCACGGGCGACAGCACGGCCCAGATGCCGGCATGCTCGACGAGCTTGGCCTCCCGCAGACTCTCCACCCGATCTTCCATGGAGGCCAGCAGTGCCGCCGCCTTCGAGCCCGCGAAGCCCGGCAGGGCACCGGGCTCGATGAAGAGGATTTCGAGGAAGAGCCGCGACGACGGCGAGTAGGGCGAGATCTTCGTGCGATCGGTGGCGAACAGCGCGTGGACGGGGCTGAGGCCCAGGAAGGACGCGCCGCGCAGGCCCGCATCCCGCGCCGCCCGCCCCGCATCGGCGTAGGAGCCAATCCCGAGGTTGTCGGGCGAGCGAAGGCCGTAGAGCTGTGCCGCGAGACCCCAGTCGCGGGCGCCCTCATCCGCATAGGCCCGCGGGCGCCAGCAGCGCTGTGGCGCCGAGATCACCCAGGAATCCGAACGATGTTCACCGAGGGTGACGGAGAGGCGATGATAGCCTGGGGTAAGCGGTGGCAACTCGAAGCTGGAGCCCGTGACCGCGACACGACCCTCGCGGTGATGTCCTCGCTCGTCGACCAAACGCCAGGACAATGTCCCACTGGCGCCTGCCACCTGAATCGGGACGGTGGTGGCGCGACGGGCCTCGGCCGGCAGAAGCGGCGGGATGAGCCCGCTTCGCACGGTCGCAACCTCGGCGAGGCTCGCGGCGATGTCCGTGTCGGTTTCGACGGCAAAGCCGAGGGCAGCGATCATCCCACGCCGAACCTCGAGGGCGGTCTCTACAGGCTGTCCGAAGGCATCGGTATAGCCGGCAGCGACGCCGAGGAGGTCGGCGAGGCGTTCGAGGTCGCGGCTCATCGATTCACACCCGTCAGAAAGACACCCGTCCAAGACGGAAGTTGGATTGATTCGTTGCCCGAACCGCTCGACCAGATGACCTGGCCGCCACTGCGTTCGACGGTGAAATCAGCGTTGCCGACATTGGCGACGAAACGCAGCCAGCCGCCCGCATAGGTCCAGGTGCAGTCGACGACGTCGGGCCGCGGTAGGGTCGACCTTGCGCCGACATATCGGGTCTTCGTCAGGGGCACCACGCTCTGGTGCCGGATCTGAAGCAGATTGCGCGTGTCCGCCAGCACCGCGCGGTGAGCCGCCTCCGAACGCTCGGCCCAGTCGATCCGTGAATCGGTAAACGTCTTCGCTTCAGTAGGATCTGGGATCACCGACGTATCGTCGGCGAAGGCTGCGAAGCTCTTGAACTCCCGGCGGCGTCCCTCGCGAACAGCCTTGTTCAGCTCCTCGTCCGGCGCGAAGTCCACGAAGAAGAGGAAGGGCGCGGTCGACGACCACTCCTCGCCCATCCACAGCATCGGGATCTGCGGGCTGAGGAGCAGCCCAGCCCGGGCGAGCGCAAGCCTCTTCGGATCGGAGAGGGCGCTCAGCCGCTCACCCAGCGCCCGGTTTCCGACCTGATCGTGGTTCTGCAGGAACGTGACGAAGGCTGACGGCGGCAAATGGGAGGACGGCTCGCCGCGAGGATGGTTATCCAGGGTCGGGAAGGGCTCGCCCTGATAGGCAAAACCTTCCGACAAGCAGCGGGACAAATGCTCGACTGGCCTGTCAGCGAAGCTCGCATAGTAGCCGGCATCTTCGCCGGTGAGGAGCACGTGCCAGCAATGGTGCAGGTCGTCGGCCCATTGCGCATTGTGCTGGATCGCCTGCCCCTGCGTATCGCGCTCAAGCCAGCGTGCCTGGTTCGCCTCGTTCTCAAGGACAAGGTGAATGTGGCGGTCCGGCAGTCTCGCGCGGATGGTTTCGGCGAGCTCTCCGATGAAGTGCTTTTCAGAATCGTCGAGGATCGCATGGACTGCATCAAAGCGCAGACCATCAAAATGAAATTCCTCGAGCCAATACAATGAATTCTCAATGAAGAAATCGCGGACAACTCGCCCGCTGGTCTCGCCGTCGTAGTTGATCCCGGCGCCCCAGGGCGTCTGATGTCGCTCTGTAAAAAAAGTCTTGGCGTAAGCGTTCAGGTAATTCCCGGCTGGGCCAAAGTGGTTGTAGACTGCATCCAGGAAGACCATCAGCCCAAGGGTGTGCGCCTTGTCGATGAGGCGCTTCAAGTCGTCTGGTCGACCGTAAACGCTGTCCGGCGCGTAGGGCAGGACTCCGTCGTAGCCCCAGTTGCGCGTACCCTTGAAGTCCGCGAGCGGCAGCAATTCAATGGCGGTTATTCCGAGGTCGCGCAGGTCCTCGAGCTTACCTTCCAGCGCTGCGTAAGTGCCTTCTGGCGTCGCCGTCCCGACATGGAGTTCGTAAAGCACGACCTCCTCCCAGGGGCGTCCGGTCCAAGTGGCGTCGGCCCAATCGTAACTGCGCGGATCGATCACCTCGCTGAGACCTGAGACGTCTTCTGGCTGAAACCGTGATGCCGGATCCGGTACGATCAGGTCGCCGTCGATGCGATAGCCGTAGCGTGCACCGCCGCCGGCTCCTGCAACGGTGAGCCGGCGCCAACCTTCCTTGCCGTCCGGCATCGGATGGTCCGCTCCGTCGAGGACCAAGCTCACCTCTTGAGCCGTCGGGGCCCAGAACGCGAAGCGAACTCCGTCCTTCACCACTTCGCTGCCGAAAGCCATGCTGTGGGCGCGCCGCATCAAGCCACCATCATCCGTCTGCTGAATTCGTCTTGGGGACGTGAGCGTCCGTCGCACCTTGCAGAAGCCGGCGCGCACCATGTTGTTCCCTGCGGGATCACCGTCGAGGTAAGGCGTGGTTTGGCGGCGACAACCACTGGCCGGAAGAGTTTTGTGCGCCGCACCGACTCCTCGGAGCCGATCCCGGCTCGGTCTGACTCTTGCCTCATGCGGGTTGGAGCGGTTCCCCGCGCTGCAGGGTCAAAGATGAAAGAAGCTGATGCGGTGCTGGTCCTGGCGAGGGCCAAGCTGAACTTCGCACGAAAGAGTCACGGAGAGCGTTGCTGGGACGCTGCCGGCGCCGACGACCACCCGACCTTCGAATGCCCTTTGCTGCCCCTTTCGGATGCTGAACGCGAGGAGTTCCTCGAACAAGCGCGACATGAACTGCGTTCCGAGGGATCGACGGGGTGAACCCCGTTCGAGGCCCGGCCGGGGTCTCAACCTGCTCTCTGCTTATCCCCGATAAGCCGAGGCCGGCCTCGCGCGCAGCACGTAGATCGCTTGTGCATCGAGGCGAACGCCCGCGCCGGGTGGAAACAGGGCCTGTCCGGCCGGCACAGAACCGGTCTGTTTCGTCGTGTCGAAAACAAGCGTCCAAGGGCCTCCGATGATCGGTGCCAGGGTAAAATCGCAGGGCTGTTCGGCCGCATTGATGAGGATGAGCAGGCGATCCGCCTGCGGCAGATCATTGCCGATCTGCATACCGAAGGCTTGCCGGTCGGAATCCGCCCAGTCTCCATCGTCCATCTCAGTCCCCCCCGGGGCGAGCCAGTGAACGTCTCGGAGAGGCCCATCATCGACCAGAGCGCCTGTGAGATAGTCGCGCCGACGTAGGGCGGGTTGCTCGCGGCGGAGACGCGTCAGGTTGCCGACAAAGGTCGCGAGGCTGAGATCCGGATCGTTCTCCCAGTCCATCCAGCTGATGGCATTGTCCTGGGCGTAAGCGTTGTTGTTGCCGCGCTGGCTCCGCGAGCGCTCATCGCCCATGAGCAGCATCGGCACGCCTTGCGCCAGGAACACCGTAGCCAGGAGATTGCGCTTCTGGCGGGCTCGCAGGTTGAGGACGACGGGATCGGTGGTGTCCCCCTCGACGCCGTAATTGCGCGAGAGGTTGTGTCCATGCCCGTCGCGATTGTCCTCGCCATTGGCAAGATTGTGCTTCTCTTCATAGGCCACGACGTCCGCCAGCGTGAAGCCGTCATGGGAGGCAGCGAAGTTGATACTCGACAGGGGCCACCGCCCGGAGGCCGCAAAAATTTCACGTGAACCCGAGAGCCCCTGCGTGACCTTGGCCAGGGTGCCACGATCGCCGCGCCAGAAGCCTCGGATGCTGTCGCGGAACTGATCGTTCCACTCGCTCCAGCCGCGGGGATAGCCACCGAGCTGGTAACCCCCGGCGCCGATGTCCCAGGGCTCGGCGATCATCTTCACAGGGGCAAGAACGGGATCCTGCGCGACGGCCTGGAAGAAGGCGGCCTTGGGGCAGAAATCATGGGGGTTGCGACCGAGACTTGTCGCCAGATCGAAGCGGAAACCGGCGACGCCGTAGGCCGTCACCCAGTGCCGCAGAGAGTCGAGCACCATCTGCATGACGCGCGGATGGTCAAGGTCGAGTGTGTTGCCACAGCCCGTGCAGTCGATCTCTTCGCGACGGTTGTCCGGTTTGAGCTTGTAGTAGCTGGCGTTGTCGATGCCGCGAAACGATAGGGTCGGGCCGGCGTGATCGGCCTCCGCCGTATGATTGTAGACGACGTCGAGGATCACCTCGATCTCAGCGGCGGCAAGCTCCCGGATGGCCGCGCGCAGACCACCGATTCCGGCCGGCCCACGGTAGCGCGGATCGGCAGCGAAGTAGTTCAGCGGTGAGTATCCCCAGAAGTTCACGAGGCCCTGGTCGACGAGGAAGCGGTCGTCGGCGAAGGATTGGATCGGCAGGAGCTCAATGGCGGTGACGCCCAACTTCAGAAGATGCTCGATGATCGCCGGATGGGCGAGTGCTGCATAAGTGCCGCGTGCCGCTTCCGGCACGTCCGGGTGTGTCTGCGTCAGGGCCTTGACGTGCGCCTCGTAGATCACCGTCTGGGACAAGGGTCGACGGACCGGGCTCACCGCAAGATCAGGCACCTCCGGCGGCGTGACGATGCCGCGCGGCATGAAGGCGGCACTATCGCGCCGGTCGATCTGGTCGGCACGCTGCAGGCCGCGGCGATGGCCGTACAGGGAGTCGTGCCAGCGGATGCGCCCCTGGATGTCGCGAGCATAGGGGTCGAGCAACAGTTTGGCAGGGTTGAAGCGGTGGCCCTGGGCCGGGTCCCAGGGACCATGGACGCGGTAGCCGTAGAGTTGGCCCGGGAATACGCCGCGCAGGTAGCCGTGCCAGACGTCGTCGGTGCGGCAAGGTAGGCGGATCCTCCGGGTTTCATGGCGCTCCCCCTGATCGAACAGGCAGAGGTCGACGGCCGTGGCATTCTGCGAAAACAGCGCAAAGTTGACACCGCGCCCGTCGAAATGCGCGCCAAGCGGCGCCGGCACGCCGTCATCGACGCCGATCATGTGGTCAGTTGCGATCAAGTAGCTGATGTCGTCCCGGGTTTAGGCGCCGCCAGGTGACGCCAACAGATCATTCCGCAGCGGCTGCAGTACGGGGTGGCTCCCGCTCGATCGTTCGAAAATTCTCGAGCTCGGCCATGAAGTTGCGCGCCCACCAATCCACGTCCTCGCGCGTCATGCGCTCGACCATGGGCTTCCAGCGTTCGAGGCGTTCACCACGCGGCATGTAGAGCGCCGTACGGATCGCCTCGGCAACCTCGAAGCGGTCGTAGGGATTGACAAGAAGCGCTTCGGGCAACTGCCGCGCCGAGCCGGCAAACTTCGACAGGACGAGGACGCCGGGATCCTCTTCGGTCTGTGCGACGACGTATTCCTTGGCGACCAGATTCATGCCGTCTCGCATCGGTGTCACGAGGCCGACCCGCGCCGCACGATAGAGGCCCGCCAGGACGGGGCGGGGATAGGCCTTGGTAACATACTGGATCGGCGTCCAGTTCGGTTCGCCCAGGGTCCCGTTGATGTGCCCGACGGTCTCATTCACCTCGCGGCTGAGATCCTCGTATTCCGGAACTTCGGTACGCGATTTCGGGGTGATCTGAAGATAGACCACGTTCCCGCGCTGGTCCGGGTTCGAAGCGAAGAACCGGTCCACCGCCTCCATTCGCTCGGGCACACCCTTCGAATAATCGAGCCGATCAACGCCGATCAGAAGTTTGCGTGTCCGCAAACCCGCCATGGTCTCACGCACGGTGCGGTTGGAACCGGCATTCTCGGCCGCTTCCTTGAAGCCGGCCACATCGATTCCGATCGGGAAGCTGCGAATGCGCGTGCGGCGCCCGTCCACCATCAAGGAGCCGCCACCGAGGGGGATCGCTCGCAATTCGTCGATCAGGTTGCGCGTCAGGTTGTGCACATCCGGATCGGTTTGCAGGCCGATCAGGTCATAATCGGCGATGCCGCGCAGGAGGTCTCCGCTGGCGGGAAGCGTGTTGAATACGTCAGCCGCCGGCCACGGGATGTGATGGAAATACCCGATTGGATTAGCGATACCGAGACCACGAAGCTCGGAGGCCAGGGGCAACAGGTGGTAGTCGTGCACCCAGATGATGTCGTCGGGTTCCACGAGGTTTGCGAGGGCTCGGGCGAAGATGCGGTTCACGCGCTGGTAGCCGGCATAATCGGACCGCGAGAAAGCTCCGAGACCGAGGCGGTAATGCATAATCGGCCAGAGGGCCCGGTTGGCGAACCCGCTGTAATATTCCCGATGATCCTGCGGTGACAGATCGACCACGGCGTAACTGATATGCCCCCGATCGATCAGAGTCGGCTCGCTGGAGGGGTTCTCGACGACATTGCCGCTCCAGCCGAACCAGAGACCTTCGTAAGCGGTGAACGCCTCCTTGACGGCGACCGCGAGGCCACCCGCCGCAACGGCTTTTCCCCCTTCCTCGGGGATTGCAACGCGGTTCGATACGATGACGAGACGTGCCACGAAGCCGGCTCCGGTCCTCACGGGTCCCGCGCAGAATTGCGCGCGACCAGAATGATACATTGGGTGAACGCGCGGAAGCCGAGCGCGATCCGTCGGTGTAGCCAAGCGCGTTCGATGGACCTGGGTCAAGACCTGAGTGCGTGGGGTTCACGGCAAACAAACGCGCTTCCAAATGCGTCCTGTCGCATTCCAGCGCGCGCCTTTGCAAACCTCACACCTCACCGACCGTCCAGCGGTCAAGCTTCTGCGGCTTACCGATGGGTGGCTGAACGGAGGCTGACGCGGGTCGGGTTAAGCCTTGGTCGAGACGCGCTGCCCGCAAGCGGAACCCTGTCTCTTCCGCTGCTGTTTAACCGTCGCAAATGCCAGTTCTTTTTCACTCGTGCCGAGGAGTATCCCCGTGACCGCAAACCAACCTACAGGCCCCATGGGCGCGGAGCCGGCGAACCAGACGGCCGACTGGAAGGCCCTGCGCGGCGATGTCGAGGGAATCGCGGATGTCGCAGCGGAGCGCGGGCGCAGCTTCGTAGAGTCTGCGCGCTCACATGCCACGGACTACATCGACCAGCGCAAAGGTGACGCCGCACGGTCCGTGACTGACCTCGCCAAGTCCGTGCGGGAGTCGAGCAAGACGTTTGAGGCACAACCGAACATCCGTGCCTTCTTCGACAGTGCCGCTGATGGTCTCGAACATCTGGGCTCCTCGATCGAGGAACGCAGCTTCTCCGAATTTTATGAGGATGCGGAAGCGTTCGCGCGGCGCGCGCCCGTGGCGGTTGCGGTCGCGACCTTCCTTACCGGCTTCGTGGTGGCCCGCTTCATCAAGTCGACGAGCGCCGCACCCCTGGACGACACCTACCCGACTCACCATCGCCTCTAAGGACCGTTCGATGACCACCGGTCCGCAATCCAGCATCCAGGGCCTGATCGGCGACGCCCTGCGGGAAACCAACGAACTCGCGCGAAAAGAGATTGCTCTCTTTCGCAACGAGATGACCAGCAACGTCCGAGCCTTGTTCATCGGGCTCGGGCTCCTCGTCGGCGCTGCCGTCTTTGGCGTCGTCGCCCTCTTCGTCCTCGTCGACGCCCTGGTGAAATGGCTTGCCACCGTCGTTCATTCTGAAGCGCTGGCTGCCTTGATCGTCGGCGGTGTCCTCCTCGTCATTGCGGTGGCCCTGGCCCTGATCGGGCGGAATGCCATGTCGCTCTCCACCCTCGCCCCCGTCCGGACGACCCGCCAGGTCCGCGAGGACGCCCGTACGTTGTCTGAGAGGGTCTCGGGATGACCGAATCGTTGAACGATCTTGAGAAGGACATCGAGGCGAGCCGCGCCCGCCTCGACCAGACGATCGACCAGATTCAGGAGCGCCTCTCGGTCTCCAGCATCGTCGACGAGATGCTGGGCAATGCCCGGCGTACGCCTCTCAGCGGCGCCTATGACGGGGCTTTGGAGGCTGTCCGGCGCAATCCGGTTCCGGTGCTCCTGATCGCCGCAGGTGTCGGCTGGCTGATTCACCGCATGTCCACCAACCAGCCGACGCCGGGGGTTCGCCGACGCGCGCGCCTCGCGGTCGACGGCCTCCCCGTGACGAAAACTGGTGCAGACCGCGTCTACGACCCAGACCTCCCGACGCAGCATCCCGTGAACCATCTCACCAGCGAAACGCAGATTTAAGCTCTCGTTGGCGATCACACATGATTTGACCCGGCCCCCGCGGCCATCGGCGACCTTCAGGAGTAACCCATGAGTTCGACCCAGAAACCCGGTGACGAGCACCGCTCGCTCCCGGACGATATCGCCCTCGCCGCCGGGATGCCGCGTGGCCATCAGGTGGAAGGCTCTCTGCACGATGTGCCCAGCCCTACATCTCAACACACAGGCACTCAAACCCACAGCATCTACACGACCGAGGGAAGCCATACTTCGTCGACCTCCGATGCAATGAAGTCGCGCGCCAGCGACCTCCGCGACCGTGCATCCGAAACGGCAGCCGACGTTCGAGACCAGGTGTCCGACAAGGCCCAGGACCTGCGCGACCGCGCCTCGGATGTCTACGACGACGCCCGAAGCTGGGCCTCGGACACCCGCCAGGAAGGGCGACGTCGCATCAACGATCTGAGCGAGCGCGGCAGCGCGCGTTTTCAAGATGGTCGCTCGGCCGTCGAGGACTTCGTTTCCGAGAACCCGCTGCTCGTCGGCGTGGTCGGTCTCGCGGCCGGTCTCCTGATCGGCGCCTTGCTTCCGCGGACGCGTACCGAGGACGAGAATGTCGGTCCCTGGGCGGACGAAGTGCGTGACCAGGGTCTGCGCTACGCACGCGACGTCACCCATCGCGGTCGCGAATTCGTGGCGAGCGCCCTCGATCCAGAGAACCTCAACGCGGCCGTCCAGCGGGCTGCCGGGAGCGAGCAACCCGGGAACCGGGATCAGGGTCAAGCTTCGTCTCCCGCCTCCGCGCCTAAGCCTCATTGAACCGGACCACAGATCTTCCATAATTGGCATGAAGGGGCGGCACGTGATCGTGCCGCCCCTTTCCGCGTGGAAGGTCACGGATGGCTCGACGGTGCAGAGCCCAGCCGTTATCGGAAGAGCCATGAAAATTGCCGATTGCGAGATCCTGATCCTGCCGGGCTATGCCGGGTCCGAAGACGAGCACTGGCAAGCTCGCTGGGCCGATCGACTTTCCACAGGCCGCATCGTCGTACAGGATGACTGGCATCACCCCGATGCAGAGGCTTGGCGCAGGCGGATCGTCGAGGCCGTGAACAGCGCGACCCGCCCCGTGATCCTGATCGCGCACAGCCTCGGCGTCGTGGCGGCGGTGCAGGCCGCTCCAAACTTCGCACCGGGCATCGTACGCGGCGCGCTCCTCGTAGCCTTCCCCGACGTCGAGACGACGCCGAACCTGCCCGTCAGCGTAACCGCTTTCGCGCCGGTGCCGCGGGATCCATTGAACTTTCCATCTTTGGTGGTTGCCAGCCGCAACGATCCTTACTGCAGCTACGCCCGAGCCGAGGACTTCGCCTATGCCTGGGGTGCTGTCGTGGTCGATGCAGGCGAGTCTGGACACATCAACGTGGAGAGCGGGCACGGCCCCTGGCCGGAGGGTCTGATGCGCCTCGCCGGCTTCATGAAGACCCTCTAGCGGTCAGCCTTTCGCCTCATCTGCTAAGGGCTTCAGCAGTTCGCCCGCCACGTCCGAGAGACGCGGCGGCGCCTCTCGCACGAACGGCAGGGGCCGGCAGACGGCCATCGCCGCGAGGCCGAAGCGAGCGGTCATCAGCCCGTTGAGCACACCCTCACCCAGCTTGGCGGAGACGCGGGCGGCGATGCCGAGGCCGAGCACCTGCTGGATCATGCTCTCCCCCACCGCCATCCCGCCCGTCACGGTGAGATGCGCGAAAGCGGCACGCGCCAAGCGCAGAAATCCGAGGAAGCCCGGGCGTCCGCCATAGATCGTGGCGATCCGGCGCAGCAGGCGCACGGCAGCGAAGATCACGAAGGCAACATCGACGATGGCACGCGGGCTTAGGGCGGTCACCGCCGAGACCTGCTTAGCCGCTGCCGCGATGGCGTTGCGGGCTTGGCGGTCGAGAGGCGCGACCAACTCGTGCTCGGCAAGGCCAAGGCGGTCGTCGACATCAAGGATGGCATCACCGAGAGTGGCGAGCCGAGCACGGCCTGCTGCCAGTGCAGAGCGCTCGGCGTAGAGACTCATCAGATCCCGGACGACGGCCTGTGCCGCGGAATGGTCGCGGGCGGCAATCGCCTCCATCGCCTTGCCGCGGACCCGCTCGATCTGTCGTTCGCGCCAGATTCCGGAGAGCTCCCGAGCGACGAGAGCCAAGAATGCGACCGCCGCAATGGCCAGCAGGACCAGGGCGACAGCGCCGAGCCAGGGCGCAGCGCTGAACAGATCGGCAATCAGGCGCTCTACCGACAATCCGACGCCGAGTGAAATAAGACCTCCAAGAGCGACGAGAAACAAGCTCAGCCATGGAGCACGCGCCTTTGGCGCGACAGGCACCGCGACACCGTCGGCGGCATCGACGATCTCGAAAGGTTCCTCGACGATGCGGACCTGCGCCGATGCCGTGGAAGGCGGTGCAGCACCGTCGGTGGTCGGCTCAGATCCGCTCGGCGGAATGCGGAACGCGCGGGGGCGGTTGCTTGAGCTCATAGCTGAGAGATCCCGGAGGCCTTAGGTGAGTTTGTCGCCAATGAGGAACTGCATGGCGCGGTCAAGCCGGATCTGCGGCAGGTCCCCCGGGCGGCCGAGCGCGTCGGGCTTCACGACAGGCGGTCGGAAGCGGGGAAACCGTAAGGATCCCGGCGGGACGGCACCCTCCAGTACCGCTTCCGGACGCTCCGGCAGCTCCCCGGGGAAGATCGCTGCCTCGCTCAAACCGTCGAAGACTTCGTCGCCGACACGTTCACCCGCTTCCGGTGTCCCGGATACGGCACGGAGGATTTCGTCGCCGTCATGCACGGTGGTCTCGCGCGTCGCGCGGACCGAGGCCAAGGCGACGGTGCCGACCCGTGCACCGGCGGCCTCCGTCCGCCGCATCGCCCGGGAGACGAGGAGCCGTAGCAGGGCGTCGAGGCGATCGTGGCTGGTCTGGTGCAGGTGGTCGGCCTTGGTGGCGGCGAACAGGATGCGCTCGGCGCGCGGTGCAAACATCCGGGACAGGATCGTATTGCGCCCGATACGGAAACTGAGGAGCACGGAATCAAGAGCTTCCTCGAGCTCGGCCAGCGCGGCCGGCCCGGCATCCACGGCAGCGAGAACATCGACGAGGACGATCTGTCGGTCGACCCGCTGGAAGTGATTGCGGAAGAACGGCTCGACGACCTTCGCCTTGTAGGCCTCGAAGCGGCGCTCCATCAGCCCGCCGAGCGTGTCCGGGGCCAGCGTCTCGGGCAGGCTATCGAGCGGCGCGAAGGTCAGGGCCGGAGAACCGGCGAGGTCGCCAGGCATGAGGAAGCGTCCAGGCGGGGTCGTCGCCACCGCCTCGGGACCAGCACGGAGGGCCGAGAGATAGGTCTTGAAAGCGGTGCTGGCGTGCTCGGCCACCACCTCGTCGAGAGGTCCGAGCGGGTCCAGCTCCTTCAGAGTCTCGAGCCAGGGCGCGGCCATGGTCCCGCGGCCACTCCGGCGCGTACCCGCGATCGTTGCACGCGACCAAGCGGTGTAAGTTTGGTCGATCAGCGCAAGATCGAGTAGCCACTCCCCCGGGTAATCCACGACATCGAGCATCAGTGTTCCGGGACCGGAGCGCCAGCCGCCGGATCGCTCGTACTCGATGGCTAGGCGGAACTGGCTGATTCGGTCGGTCGAACGTGGCCAAAGCCGCTGCTCGGTCAGGGCCGCGTAGTGCTCCTCGTAGGGAAAGCGCGGAATGTCGTCGTCCGGCTGCGGCACGAGGCGCGCCCGGCGCAAGCGGCCCTCATGGGCTGGCGCAAAGGCCGGGAGCGCATGAGCTTCCACGAGATGGTGGATCAGGGCGCTGGTGAAGACGGTCTTGCCCGAACGTGCAAGGCCGGTCACGCCAAGCCGCAGGGTCGGCTGAATCAGCAGGTCGCTTGATGCCTCGGCAAAGGCTTTGACCGCGGAACCCGCACGCGCGGCGAAGCTGTTCATGGCAACCTATTCGAGAGACGGGCTGGGAAGAGTTATACGTGACGCCGCGGCGATGTCGCTGAGGTGGCGCGACAGAGACGCCGCCGCAAGACTCGAAGGCGAGGCGCTCGCGATCATGGTGGGTTGACGGCGGCAAGGTTCGTAGCGTCGAGACGTACAATGGCGGCCTCAACCAAGGCAGGGCCGGCGCGCAGGGCTCCAAGCTCCACGCTCGACATCGCCAGCATGACGGGGCGTAGGTTCGGCAATGGACGTCCATCCGGTCCGAACAGTTTAAGATCGTCCTCGATCTTCAGGCCGGCGCTGGCGGCAATCCGGGTGGCATAATTACGAATTCGGGTCTCGTCGTTGCCGCAGAAAGGCGCTGGCACACTGAGATCGAGTAGGGGCAGGCCGGGTAGACCCGCCGCAATCGACGGCAAGGCAGCGGACTCTGCCACGAAACGCTCCTGCAAGCTCGCGGCCGACCCGGATTTTTGCAGCGTCGCAGATCGCTGGCCCGGCGATGCAGCGCCGAGAACAGCGCTCGGCTCGACCATCAGTACGGATGGTTTGGCGATCACCGTGGAGGGCTTCACGAGGATTTCTGAAGGCCTGACCAGGAGGGCCGATCTTGATGCCATCACGGTTGCCGGCTGGGCTGAAGCCGGAGCTTTGACCATCCCCTGCCCTGGGCTCTGACGCCCCCGCATGCGGGCCAACGGTGACCAGGGCTGAACCCTCAAGGGGCCGCCCCGCGCCGCGTTCGACGGGCGGGAGATTCCACCGCGCGGATAGCGAGCGAGGAATCGCGCCCTGAGTGTGCCGCCGATTCCACGGGGCGCGATCGCGAGAGCGATCTTTGCACCCGTTCGACGGTTCGCGAGGGGTGCGACCGACCCGGCGGTCCGGCACTCGGCGGGCGCCCAGCGCCGCACGATGGCGAGCGCCGAGCGACGGCCGAATTCGCGATAGTAGCGCCGAAGCAACTGTGCCGCGGCGTCTGCGCCATCGGCTGCGGAGGCAAATCCCGTATGGCCCTCACTGTCGGCGCCGATCTCGCCATTCCAGCGTGCCTTCTTGATGCACCAGAAATTGTTCAGCTTGACGCAGCGGGCAACGAAGGCCGGCTCGCTGGAACTGTAGCGGGCCACCAGGGCGAGCGAAGCCGGGCGCAGGCTCTCCGCCGCTTCATAGCGCCAGTTCGACACGGCCCGGCTCTCCGCCTGAAAGACCGGGACAGGCGGCGGACTCCTGTCGCGCGCCGCCAGTGTCAGCCGCCAGCGCGTTGCGTCCGGTCGAAGGTTTTCGACCGTCCCCTCCAGGCGCGGCAGCAGCGTCGTGAGAAGGAGAAGCGTGGTGAGGAGCACGGGATCTGCGAAGCTTGATCGGGATCAGGGCAACGGCGTCCGAGCGCGAAGGGTTCAATCCCCGATCTTGATGTCTCTCGGGGCAACGAAGCGCTCGAGTCGCCCCGTGCCGGCCGCAACCGTACTCCAGTCGTCGCCCTCGAAGTCCAGAACCACCACGGCGGCGGTGGGAAACTCCAGCGACAGCCGTTTGCGCCCGGCCTTCTCACCAGAGCCGGCCAACCGCATCGCCAAGTCCTGCAGGCCGGGATTGTGACCAATCATCAGGAGGCTCCCAGCCGTATCCGGCGTGGTCTGCACGATTGAGAGCAAGGCTGCCTCAGGCGCCTCGTAGATCGAGGGGACGATCTCAGCTTCGGGCCCCGTCAGGGCACTCTGAATCGCCTCCCAGGTCTCGCGAGTCCGCTTTGCTGGAGACACGACGACCGCCTCGGGAATCAGCCCCTCGGCGGCAAGGTACGCGCCCATCTGCGGGGCAGCGCGCTTGCCGCGATCGTTCAGTGGGCGATCAAGATCGACGATGCCAGGCGGACGGTCGGATTTGGCGTGACGCAGGAGGATCAGGCGACGCATGCGAGCTTGGTCTTTCAGGTCAATCCGATGACGGGATGCGGGTCCAGGGAGGCGGACCGCGCTCGGCAACCCCGTAGCTCGGCCTCTTCAGTTTCATCACGAGCGTTCCGCTGGGAACGAGGCTTGCGCAAGAGCCCCACTCTATCTGGGTCCGGCCGACTCTGCAGCCCCAGGGCCGATGCCCAGCGGTGCGGTTCAGCCGCCGCGCTGCTCGCGCCGCATCAGAAAGGCGAGCTTTTCGAACAGTCCCACATCCTGCTCGTTCTTCAGGAGTGCGCCGTGGAGCGGCGGGATCAGCTTCCGGCCGTCGCGCTCGCGCAGGGTCTCGGGCGTGACGTCCTCGGAAACGAGGAGCTTGAGCCAATCGAGCAGTTCCGAGGTCGAGGGCTTCTTCTTCAGGCCCGGGACTTCACGGGTCTCCAGGAAGACGCGTAGGGCCTCCTCGACGAGGCGGTACTTGATGCCGGGATAATGCACCTCGACAATGGCCTTCAAAGTCTCGGCGTCGGGGAACTTGATGTAGTGGAAGAAGCAGCGTCGCAGGAAGGCGTCCGGCAGTTCCTTCTCGTTGTTCGAGGTGATGATGACGATCGGGCGCCGCTCAGCCCGAACCGTTTCGCCGGTCTCGTAGACGTGGAATTCCATCCGGTCGAGTTCGGTCAGGAGATCGTTCGGGAATTCAATGTCGGCCTTGTCGATCTCGTCGATAAGCAGCACCGGCCGCTCGGGCGCGGTGAAGGCCTCCCACAGCTTGCCGCGCCGGATGTAGTTGCCGATGTCCGAGACGCGCGGGTCTCCGAGCTGACTGTCGCGCAAGCGCGAAACCGCGTCGTACTCGTAGAGACCCTGCTGCGCCTTGGTGGTCGACTTGACGTTCCAGGTCAGGAGCGGTGCACCAAGCCCCTTGGCGATTTCCTCCGCCAGCACCGTCTTACCAGTGCCGGGCTCCCCCTTCACCAGCAGCGGACGTTCCAGAACGATGGCGGCGTTCACCGCCGTGGTCAGGTCGGAGGTCGCGACGTAGTCGGCGGTGCCGGTGAAGCGCATGACGGTACTCGCGGGATGGGGACGCTGGAACGTCCGTGGTTAGGGCGCGGCCAGGATCCCCGCAAGGCACCGGCCGCTGCCGACGAAGACCAGTCCGTTCAGAGCGTCTTCCCGTCGTGCCAGACGCAATTCGAGGCTAAGATACCGAGGTTGACGTCGGACTTCTGGGGCTGGGGCAACGTCTTCCCGTCCATGGCTAAGTCGATTTTGATCTCGACCTGACCCTTCTGCTCGTTCTGGCGACGGGAGAAGTAGCAGTATTGCTGGAACGGCTGGTCCTCGTTTGCGCGGAAGTTCCAACCGGTGACGATTTGGCCGTCCATGTAGGGTACCTGCTTGAACACCGTGAAGGTGGTGTTCACCGGGGCCTTGGAGGCCGGCGCTGCGTCGTTGCCGAGTTGCGCCTTCGTCGGCGTCGGCGCTCCGCCCGCCTTCGGCAATCCACCCTCAAGCTTCAAGACGTTATCCGTCAGTGTGACCTCGCCCTTGGTCTTGAGGGTCACGTCGGACAGGGCAGCCTGCATCGCGGCCGCGATCTTCTCGGCCGCCGAGTCGAACTGGTTCATGTAGGCGTAGCCGTAGGACGCTGCGCCGACCCCGGCGCCAGCGAGGAGCAGGAAAGCCCCTGCACCGACGGAGCGGAACAGGAAGGCGCGCGCGGCAACGATGCGCGCCTCGGCCCGTAGGCGCCCGTTCACGCTCTGAGCGAGGACGACGTTCTCGGGGGTACCGGGGGTGTGGATGCTCACGCGCCGGCTCCCGCACTAGCGGCCTGGGCTGGACCGCGTCGATCGATCGGGATCACCGCGCCGCCGGGCGCGGCCGCTGCCGGGGCCGCAGCGGTCGCAGCGGCTGGGGCTGGGGCGGCCACCGACGGCTCATTCGGCACGCCTCGAGGCTGGTGCAGAGCCATTTCCTCGCGCAAGGCATCAGTGATCGAATCGAGCATGTAGGGAGTTGCGGCCGGGTCGACGGTGGCGCCGAGGTCGTCCTCGTCCATGAAGGTCTTGCGCACCGAAACGGCGCACAGGGCGAGGATCGTGGAGGCGAAGGCGGCGCAGAGTGCCGGCACGAACACGAAGATGCGCAGAAAGGCGTGGACCTGTGCCTCGCTGACGTCGATCGGATCGACGCCGTACACCATGGCGGTGAAGGAATGCAGCTGTGAGCGATTCACCGAGTTGCGATAGGCCTGTTCGGCATCCGCAACCTTGCGCTCCGCGGCGCCGCGGTCGAGTTCGCTGCGAGCCTTGCGGGCTTCCTCGAGCATCTTCGTGACGGCGCCTCGGTCAGCGCCGGCCTTGGCGACGCTTGCGTTGAGGGTCGCCGTGCGCGGATCGGTGACGCACTTCATGTTGGAGTAGCGCTGACCGCGACTGTTGGTGCCGTAGACGCGCTCGCAGCGCTGCGCCGGCAATCCGGCGAGCTGGCTGGAATTCTCGGCGGCGCGCTTCTCGATCTGATCGAGCTCGCTCGTATACTGCGCCACCCGCGCATCCGCCGCGGCGATGCGATTGTCGATGGTGCCGCGATCGGCCTGGGCATCCTTCAGGGCGGTCTTCGCCTTGGCCGCATCCATCAGGCGCGGATGGAACATCATCTCGCCGAGCTGGGACACCGACTTGGTGGTCACGCCGGCCGCGAAGATGATGCCCACGATCGCCAGCGCGCGGATGAAATAGGAGCGCTGCGTCCGGGCCAGGATACCAAGGGGGACGCGGCAGAGTTCCACGGCCGCGTAGACCAGCGGCGCGAGGAGCATGAAGTAGAAGGCTTGGGAGTCGCCGTCGCTGTAGACGCCCGCGAACAGCCATGCACCCCAGAGCGAGGCACCGATGACCATGAATTCCACGAGATAGGCGATCGCGACGTAGCCCCACTTGATGCGGTAGCCCCTCTCGATATGCCGTTCGTGAGACCAGCGGTCGGTCTCCCGACGCCATTCTCGAGCTTCACGTTGCACGTCGCGGTTGGGCGGCGTCTTTCGCATGGGGCACTCGTATCTCGAAACGCGACGCTGCGCGCTTAACCGTCCGTTAAGGCTTTGCCTTATGCGCATATTGTGCCGTTTTTGCGCCGCATCAGACGTGCTGACCAGCACGGTCTCCCCATCCGAATGGTCGCAGCCGACCATTTTGTAATTTCCGGGCGTGTGCGCTGTTGCGCCGGGATGCCGCCGGTGCCCATGGTCGGGAACGGAGAGGCCGGACAATACCTGTGCGCCCCGCCGTCTCTTCCGGCACCAGGAGACATCCCCGACCGATGACGGACGTGCACGCCGGATCCTACAAGGAAGTGATCCTATTCCTCGTCACCGCAGGCGTGGTGGTGCCGCTGTTCCATCGGCTGCGTATCAGCCCGGTGTTGGGCTTCATCGGCGCGGGTGCACTGCTCGGTCCCTTCGGTCTCGGGCGCTTCGCCGAGACGCACCATTGGGTTTCAACCTTCACCATCGCCAATCGCGCGGAGATCGCGCACCTCGCCGAGTTCGGCGTCATCTTCCTCATGTTCATGATCGGCGTCGAGCTCTCATGGGAGCGTCTGCGAACGCTCCGTCGCCTCGTCTTCGGACTCGGCTCGATCCAGGTCCTCGCCTCCTCGATCGTTATCGGCCTGATCCTTCTGTCTCTCTCGGTGCCACTCGCCGCCGCGATCATCGTCGGACTGGCCCTCGCCCTCTCTTCGACCGCGATCGTGCTGCCGGTCCTGGCGGATCAGAAACGGTTGAATACCCCGGCGGGGCGCGCCAGCTTCGCGGTCTTGCTGTTCCAGGACCTTGCCGTAGCCCCGGTCCTCTTCGCCATCGCGGTGCTCGGCCGGAACGACGGCTCCGATGTGGGGGGCGCCCTGGCCCTGGCCCTCGGTCAGGCGGCGGTCGCAATCGTGGTGATCGTGGTAGTCGGACGCGTCGCATTGCGCCCGCTGTTCCAACTGGTAGCCCGGACGCGCTCGCCCGAGCTGTTCATGGCGGCCTGCCTCCTGGTCATCATCGGCACCGCTGTGACGGCTGCCGCCGCCGGCCTCTCGATGACGCTCGGCGCTTTCGTCGCCGGGCTGCTGCTGGCGGAGACCGAGTATCGCCGTGCCATCGAGGCGACGATCGACCCGTTCAAGGGCCTGCTGCTCGGCGTGTTCTTCGTCTCCGTGGGCATGAACCTCGATCCGGCCCACCTCATGTCGGCACCGGGCGCAGTGTTGGGCCTTGCCCTGACCCTGATCCTCATCAAGAGCACCGTCATCGTCATCGCCGCGCGCTTCTTGAAGCTCTCGCGATCAGTGGCCATCGAGGCGGCGCTTTTGCTGGGCCCCGGCGGTGAATTCGCCTTCGTGCTGATCGGCGGCGCCCTGGCAGGCGGCCTCGTCCCCGAGGAGGTCGGGCAGGCCGCCCTGATCGTCACCACCGTCACCATGATCGCAATTCCGGCCCTCGCCGTGCTGGCACGACGCCTCGGTAAGCGGTTCTCCAGCGCCCAACTCGGCCGCGCGCGGGCGGAGCCGGTGCCGGATCGTCAGCAGAACCGGGTGATCATCGCAGGGTACGGCCGCGTCGGACGACTCGTGGGCGAGATGCTGGTTCGCCACAAGATCCCGTATCTCGCGCTCGACGCGGATGCAGCCCGGGTCACGGAACATCGCCGGCTCGGAAATCCTGTCTATTTCGGAGACTCGGCCAATCCCGAGTTGCTGCGCCGCTGCGATATTGCCAACGCCCGGGCCTTGGTCGTCACCCTGGACAATCCCAGGGCGGTTGAGGCGGTGGTGGAAGCGGCCCGGGCCGAGCGGCGCGACATCACCATCGTGGCGCGGGCGCGCGATGCCCGCCACGCCACTGCGCTCTACGAGATGGGCGTCGATGATGCGGTTCCCGAAACCATCGAGGCGTCGCTCCAACTCTCGGAGGCCGTCCTGGTCGATGTCGGAGTGCCGATGGGCCTCGTCATCGCCTCGATCCACGAGCGGCGCGACGAATATCGTGCGATGCTGAAGAAGAAGGAGACCGAAGTTCGGCCGGCCTTTCGTGCTCGCCGCACCGTCGGCAAAGGCGTCGAAGCTCGGGACGCGACGCCGGGAGACGAGTCCAAACCGGTCAGCAAGACCGCCTGAGGAACGAACTGGACCGCTTCAGAGTAGCCGGCCCTGGCCGCGGGCCGGCATCACGGGCGCAGCGAGAGAGCTTGAAGCGGCTGATTTGGAGGAAACGGGGACCGTACCGCCTCGCCCAGCCTTCAACCCCGATGGTGGCTTCGACGATGCTGACTTGAGCGCATCGGGCGGCTTTGGCGTTCGAGGTTTGGCCCGGCGGATGGAGGAATGGGCGGCCGGATCCATGCCGGGCGCGTAGCTACAGCGGTACACGATCTCATCCGGCGGACCGAGGCCGGTGTCGAGCGGGATCGTCACCGTATCGTCGTTGAAGCGCCATTTGCGTGTGCCCTTGTCCCAGTACAGCCAGATCGTTGTGGGATGCCCCTGGATCGAGAAGATCGCCGCCTTCTTCGAGACCGCACGAATGGTGCGCGGCTCGTACATCCCCTTGGCTCGGTAGGCGTCCGCGAAGGAGGCGGGTTGACGGTCGATGAAGGTGTTGCGCACCACCTGAATCGTCGCGCCCGGCTCCGAGAGGAACCGCTTGAAATCGCTCAACGAGCGCAACGCGAGCGCCATGTTGGTCACTCCTAACTCAACCCGAAGACCATGCGCCCTGACGACTTGTCCTGACTTGCACGAGACCGTGCGGCTAAGATGTTCGATTCAGATGACAAGTCCTGTCCGCCCGAATAACGGTGGCATGGCGATATCAACAGAAATCCTGGGTTATACCCAGATTAACGTATGTGACTCTGCCGAGCGTCGGGGCCTGGACGGGCCTTGACCCCGGCACCGGCTTCCCGCGTTGTCGCGCCATGCTGCTCCAGTTCTTCACCGCCCTGCGCGAGGCCAAAATCCCCGTCACGCTGCGGGAATTCCTGACGCTCCTGGGTGCCCTCGACCGCGATCTTGCCGGGAAGCGGATCGAGGAGTTCTACCTCCTCGCCCGCACGGCCCTGGTGAAGGACGAGCGAAACCTCGACCGGTTCGACCGCGTGTTCGGGGCCGTGTTCAAAGGCATCGAGACCCTGGGCGAGGCCTCCGCGCCGACGGCGATCCCGGAGGAATGGCTGCGCAAGCTCGCCGAGAAGTACCTCACCGATGCCGAGAAGGCGGAGTTGCAGGCGCTCGGCTGGGACAAGCTCTTCGAAACCCTGAAACAGCGCCTTGCCGAGCAGCGCGAGCGCCATCAGGGCGGCAACAAGTGGATCGGCACCGGCGGCACCTCGCCGTTCGGGGCCTACGGCTACAACCCGGAGGGCATCCGGATCGGCCAGGACGGCAACCGCAACTTCCGCGCGGTAAAAGTCTGGGACAAGCGCGAATTTCGCGATCTCGACGACTCGGTCGAACTCGGCACCCGCAACATGCGGGTAGCTCTGCGCCGCCTGCGCCGCTTCGCTCGCACGGGCGCGGCGGAGGAACTCGACCTCGACGGCACAATCCGGGAAACGGCGGCGAAGGGCTATCTCGACGTCAAACTCCGGCCGGAGCGGCGGAACGCCGTGAAGGTGCTGCTGTTCCTCGACGTCGGCGGCTCGATGGACTTCCACGTGGCGCTGGCCGAGGAGCTGTTCTCCGCTGCGCGCTCGGAGTTCAAGCACTTCGAGCACTTCTACTTCCACAACTGCCCCTACGAGCGCGTCTGGCGCGAGAACCGGCGCCGGCACGACGCGACGCTGCCGCTTCTCGACGTGCTGCGGACCTACCCGCCGGACTATCGCGTGGTGTTCGTGGGGGACGCCTCCATGAGCCCCTACGAGATCGCCATGGCGGGCGGATCGGTGGAGCATTGGAACGAGGAGCCGGGCGAGGCTTGGCTGACGCGGATCCTCGAGCGGTTTCCGAAAGCGGTCTGGCTGAACCCCGTTCCTGCGGACCACTGGGCCTACACCCAGTCGATCGGAATGGTCCGCCGGCTGATGGGGGAGCGGATGTTCCCGCTCAACCTGGAAGGCATCGATGGCGCCATGCGGGCGCTCGTCCGGTAGGCTCCGCCAGCGCCCTCGACGTTCGGGGGGCCGGTCTCAGGCGCCTCGCGCCATCCGGGGCCCCGAGCGCGACCCGCTCAGCCCTGACGCGCCGGGGTCGTGACGCTGAGCCCATCCAGCTCGGGCGTGATGCGGATCTGGCAGCAGAGCCGCGAGGTCGCACGCACATCGGACGCGAAATCGAGCATGTCCTGCTCCATGGCCTCGGCGGGCCCGACGACCTCGGCCCAAGCCGCATCGACGTAGACGTGACAGGTCGCGCAGGCGCAGGCGCCGCCGCATTCCGCATCGATCCCCGGCACGTTGTTGCGGATCGCCGCTTCCATCACGGTCGATCCTACGTCGCCCTCCACGGTCCTGGCCGTTCCGGCGTGGTCGACGTAGGTGATCTTGGGCATCGGGGACTCCGGGCTCGGACAACGCGTAGAACGGCCGGTTGTGCGGCGCAAAGCCTGCCTTGAAGGGGCAGGCCTCCGAATGCAAGCGCGCTCGCCGACCGAGCGATGTTTCCTGCCCTTACGCCGCAGCGGCCGTGCCGTTCCATCGACGAACCGCGACGCGACGTCCGAGCCCGGTATTTCACAGGGGTCGTGTCAAGGTCGCGAGGGTTTCGGCGACGGCAACGGTGAGCGTTCCAGCCGGGGCGGCCGTGCCGCCCGCACGAAGTCCGTCCTCCATCGCAGCGGAGATTCGCGCGACGCGGACCGCGCCGATCCCGAGCGCGGACCCCTTCAGGGTGTGGGCGAGGTCCGCCCGCGCGGCGGGAGCCAGGTCCGGATCGACGATCCCCGGCAGGAGGCGGCGGCACTGGTCGGCGAAGAGTCCGAGCAGTTCCGCGGCGAGTGCGGCGTCGCCGAATGTCTGGCGCGAGAGGTGGTCGGCGTCGAACAGCACCGCCTCCGACGGGTCTCGGGAATCGGGATCTGGCAAAACATCCTCGCGCCTGGGGCGACGGCCATCCTGGCTATCCACAGCTGAGCCCCGCCGTCGTTCGCTTCCGTCTACGCGTTGAGGCATCATGCAGAAAGACGACGGAGCGGCACCGGCCCTCGGCTTGGTAACCATTCCGTTAAGGTTTTTTGGGCGCTGCGGCGGGCTCGGGTATCGGAGCCTCGTGCCGAAGTCTAAAGTTCCTTGGTAAATTGGTAAAAGTAACCTTGATCGGCGGGCGCGGCCGACGATCGGGATACGCGTAACGAGGCGTTGTATGGCCACGGAAAAGAAGCTCAAGGATCCGGCCGAGGCGGCTCTGTCGGCGATCGAGCAGGCTCTCAACCTCGATGCGTTCGCTCAGGGCGACGAGGCCTTGCGGGCGGAACCCCGCCTTCCGGATGTCGGCGACGGCGATCCCCTCCGCGATCCCAGCGGTCGCCTCGCGCCGCCGCGCCTCGATCTCGACCAGCCCCTCGCCTCGGACCTGCCGCCGCCGGACCGCAACCGCCCGCGCCGCGAGGGTGGCCTCCTGCCGCCCGACCGCTCCATGGTGGCCAACGACGACCGCCAGAACATCGGCATCCTGCAGCAGACCCTGCGCGTCCGCCCCTCGCGCACGCCCTACCTCATCGCCGCCGCAGCCGGCGGCCTCTGGATCGCCGGCCTCCTCGCCCTGGCCTGGGTGCAGTCCTCCGGCGACCTGCGCGGCTTCTTCCAGGGCCTGAGCGCGATCCAGGGCGCCGTGGCGGCGACCGCCCTCGTGGGCCCCGTGGTGCTGTTCGCCATCATGGGGATGCTCGCCGTGCGTGCCCAGGAGATGCGCCTCGTCGCCCGCGCCGTGGGCGAGGTGGCGATCCGCCTGGCCGAGCCCGAGAACTTCTCCACCGACGCGGTGCTCACCATGTCGCAGACCGTCCGGCGCGAGGTCGCGGCGGTCGGCGACGGCGTCGAGCGGGCCCTGGCCCGGGCAGGCGAACTCGAGACCCTGGTGCGCGGCGAGATCGCGACCCTGGAGCGGGCCTATTCCGACAACGAGATCCGCATCCGCTCCCTCGTCGAGGAGCTCGTCGCCCAGCGCGAGTCGATCATCGCCAATGCGGAGCGGGTCCGCGGTGCCATCACGGGCACCCATCAGAGCCTGACGGCCGAGCTCGACGGCGCCGCCGAGCGCATCGTCTCGGCGGTGAACGGCGCCGGCGACCGGGTCACCAGCGCCCTCGACGCCCGCGGCGAGGCCATCACGTCGGCCCTCGGCGACCGCGGCGACGCGATCACCGCCGCCCTCGGCGAGGCCGGCGACCGCGTCGTCGAGCTGGTTTCCGGCCGCGGCGACGACCTGGTGCAGCGCCTCGCCTCCACCAGCGAGGGCGTTCGCGGCAGCCTGGCGGAGGTCGGCAGCGCCCTCACGCTGTCCCTGGAGACCCGGGCCGACGAGGTCACCCGGGCCTTCGAGCGCACCGGCGGCATCCTCACCACCACCCTGGCGGAGAATGCCGGGCAGGTGGCGCGCACCCTGGCCCAGACCGGCTCCGAGGTCATCGAGGCCTTGAACCGCCAGGGCGGCGACGTCCGCCAGACCTTCGAACAGTCCACGCGCGGCCTGGAAGAGGCCTTCCTGGCCCGCGGCTCCGAGCTGACGGCCCAGTTCTCCTCCACGGGCGGCGAGATCACCGCGCGCTTCGCCGAGACGGGCGACGCCCTGCGCGCCCACTTCGCCGAGACGGGCGACGCCCTGCGCGCCCACTTCGCCGAGACCGGCGCCGCCCTCACCCACGACATCTCCGTCCGCGGCGATACGCTGCGCAGCGAGATCGAGACCGCCGGCACCGGGGTGTCCGCCCTCATCGAGGCCCGGGCCCGCGAGGCCCAGACCGGTCTCGCCGCCGCCGCCGGCAGCATCATCGAGACCTTCACGGCCCGCGCCGACGGTGTGCGCGAGGATCTCATCCGCTCGGTGGACGGCATCGCCTCCGGCCTCGACACCCAGGGCGGCGCCCTGGCCGAGCGCATCGAGACCGCCGCGGCCCACCTCCACGAGACCATCACGGTCCACGGCGCGGAGGTCTCGAACCTGTTCGAGGCCCGCGGCCGCGACACCCAGGCCGGCCTGGCCCTGGCCGCCAGCGCAATCATCGAGAGCTTCGGCGCCCGTGCGGACGCCCTCCGCGAGACCCTGATCGGCTCGGTCGAGGACGCGACCACCCGCCTCGACGAGCGCGGCGGCACCCTGGCCGAGCGCATCGAGGCCGCGGCCAACCGCCTGCGGGAGACGATCGACGTCCATGGCGGATCGGTCTCCGAGCGCATCGACGCGTCGGGCCGCGAGGCCCAGGCCGCCCTGGCGCTCGCCGCCAGCGCCATCGTGGAGACCTTCGGCAACCGCGCCGGCGGCGTGCGCGACGACCTGCTCCGCTCGGTGGAAGGCCTCGCCAACGGTCTCGACCAGCACGGCTCGGCCCTGGCCGAGCGCATCGAGACGGTGGCGCACCAGCTGCACCGGACCGTCACGGTCGAGGGCGCGAACCTCGAATCCACCCTCGGGACGACCGGCGATCGCGTCGGCGAACTCGTGCGGTCCCGGACCCAGGAAGCCACGCAGACGCTCGAGGGCGCCCTGTCGGCCCTCGGCCACACCTTCGAGACCCGCGCCCTGGAGGCGGTGGACAGCCTGCGCGTCACGGCCGCGACGCTCGAATCCGAGATCGGCAGCCGGACGGCCGAGGCCGCCGACACCTTCCGCCGCAGCGCGGAGGAGACCACCGTGGCCCTCGGCGCCAGCACCACCGAGGCCGCGCAGTCCCTGCGCCGCGCCTCGGCCAGTGCCACCGGCGAGCTGGAGGCCCGCACCGTCGAGGCGGTGCAGATCTTCGAGAACCGGCTGGCCGCCACGTCGGCGGATCTCGCGGCCCGGACCGCCGAGGCGGCCGAGCTCCTGCGCAGCGCCGCCGACGGCCTCGGCGACACGGTCGGCAGCAAGGCCAGCGCTTCCATCGAAGCCCTGCGCAGCACCCTGGACGCCGTCAACGACGAGCTGGCCCGGCGCGCCGAGGACGCCGCCGGCACGATCGCCCGCGCGGCCGACGGTCTCGGCGGCGATCTCATCGCCCGCATCCGCGACGTCGAGACGGTCTTCGACAACCACGGCCGGACCCTCGGCGACCTCATCGCCGCCCAGGCGCAGGACGCCCAGACCCAGCTCGCCAATACCGGGCGCGACATCGTGCTGGCCGTCACCGCGCAGGGCGCGCGGGTGAACGACGCCCTCAGCCAGACCGGCGCCAGCTTCGCCGACACCACCGAGACCCGGGTCCAGGCTATCGACCGCGTCCTCAACGACCGGCTCGCGACCCTCCAGGAGACCATCGCCCGCGGCGACATCCTTGCCGACCGCATCTCCCGCGACACCGCCGCCCTCACCGAGTCCGTGTCCGGCCGCCTCGAAGAGATGGACCGCGTCATCACCGTGCAGGGCAAGGTGGTGGCCGACAGCATCGCCGAGCGCACCCGCGAGGCCCAGGAGGCCGTCGAGAGCCAGCTCGGCGCCCTCGAGGAGCGCTCCGCCCGTCGCTCGACCGAGATCGGCGAGACCTTCGCCAACCTGGTCGCGCAGATCGACGGCCATCTCGGCGGCCGTGCCACCGCGCTGAACGAAGCCCTGATCGTGCGCACCGCCGAGATGGCGCGCGTCATGGTCGAAGGGGGTCGCGACCTCGTCCAGGCCCTCGACTCGCGGGCCGACACCATGGCCCTCGACATCGCCCAGCGCGGCGCCAGCCTCGGCGACGTCCTCGGCGAGCGCTCGGCGGAGATCGCCCGCCGCCTCGACGAGCAGACCCTGGAACTGTCCCGCCGCCTCGACGAGGGCGCCGGGCGCTTCGACGCCGGCGTGCTCGGTCGCCTGGAGGCGATCGGCACCGCCCTCGAGGAGCGCAGCCGCCTCATCGAGGAATCCTTCGGGACCCAGGCCTTCGAGGCGATCCGCCTCATCGAGAGCCGCACCCGTGCGGTGGACGAGGATCTGGCCACCCGCACCCGCGAGCTCGTGGACATGATCGTCGAGCGCACCGGGGGCGCCAACGAGGCCCTGGACACCCAGGCCGTGGCGATCCGCGAGGCCTTCTCGCAGCGCGCGGACGAACTCGTCCGCCTGATCGATGCCCGGACCGCCGCGATGGGCACCGAGCTCGACGAGAAGGGGCGCGCCGTGTTCGGCGCCCTCGGCGGCCGCATCACCGAGCTCGCCCGCCTGTTCGACCTCGGCAGCAACTCCCTCGGCGCGGTGCTGGAGCAGCGCGGCGAGACGATCCTGGCCCGCCTGCGCGAGATGGTCGCCGAGGCCGATCGCCAGCTCAGCGAGGGCGAGGGTCGCCTCGGCACCACCCTCGACCGCCGGACGTCCGATATCAGCTCGCTCCTCGACGAGGGCGTGCGCACGGTCCACCAGCTGCTGGACGACCGCACGGGCGAGATCCGGGCGCTGCTCGACAACCACGCCAGCTCGCTGGGCTCGAATTTCAGCGACCGCATCGCGCCGCTGCACGACACGCTCGACCAGCGCGGCCGGGCGTTCGTGGACACCATTGCGGCCAGCCTCGGCAGTGCCGCCGAGGCGGTCGAGGCCCGCACGCGGGCCCTGGCCAGCTTGTTCGACGAGCGCATCGAGCAGCTCGACGAGGTGGTCGACCGTCGGGGCGGCAGCCTCGCGGACTCGGTTGAGGCCCGGACCCGCGCCCTCGCGGAAACCTTCGACCAGCGCATCGGTGTCCTCGACGAGCTCGTGGACACCCGGGGCAAGCGCCTCGCCGAGAACCTGGGTGCCCAGGCCCAGACCCTGGTCGAGCAGTTCGACCAGCGCCTCAGCAGCCTCGACGCGGTGGTGGAGCGCCGGAGCGGCGAGATGGCCCAGGCCGTGGACGAGCGCACCCGCGCCCTGGCCAACCTGTTCGACCATCGCATCAACATTCTCGGCCAGCTCGTCGACCATCGCGGCGCGCACCTGACCGAGACGCTCGAGAGCCGGACCGAGGCCCTGACCAGCCTCCTCGACCAGCGCATCGGCGCCCTCGACGCGATCGTCGACGGCCGCGGCAACCACCTGACCCAGTCGCTCGATGCCCGGGCCCAGGGCCTGCGCAGCCTGTTCGACGAGGTCCTGACCGCCCTCGACGGCCTGGTCGACGGCCGCACCGAGGCCCTGACCGACCGGGTCGACACCCAGACGCGGGGCCTCACCACCCTGTTCGACGAGCGGCTCGGCGCCCTCGACCGCCTCGTCGATCACCGCACCGGCACCCTGTCCGACGAAGTCGATGCCCGCGCCCAGGCGCTGGTCTCGCTCATCGACACGCGGGTCGGTGCCCTCGACCAAGTGGTGGATGCCCGGGCGGGCGCCCTGCGCCAGCAGGCCGAGGCCATGGCGCAGACCCTCGTGTCCCTGTTCGAGGAGCGCGCATCGGGCCTCGCCACGCAGGCCGACGACCGCACCCGCGCCCTCGTGGCGATCTTCGACGAGCGCCTGGGGGCCCTGGAAGGCCTCGTGGACGGCCGCGCCGGCACCCTGGCCGACCGCGTCGAGGAGCGGACCCGCACCCTCGCATCGGTGTTCGACGCCCAGCTCCGGACCCTCGACGAGACCGTGGATCACCGCGCCAACGTCCTGGCACAGCAGGCCGAGGACCGCGGCAGCGCCCTGGCGGCGATGTTCGACGAGCGCCTCACGGCCCTCGGCGGCCTCGTGGAGGCCAGCGCGGCGGAGTTCGCCCGCACCATCGACACCCAGGGCCAGGCCCTGACGGAGGCGGTGGACAGCCGGTCGGAGGCCTTCACGAACCGCATCGACAATCGGATGAAGGTGTTCGCCACCCTCGTGGCCTCGCGCGGCGATGCCCTGGCCACGGCCTTCGACGACCGTCAGGACGCCTACGCGTCCCTGGTCGACGCACGCACCGCCGCGATGCTTGCGGCCTTCGACGAACGCGTCGATCGCCACGCGGCCCTCGCCGAGGCGCACAGCCAGGCCCTGGCCGCAGCCCTCGACCAGCGCAACGAGGCCGTGGCGGCCCTGCTCGACAACGGCACCGGCGCCATGACCGAGGCGTTCGACCGTCGCTCGACGGCCCTGGCCGGCCTCGTCGAGGCCCGCGGCCAGGCGCTCGCCCGCCGGCTCGCGGAGAGTGCCGAGACCATCACCCGGGCCATCGAGACCGGGGGTGGTGCCCTGGTGGAGACGCTCGATGGACGCGGGAACGCGGTGGTCGCCCAGCTGACCGATCAGTCGGAGCGCCTGCGCGCGATCGTGGACGGACCGGCGGCCCAGCTCGTCGAAGCCCTGGCGCTGCGCGGCGATGCCATCGAGCGGGCCCTGGAGGAGAGCGGAGCGCCGCTGGTCGCCGCCATCCGCGAGCGCACCGAGGCCCTGGCCGCCCAGTCGCGCGCCTCCGCCGAGGCGCTGCTCTCGGCCATCGACGGCGGTGCGACCCGCGCCATCGCGTCCCTGAACGACGCCAACGACCAGATGCGCGGCGAACTCACGACCGTCCTCCAGCGCATCGACGGGGCCAACGAGGCCCTGCGCGAACTCCTGGCCGGGACCGGGCAGAACCTCGGCCATATCGAGGCGAGCCTCTCGCACCGGATCGCCGACATCCGCGACGGCCTGGCGGCCGTGGCGAGCGAGACCGAGCGCGCCAGCGCCGGGGTGTCCGAGCAGGTCCACCTTCTCCGGAACGTGGCCGAGGGCGCCCTGCGGGACGCCGCCGAACTGGCGGTCTCCCTCGACGAGCGCGGCCGTGCCCTCGACGAGATCGGCCGCACCCATGCGGGGACCCTGCGCCAGGCCGTCGGCCACCTCGAAGGCGCCGCCGGGCAGCTGCAGGGCGCGGCCGGCCAGATCCAGGGCGCCGAGAGCCGCCTCGCGGACCGGCTGGGCGAGCGCGAGGCCGCCATCGCCAACGTGCTGTCGCGGATCGAGGAGCGCTCCGGCACCCTCGACGCGCAGACCGCACGCTTCGACGCGATGATCGGCGAGACCCTGCGCGCCGCCGAGGAGCGGGCGCGGGCCCTGGGCACCAGCCTGTCCGACACCGCCGCGGGCGCCGGGACCACCGTCGCCAAGGCGTTCGAGGGCCTCCGCGCCAGCGCCGACAGCGAGAGCGGGCGCACCGCCGAGGCCGTGCGCACGGCGATCGAGGCGGCGTCGCAGCAGATGATGGGAGTCCTCGAAACCGCCTCCGGCCGCTTCGGAGAATCCGTCTCCGGGCTGCGCGAGATGGCGGCCGAGATCCGGCGTGAGCTCGATGCCACCCGGGCCGACCTCCAGCGCGGCGTCCTGGAGATCCCGCGGGAGACGCAGGATGCCACCGGCGAGATGCGCCGGGTGGTCTCCGAGCAGCTCAAGGCCCTGACCGAGCTGTCCAGCTTGGTCCAGAGCTCGGGACGGGCGGTGGATGCGGCGGTCCCGCAGGTGTCGGAGCCGAAGCGCCCCGCCGCCGCGGCACCGGCGCCGACGCCGGCTCCCGCCGCGGCCGCTCCGGCGGCTCCGGCGAAGGCCGCCCCGGCCAAGCCGTCCGCCGCCGCACCGGCCGCCGCGACGGCGAAGCCCGCGGCTGCGGCCGGCCGGCCCGGCACGTCGATGAACCTCGTCTCCGCCCCGGCGACGGGCCGGACGGCGCCGGCGGCCCGTCCCGATGCCCGGGCCGGCGAGGGCCGGGGCTGGCTCTCGGACCTGCTGACGCGGGCCTCCCTGGACGAGGACGCGGATCCGGCGCCGAGCGCTCCGGCGCCGGCCACGAAGCAGCAGGCGGAGGCCCAGAAGACCGCGGCCGAGCGCGGGCGCACCGCCCTCGAGACGATCTCCAGCGACATCGGCAAGATGATCGACCACCAGACCGCGGTGGAGCTGTGGGAGCGCTACCGCCGGGGCGAGCCGAACCTGTTCGACCGCCGGATCTACACGGCACAGGGCCGGCAGACCTTCGAGGAGGTCCGCCGCCGCTACGCCGCGGATGCGGATTTCCGGCGCACGGTCGACCGCTACGTCGGCGAGTTCGAGCGCCTGCTCGGCGACGTCTCGAAGAACGACCGCGACTCCTCGCGGGCGGATGCCTACCTCACCTCGGAGACCGGCAAGGTCTACACCATGCTGGCCCATGCCAGCGGCCGCTTCGACGGGGCCTAGGCCTCGGACGCAGCGCGCCGGACCAACGGACCCCCGCCCTCCCCCCCGGAGGGCGGGGGTTTCCCGTTGGACGCCGCGTTACGTCGGATCGGGCAGATCAGATCAGGCCGAGGCCGGCGAGTTCGCGGCGCAGGGATTCCGGCATCTCGGCGAGACCGCCCGCCGTGCGGGCGTCGAGGTCGGCCGGCGCATCCTCCGCCTTGAGGTAGCGCCAGCCCTGGAACGGCCGGCACGGACGCGGCGAGACGGCGGTCACCTCCGGTTGCAGGATCAGCCGGCAGCGGCCGATCCCGTCCGTATCGGTGAACGGCGTGATGGCGGTGATCGACTGGCGGCACAGCAGCGTGCCCTTGATCACCCAGTAGATCGAGCCGCGGCCGACGATGTCGCCGGCGCGGGTCGGCACCATGCGGGTGGTGTGCACCGGGGCGGGATCGCGCCCCTCGCGCAGGGCCGCCTCGCGGTTGCGGGCGATGCGCTCCTCGAGATCACCGATGCTGGCGGGACCGACGCAGAGCTTCAGCAGATGCAGGGCGTGGGCGGCGGGTGTTGCGCGAGGCATGGCGGGCGACATGGCGGGAGGCATGGCGGCGTTGTAGCAGCCGCGCCGAAACCGCGCGCCTCCTCCGTGGGCGGCGCGACCCCGCGCCGCTCAGCGTCCGGTGCTCAGGAGAACAGCGCCCGCTTCTCGTCCTCGGAGAGCGCATCGATCTCGGCGAAGGCCGTCGCGATATCGGTCTGCGCCTGCTCCGAGACCTGAATCGCCGCCGGCACCATCTCCGGCTCATCCGCAACCGGATCGATCGCCTCGGCGTCCGGCAGGGCTGCCTCGGTCTCGGGCTCGATCTCGGCCTCGGGCTCGGCCTCGGGCTCTTCCAGGGCGAACATCGCCGCGTCGTCATCCGCGGTCACATCCACGGCTTCCTCCGCGCGCCCGTCCTCCGCACGCGCGGGTTCGGCCTCTCCGGGCGCATCGAAGGCAGTGTCGAGGGCAGTTTCGAGGGACGACGGCGCGTCCTCGGCGGACGGCTCGGCCGCCTCCGCGGGCACCTCAGCGGCCGCCTCCGCGGGCACCTCAGCGGGCACCTGCGCCAGCATCAGGGCGGAGGCCGCGTCCGCCAGGGCGTCGGTCGCCTCGAGGAAGACGATGTCGTCCGCGGCGGAGGGGTCGTCCGATAGCGGCGCCCGGGCGAAGGCGGCCGACGGCGCCGGCTCCGCGGACGATCCGTCCATGTCGATGTAGCGGTCGACGTCGCTCTGGCAGAGGTCGGGCTGGACCTCCGGCGCACCCGCGCCTCCCGGGCCCGCCGGGACCGGATCGAGGGCATCGCCCCAGATCGCCATCATGGCGGCGAGGCGCTCCTCGAGGTAGCGCAGGGTGTGGATGATGCGCGCCGTGCGCTGGGCGGTGAGGTCCTGGAACGAGCAGGCGGTGTAGATGGCGGTGGCGCGCCGGTCGAGCTCGTCGCAGATTGCGGCGTCGGAGCCGGATTCGCGCAGGGTCCAGGCGGCCTCCTGCACGTGCTCGGCCGCGCTGAGGATGTCGGAGGTCGCGTTCTCGGTGGAGCGCACGATGGCGTCGAGGGCCGCGGAGGCACCGCCGAGCCGGCTCTGGTCCTGGTCGGGCGCGTGGATGGCCGCGATCTCGGCCTTGGTCCGGGCGATGGCGTGGGCCATGTCCATCAGGTCGCCGCGCACGCGCCCCATCTGGCTGCTCTCGCGATCGCGGGTGACCACGCTTTCCAGCCTGGCGATCGCGTCGAGGACGATCCCGGTATCGTTGGTGCGATTGCGGCGGAGATAGGCGTCGAGGAACCAGCGACCGCGCTCGCTCTCGGTCATCGCCGCTTCGATGCGATCGTATTCCGAGATGTCGAGGGACGTCAGCGAATGGGAACTCGACATCAAGCACGTGTCCTTGGCCGCGGGGACCGGCACGCCATCGCCGGGTCCAAGCCGCCGCAGGTTGACAGGATCGCTTTAACGCCGGCTTTACGCAGCTTCCGCCTGACGCGACGTTCTCCCAGGCCCCCCTCGTCCCGATCCGGTCGCCGTGTCTGACCCCTCTCCTGCGCTCCCGGAGCCGAACGCCTTTCGGCTGTCGCTGCTCTACGCCGTCGTCTTCGTCGAGATCGGCATCGCCATGCCGTTCATGCCGGTCTGGCTGAACGCCCTCGGCCTCGACGCGACCGTGATCGGGGCCCTGCTCGCCCTGCCGATCGCGATCCGCATCGTCGCCACCGCCCCCCTGGTCGGGCTGATCGACCGGGGGATCGCCGCGCCGCGGATCCTGCTCGCCGGCAGCCTCGTCCTGGCCGGAACCTACGTGCTGATGCCCACGGGCGCCGCCCTCGGCTGGCCCGTGCTCGCGCTCCTCATCGCGCTGAACGCCGTCGCGGCCGCGCCCCTGGTGCCCAGCATCGACTACCTGACCCTGGGCGCCGTGCGCCGAAGCCGCCGCCTCGACTACGCGCGGATCCGGATGGCCGGCTCCATCGGCTTCCTCCTCGCCAATTTCGCCGGCGGCGCCGCCCTCGGGGCGATGGGCGAGCGCCTCGCCGTCCCCCTCCTCCTCACCGTGCTGGCGCTGATCGCCGCCGGGGTCGTGGCGACGTCCCGCATCGAGGCGCCCCCGGTCCCACCCCGCCATCCCGAGGCCGGCCGGCCCGCCCTGCCCGGCGTCCTGTGGTTCTCGATCGGGGCGGCGGCCCTGATCCAGTCGAGCCACGCGGCGATCTACGCGTTCGGCAGCATCCACTGGAGCACGCACGGCATTCCCACCGCGTGGATCGGCACGCTCTGGGCCATCGGCGTCGCCTCCGAGATCCTGCTCTTCGCCCTGATCGGCCGCCTGCCGCCGCGCTGGCGCAACCCCTTCGCGCTGCTCGCCCTGGGCGGCGGGGCCGCCCTCCTGCGCGCCGTCGGCATGGCTGCCTTCGGGGATCGCCTCGGGCCGGTGATCGCCCTCCAGGTCCTGCACGGCCTGACCTTCGGGGCGACGCAGCTCGGCGCCATGGCGGCGGTCTCGCGCTTTGCCCCGGACGGCGCCCGCGGGCGGGCCCAGGGCACCGTCAGCTCGGCAGGCGCCCTCGCCTCGGCCAGCGCGACCCTGATGACCGGGGTCGCCTACCAGGCCGGGGGGGGACCGCTCGCCTTCGTGTTGATGGCGCCGCTGGCCGGCCTCGGCTTGTGCCTCGTGGCACGCGCCGCGCAGGCCGCCCGCGCTTTCAGCCTTCACAGCACCACGATTGTGGGTCACGGGGCGGGACAACCCGATTAACCTTGACCGTCCGGTAACCGTGATCGGTGTTACGTGATCGCGGCATGGAGTGCGGCGTCATTGGCTAGAGCCGAGATCAGGACCCTTCCGGAGGCTGCCGACGCCGCGATCCTCGAGGGCGGTCGCATCGGCTTGTCCGGACGCTGGACCGCCGACCAGGGCGCGGCCGTGGAGGTCGCCGCCGCGCGCATCGCCGGCAGCGCCGCCGGCACGGCCCTCCTGGTCGACCTCAGCCGGATCGTCCGCCTGGACACCCTCGGCGCCTGGGTGCTGGAGCGGACCCGCGGGGAGATCGAGGCCGCCGGCGGGCGCCTGGCCTATGCGGGCGCGACTCCCGAGCACCGCATCCTTCTCAGCGAAGTGAAGCTGCGCGAGGCCGAGCCGCCGCCGCCGCGCCGCGGACGCGTCTTCGGCTTCCTCGACGATCTCGGGCGGCGGGTCGTCGGCGCGAAGTCGGATCTCGTCACGGGACTCGCCTTCTTCGGCGAGGTGGTCACCGCCTGCATCCGGGTCGCAGCCCGGCCCGGCACCTTCCGGGGCACCGCCCTGGTCAACCAGATCGAGCAGGTCGCCTTCCGGGGCGTGCCGATCATCGTGCTGATCTCGTTCCTCGTGGGCGGCATCGTCGCCCAGCAGGGCATCTTCCAGCTCCAGCGCTTCGGCGCCCAGAGCTTCGTCGTGAACCTGATCGGGCTCCTCATCCTGCGCGAGCTCGGCGTGCTGCTCACCTCGATCATGGTGGCGGGACGCTCGGGCTCGGCCTTCACCGCCGAGATCGGCTCGATGCGGATGCGCGAGGAGGTCGACGCCCTGCGGGTGATGGGCCTCGATCCCATCGAGATCCTGATCGTCCCCCGCATCCTCGCCCTGGTGATCGGCCTGCCGATCCTGACCTTCCTGGCCTCCCTGGCGGCCCTGGCCGGCGGCGGCCTCACCGCCTCGCTCTACGGCGGCATGACCGTCGACGCCTTCCTGGCGCGCCTGCAGGCCGCGGTCTCGCTGCACCACGTGGCGGTGGGGCTGATCAAGGCGCCGTTCATGGCGCTGATCATCGGCATCATCGCGACGATCGAAGGTTTCGCCGTGGAGGGCTCCGCAGAGTCCCTCGGCCGCCACGTCACGGCCTCAGTCGTCAAGTCTATCTTCATGGTGATCGTCCTCGACGGATTGTTCGCCGTCTTCTTCGCTGCGATCGACTTCTGAGGCTGGTCCCGAACGTGTCCGCCCCGCATCTCCAGACGAGCCCGCATCTGCAGACGACCGAGCCCGCGACCGCGCCGGAGCCGATCATCCGCGTGCGCGATCTGGTGGTCGGCTTCGGCAGCAAGATCGTGATGAAGGGGTTGAACCTCGACATCCGGCGCGGCGAGATCCTGGGCTTCGTCGGCCCCTCCGGCCAGGGCAAGTCGGTCCTGACCCGGACGATCCTCGGCCTCGTGCCGAAGCGGGCCGGCACCATCGAGGTGTTCGGCGAGAACGTGGACGGCCTGACCGTGACCCGGCGCCGCCAGATCGAGCAGCGCTGGGGCGTGCTCTTCCAGCAGGGCGCGCTGTTCTCGGCGCTCACCGTCAAGCAGAACATCCAGATGCCGATGCGCGAGCATCTCAACCTGTCCGAGCGCCTCCTCGACGAGTTCGCCCGCCTGAAGATCGAGATGGTCGGCCTGAAGCCGGATGCCGCCGACAAGCTGCCCTCCGAACTGTCGGGCGGCATGATCAAGCGCGCGGCCCTCGCCCGCTCCCTCGCCCTCGATCCCGAGATCCTGTTCCTCGACGAGCCGACCTCGGGCCTCGACCCGATCGGCGCCGGGGAGTTCGACGAGCTCGTCGCGACCCTGAAGCAGACCCTGGGCCTGACCGTCTTCATGGTCACCCACGACCTCGACAGCCTCTACACCGCCTGCGACCGCATCGCGGCCCTGGGCGACGGCCAGATCATCGCGCAGGGCACGATCGCGGAGATGCTCGAGAGCGACCATCCCTGGCTGCGCTCCTACTTCCACGGCAAGCGCGGACGCGCGGTCGTCCCGCCAGGCACGCACCATGCGCCGGCCTGACGCCCGCCGCCTCCAGCGTGCCGCCGCGCACCGCCCGCGCCCCACCCCGTCAAGGTATTACTGATCCGATGGAGACTCGTGCGAATTACGCGCTGATCGGCGCCTTCACCCTCGCGGTGCTGGTGGCGGCCTTCGGCTTCGTCTTCTGGCTCCAGGGCGGATCCCGGAGCCAGGTCCGGCAGGCCGTGCGCATCGTCTTCTCCGGCAGCGTCGGCGGGCTCGCCAAGGGCTCGACGGTGGCCTTCAACGGCATCAAGGTCGGCGAGGTCATGGATGTGCGCCTGCTGCCGCAGGATCCGCGTCGCGTCGTCGCCATCGTCGAGGTGGAGCGCACCACGCCCCTGCGCGCCGATACCCGCGCCCGCCTCGATTCGGCGATGCTCACCGGCGTCTCGACGATCTCCCTGTCGGGCGGCAATGCCGACGCCCCGGCCCTGACCCCGGGCTCGGGCGACCAGATGCCGACGATCTTCGCCGACAGCTCCGACATCCAGGACATGATGGCGGCGGCCAAGCAGATCGCCCAGCGCGCCGACGACGTGCTCCAGCGCCTCGACAAGGTGGTGGCCGGCAACGAGGGCGCGATCACCCGGACCCTGGCCAACGTGGAAGCCTTCTCCAAGACCCTCGCGGAGGCCGGACCGGCCGTGAGCGGCCTGGTGAAGGCGATCGACGGGCAGAAGCTCAACCGCGTCATCGACAATGCCGAGCGCTTCTCCGGGGCCCTCGCCGCCGGGAGCCCGGACATCGAGGGCGCCCTCAAGGATGCGCGCTCCCTGGCCGCCAAGCTCAATGCCTCCGCCGACCGCGTCGATGCCGTGCTGAAGGGGGCCGAGGGCTTCCTCGGCTCGGCCTCCGGCTCGGCCGGCACCAGCACCTTCACCGAGGTCCGCGAGGCGGCGATCTCCGTCCGCGATGCCGGGAAGGCCTTCCGGACCCTCTCCGAGAACCTCGACAAGCGCACCTCGAACATCGCCACCAGCTTCAACCGGCTGAGCGGCACCGGGCGGCGCGAGGTGGAGGCGCTCTCGACCGACGGCCAGCGCACGCTCAACACCCTGAACCGGACGGTGAAGAGCCTGGAGCGGGATCCCTCCCAGGTCATCTTCGGCGGCAAGCCTTCGTTGCCGGAATACAACGGTGGCCGCTGAAGCGACCGCCCTCCGGCCAAGCGTGCTGCGGCGCACGGCAACATTCCGGACTTGCGTTAGTTTACCGCCACGCTGTGCGTCAGTGCGGCGACGGGTTTCCGGAATGCGTATGACACTTCACCAGACGGCCCCTGCGCTCGTCGCGATGCTCCTTGCCGCCGGCCTCGGCGGCTGCGGCGGCGGCGCGGTGCCGCTCACCTTCGATCTCGCGGCGCTGCCCCCCACCGGGCGGACGGTCGGTGCGGCGCGGTCGTTCACCGTGGCCGAGCCCGTGGGCATCCAGCCCTTCGAGGCGGACCGCATCATCGTGCGCGAGCCGGGCGGGGCCCTGTCCTTCCTCGGCGGCGGCCAGTGGGCCGACCGCCTGCCGCGCCTGATCCAGACGCGGCTGATCCAGAGCCTGGAGAATTCCGGCCGCCTGAAATCGGTGAGCCGCCCCGGCGACAAGATCGTCTCCGACTACCAGCTCATCAGCGAGATCCGGGCCTTCGACATCGCGGCCGGCTCCGGCGAGGCCGTGGTCGACATCTCGGCCAAGATCATCACGGAGGGCACCGGCAAGGTGATCGCGGCGCGGATCTTCACCGCCCGCGTGCCGGTGCCGAAGGTCGATGCCGGCACCGCCGCGGTCGGCCTCGACGCCGCGCTGGCGCGGGTGCTGGGCGAGATGGTGGCCTGGGTGAATTCCGGCCGCTGAGGCGCGAGGGGGCCGGGCGCCCCCGCCGGCCTCACTCCATCACGGCCGCCTTCATGATGACGACCATGATGGCCTTGGCCGGCTCCGGCCCGACGCAGCGCACGGTGTGCGGGCGGTCGCAGCGGTAGCGCAGGGTCTCGCCGGCCCGGGCGCGCTGGACGGTGCCCGCGACCTCGACCTCGAGCAGGCCCGAGGTCACCGTCAGGGATTCCACCGAGCCGCGCTGGTGCGGGTCGGAATCGAGCACGCCGCCCGGATCGGCGGTGAGGTCGTACCATTGCAGCCACTCGACGGTCTTGATCCAGCCGATGATGGCGAGGCGGATCTTGCCGTCGTCCGAGACCAGGATCGGCGTGTCGGCGCGGGAGGTCTTCTCGATGAAGGGCTCCTCGTCGCTCGTCGCGAGCACGCGCTCGATCGAGACGTCGAGGGCCTGGCTCAGACGCCAGATCGTGGCCAGGGTCGGGTTGGTCTCGTTGCGCTCGATCTGGCTGATGATCGACTTGGCCACCCCGGACTGCTCGGCCAGCTCCGACAGGGACAGGTTGTAGGCCTTGCGCAGGCGCTGGATCGTCTTGCCGAGCTGCCCGGAGAGCACCTGCGCCCCGGTGAGTATGTCCCGCTGCCGCCCGCGTTCGGGCGTCGTCAACTGGTCGTCCATCGGTTCCGACATCCGCGCGTCCGTTCCATTAAGCGGACGCTTGTGCGTTACTTCAAACGCAAACGGCGGAGCGACGCAAGGCGCGGTCAGGCCCAGAGGGCATGGAAATGGTGCACCGGGCCATGGCCGTGCCCGACGGGAACGCCGTCCGCCCCCGCGATGGCGGCGGAGACGTAGCGCTTGGCCTGCGCTACCGCCTCGACCATCGGCAGGCCGCGGGCGAGGCCGGCCGCCACCGCCGAGGACAGGGTGCAGCCGGTGCCGTGGGTGTTGCGGGTGCGGATCCGCGGGGCGGCGAAGCGCCGGAGCGTGCCGTCGCCGCTCATCAGGTGATCGACGCTCTCGTCGCCGTCGCCGTGACCGCCCTTCACCAGGACGGCCCTGGCCCCGATGGCGAGGAGGCGGCGGCCCTGGGGCACGGCGGCGTTCTCGGTCTCGGCGGTGGGTTCGCCGATCAGGGTCGCGGTCTCCGGCAGGTTGGGGGTGACGAGGTCGGCGAGCGGCAGGAGGTGGCGGCGCAGGGCCTCCACGGCGGCCTCGGAGATCAGCCGGTCCCCGGAGGTCGCGACCATCACGGGGTCGAGCACGATCGGGATCCTGCCCGCGTGGCGGGCGAGGCCGGCCGCCACCGCCTCGATGGTGGCCACCTGCGACAGCATCCCGACCTTCACCGCCCCGACGGCGAGGTCCGAGAACACGCTGTCGATCTGCGCCGCCACGAAGTCGGCCGGCACGTCGTGGATGGCCTGGACGCCGCGGGTGTTCTGCGCGGTCAGGGCGGTGAGCACGCTGGCCCCGTAGACCCGCAGGGCCGCGAAGGTCTTCAGGTCGGCCTGGATGCCGGCCCCGCCGCTCGAGTCGGATCCCGCGATGGTGACGGCGATGAAGGTCATGGTGTCGGGGTCCTGGCTTAAAAAAATCCTGGCGTTCCTGAAGCTTAGGCCGCGACGCCCCGCGCGGCGAGGGCCGAATCGACCCGGAAGCGCAGGTCGCGGGCGCGGCCGGCAACGGACTCGCCGCCGAAGAGCGACGCGATCACCGCGATCCCGTCGGCCCCGGCCTCGATCACCGCCGCGGCGTTGCTCGCGTCGATGCCGGCGATCGCCCCGAGGGGGAAGGCGGCGCCGCGGGCGAGGCGCCCCCGGAAGACGATGCGGGCGAGGCCGTCGAGGCCCACCGGCGGGTCGGGGTTGTCCTTGCTGGTGGTGGCGAACACGCCGCCGATGCAGGCGTAATCCACCGGCAGGCGGTAGAGCTCGTCGGCCTGGGTCCCGGTCTTCAGGGTCAGGCCGATGAGCGCCTCGCGGCCGAGCAGGCGGCGGGCCTCGGCCGGGTGCAGGTCGCTCTGCCCGAGATGCACGCCCTCGACGCCGGCCGCGAGCGCGAGGTCGACCCGGTCGTTGACCAGGAGCGGCACGCCCGTACCCGCCAGCGCCGCGTGGATCGCCCGGATGCGGGCCAGGGCCGCCCGGGCATCCGGGATGGATTTCTCCCGGTACTGCAGCAGCGTGCATCCGCCCTGCACGGCCTCCGCCGCCATCGCGGCGAGGCGGTTGCCGTCGGTGCCGGACACGCCGGTATCGAGGAGGCCGTAGAGCCGCAGGTCGACCGGCCGGCCCCGACCGATGGCTTCGTCCCGTCCGATCACGCTGCGTTTCCCCGGTTTCGTCGTTGGTTTCGCGTAGTGTAGGGCTGCACCGCCACGATCGGAAGGTCCGGCCCCGGCGGAGCGTTCCGACACGGCTCCGTGTACCACCCCCGAGCCTAACCCGCCCCCAGACAGGGACACGCCCCGCGCATGGACCGCACGCAGAAGCAGAAGATGCTCGCCGGCGAGATCTACAATCCCGACGACCCGGAGCTTCACGCCGACAGCCATGCCTGCAAGGTCTGGATGCAACGCTACAACGCCGCCCTGGCGGAGACGCCCGCGATCCGCCGCGAGCTCCTGCGCGAACGCCTCGCCGCGGTCGGCGAGGGCGCGGTGATCCGCCCGCCGTTCCACTGCGATTACGGGCTGCACATCAGCCTCGGCGCCCACGTCTTCCTGAATTTCGGCTGCGTCATCCTCGATTGCGCCCCGGTCAGCATCGGCGACCGCACGCAGATCGGACCCGGCGTCCAGATCCTCACGCCGGACCATCCGCGCGAACCGGGTCCGCGGGAGGCCGGCCTCGAATTCGCCCGCCCGATCCGGATCGGCCGCAACGTCTGGATCGGCGGCGGCGCGATCCTGCTCCCCGGGATCACCGTGGGCGACCACGCCATCATTGGCGCCGGCAGCGTCGTCACCCGCGACGTTCCCGAGGGCGCCACGGTGGTGGGCAACCCCGCCCGCGCCCTGCCCCGCAGCCCGGCCTGAGACGTCCGCCCGGATCCGAACTCGGACGAGTCCGGCCCGGCGCGATGCCGGCGTGGCCCGATCCCCGCCTGCGACCTCCGATCCGCGCTTGGGACGAATCCGCCGCGGCGGTTTTTCCACATTCATCACGCCGCCGCGATGTGCCATGAGCAGGGACAGGCTGAGCGGACGAGACGGATAGCGGCGGGGATCGGGGCGCGTGACCACGGCGGAGGAGACCCAGCGGGATTCGGAGAGCGCGCTCTCCAATCCCTCCGCCGTCGGGCTCGTGGCCGTCATCATCGCGGCCACCGACGGCGAGCCGCGCGCCCTCACGGTCCAGGTCGGCGGTCAGGCCCGAGGCCGCTCGGACGGGCTCCCGGCGGGCCCCCTGGTGCCGGAGCACCCGACCCTGGAGCGCGGCCTGCGCGCCTGGGTCGAGCGCCAGACACACCAGCGCCTGGGCTATGTCGAGCAGCTCTACACCTTCGGCGACCGCGACCGGCAGGGCGACGATGCCGGCGGCCTGCATTCCCTGTCGGTGGCTTACCTCGCCCTGGTGCGCGAGGTGCGCCCCGGCGGACTGGCGGAGGCCTCCTGGCGCAACTGGTACCGCTACCTGCCCTGGGAGGATTGGCGGGAGGGCCGGCCCGCATCGCTCGGCGAGATCGAGACCCAGCTCCTGGCCTGGGCCGAGCAGGCCCTCGACCCGAAGCTGCGCCGCCGGCGGGAGGACCGCCTCGGCCTGACCTTCGGGCTCTGCGGCGGTGCCTGGAACGAGGAGCGCGTGCTGGAGCGCTACGAGCTGCTGTTCGAGGCCGGGCTGATCCCGGAGGCGCAGGGCCAGTCCGGCGAGGTCCGCGAGGCGGATGTCGCGATCACGGGCCAGCCCATGGCCCTCGATCATCGCCGCGTGCTCGCCACGGCCATCGGCCGCCTGCGGGGCAAGATCAAGTACCGCCCGGTGGTGTTCGAGCTGATGCCCCCGACCTTCACGCTGTTTCAGCTCCAGCGCACGGTGGAGGCCCTGTCGGGCACCAACCTCCACAAGCAGAACTTCCGCCGCCTCGTGGCGCAGCAAGGCCTGGTGGAGGAAACCGACGACGTCACCAGCGGCGCCACCGGCCGGCCGGCCCGCCTCGTGCGCTTCCGCCGGGAGGTTCTGCTGGAGCGCCCGGCTCCGGGCTTCCGCCTGCGCCCGGCCCGCCGGCCTGCCTGATCCGGCGAACACCCCGCGACGAACCCCGATGACATTCGCGGTGCAGCGTCATTTTCGCATCGCAAAAACGTTATGCTCAAACCCTGCATATCTGGACAAGGCGATCGGGGCCGCCTACGTTAGTCGGCACAATGCTCAATTTGAGCATAAGTGAGGACGCGTCAATGGCGGCGACCAGTCTCCCGATCGGCCCGGCTTCTCGAGGTCTTCCTGCAAGCCAAGGCCTTCCCGCAGGCCAGGGTCTTCACGCGGGCCAGGAGTTTCCCGCGGGCTTTCCCCTGCCCGAGATCTACGCGCGCGTCAGCCGTCACGTGCCGGCGATCGAGTGGCCGGCCCTGGCCGGGGACGTCGCCGCGATCCTCGCGCTGAAGAAGACGCGCAACGCCGTCATCCTGGCGCACAACTACCAGGCGCCGGAGATCTTCCACACGGTGGCGGACATCGTCGGGGACAGCCTGGCGCTGGCCCGCGAGGCCGTGACGGTGGATGCGGACGTCATCGTGCTCGCGGGCGTCCACTTCATGGCCGAGACCGCCAAGCTCCTGAACCCGGGCAAGACGGTGCTGATCCCCGACAGTCGCGCCGGCTGTTCCCTCGCCGATTCGATCACGGCGGCGGACGTGCGCGGCCTGCGGGCGAAGTACCCCGGCGTTCCGATCGTCACCTACGTCAACACCTCGGCGGCGGTGAAGGCGGAATCCGACCTGTGCTGCACCTCCGGCAACGCCGTCGAGGTGGTGCGCTCGCTGAATGCGCCGCGCGTGCTGATGATCCCGGACGAGTTCCTCGCCCAGAACGTCCAGGCGATGGTGCCGGAGGTGGAGATCCTGACCTGGGCGGGTCACTGCGAGGTGCACGAGCAGTTCACGCCCGCCGACATCCGCGAGGTGCGCGAGAGCTATCCGGGCGTCACCGTCATCACTCACCCGGAATGCCCGCCGGAGGTCGTCGCCGAGGCCGATTTCTCGGGCTCGACCGCGATGATGATGAACTTCGTCCTGGAAAAGCGGCCCAAGCAGGTGGTGCTCGTGACCGAGTGCTCCATGGGCGACAACATCGCGGCGGCCAATCCGGACATCGAGTTCATCAAGCCCTGCAACCTGTGCCCGCACATGAAGCGCATGAGCCTGAAGAACATCCGCCACGCCCTGGAGACCATGACCCAGGAGGTCACCGTGGAGCCCGAACTCGCCGAGCGCGCCCGGATGGCGGTGGAGCGCATGCTCGCGGTGCGGACGCGATGAACGCGCACGCGCCCTTCTCCTTCGCGCCTCCGGGTTCGGACCGGATCATCGTCATCGGTGCCGGCATCGCCGGCCTCGCCACGGCCCTGCGCCTGGCGCCGCGCCCCGTCACCCTGGTCACCGCCGCGCCCCTGGGGTTCGGCACCGCCACCGGCTGGGCGCAGGGCGGCATCGCCGCCGCCATGGGCAGCGACGACGCCCCGGCCCTGCACGCCGCCGACACCGTGGCGGCGGGCGCCGGACTGACCGAGGCCGACGTCGCCCTGCGCGTCGCCGCAGCCGGCCCCGGCCTGATCGACTGGCTCGTCGGCCTCGCGGCCCCCTTCGACCGGGACGCCGCCGGCGCGCTCGCCCTCGGCCTCGAGGCGGCCCACTCGCGCCGCCGCATCGTCCGGGCCGGCGGGGATTCCACCGGTCGGATGGTGCTCGAAACCCTGGTCCGGGTGGTCGCGCGCACGCCCTCCGTCACGATCCTCGTAGCCTCGGCCCGCGACCTGATGCGGGATGCCCGCGGTGCCGTAGCCGGCGTGGTCTGCGAGCGCGACGGCCTCCGCTTCCCCCTGCCCGGCCGGGCCGTCGTCCTGGCCACCGGCGGGGTCGGAGCGCTCTATGCCTCGACCACCAACCCGCGGGGCGCCACCGGGCAGGGCCTCGCCCTGGCGGCCCGGGCCGGCGCCGTGCTGCGCGACATGGAGTTCGTGCAGTTTCACCCCACCGCCATCGCCACCGGCGCGGACCCGATGCCGCTGGCCACCGAAGCCCTGCGCGGCGAGGGCGCGCGGCTGATCGACGAGACCGGCGCGCCCGTCATGGCCGGCATCGCCGGCGGCGATCTCGCCCCGCGGGACGTGGTGGCGCGGGGCATCTTCCAGGCGCAGGCGCGCGGCGCGCAGGTCTTCCTCGATTGCCGGGGCGATCTCGGTGTCCGCATGGCCACGCGGTTTCCCACCGTCGCCGGCCTCTGCGCCGCGGCCGGCATCGATCCGCGCGTCGCGGCGATCCCGGTCCGGCCCGCCGCGCATTACCACATGGGCGGCGTGAAGGTGGACGCGACCGGTGCGAGCACGGTGCCGGGCCTGTTCGCCTGCGGCGAGGTCGCCTCGACCGGGCTGCACGGCGCCAACCGGCTCGCCAGCAACTCGCTGCTCGAAGCGATGGCCTTCGCGCCGGCGATCGCCGAGGCCGCCGCCGCGGTGCCGGCCCCGGGCCAGGCCCGCGCCGAGGCCGCGGCGCCCCGGAGCGAGGGGGATTACGAGGTCCTGCGCGCCGTGATGGAGCGGCAGGTGGGCGTGGTGCGCGAGGCCGACGGCCTGGCGGACGCCGTCCGTCACCTCGCCCCGGCGGCGCGGGCCGGCTGCGACGCCGCCCTGACGAGCCTCTTGATCGCGGCCTCGGCCCTGTCGCGGCGGGAGAGCCGCGGCGCGCATTGGCGCAGCGATCATCCCGCCCAGGAGGCGCCGGTGCATACCGAGCTGGCGCTGTCCGACCTCTGGGCGATGGCCGAGGCGGTCGAGCCCGGCCGGGCCGTCGTCGCCGCCTGAGCCCTGCGAATCCGGACCGGCTTCATCACCGCGGCCGGCCCCGCGTCCTCCGTACCGGAAGCTGGACCATGTCCGACCCCTCAGAGCTGCCTCCCCTGCCCCGCCTGACGGTGGAGCCCATCGTCCGCGCGGCGCTGCTGGAAGATCTCGGCCGGGCCGGCGACATCACGACCGACGCCATCGTGCCGGCCAGCGCCCGCCTGGACGGCGTCATCGCCGCCCGCCAGGACGGGGTGATCTCCGGCGTCGACACGGCGGTGATCGCCTTCGGGCTGATCGACCCGAGCGTCGCCGTGACGGTGGAGCGCGGCGACGGCACCCGGGTGAAGCCGGGCGACGTGGTGATCCGCCTCGCCGGGCCGGCCCGGGCCATCCTCACCGCCGAGCGCGTCGCCCTCAATCTCCTGTGCCGCATGTCCGGCGTCGCCACCGCGACCGCCTCCCTCGTCGAGGCAGCCCGGCCCCACGGCAAGGCCCGCATCGTCTGCACCCGCAAGACCACCCCGGGCCTGCGCGCCCTGGAGAAGCACGCGGTGCGCGCCGGGGGCGGCTCGAACCACCGCTACGGCCTCGACGACGCCGTGCTGATCAAGGACAACCACGTCGCCGTGGCCGGCGGCATCGTGCCGGCGATCACGCGCGCCCGGGCCTATGCCGGCCACCTCGTGAAGATCGAGGTGGAGGTCGACACCCTGGCGCAGCTGGAGCAGGCGCTCTCGGTGAATGCCGACGCGGTGCTCCTCGACAACATGTCCCCGCAGCAGCTCGCCGAGGCCGTGGCGATGATCGACGGCCGGGCCATCGCGGAGGCCTCGGGCCGGATCAACCGCGACACCGTGGGCGCCGTGGCAGCCTCCGGCGTCGACCTGATCTCGTGCGGCTGGATCACCCACAGCGCGCCGATCATCGACCTCGGCCTCGACGCGGTCTGAGGGGCGCCCCACGGCCAAGGTGCCACGGTGTTGCCATGAAATCACGACGCCGCGGCAAGCGTCGCTGCGGTGCGAATTCGGCTTGGCTTTGAAGCGTGAGCGTTTACGTCTTGGGCACACTTCGCACCGTAACGTGCGTCAAGTTTTCCAAGCCGTTTCCACAGAATACGTTCGCCTTTGAGAGGCTCCGATGCGCCGTTTCGCCCCCGCCCTGACCGGGCTCGTCTGCGCGCTGGGCGCGTGGGCGTCGCCCGCCGCCGCCTACGAGATCGACCCGCTCACCCGTCAGCCGCTGGATAACGCCCTGGTGATCCGGGTGCGGCCGCAGAACGAGCCCGTCGCGCTCCCGACCGCCAACGCCTCCCTGCCGGCCGTCGACCCGATGGCCCCGTCCTCGGCCGTGCCGCAGATGTCGGCGATCCAGCGCGAGGAAGTCGCCTACGCCGGCAGCTACGCCCCGGGCACCATCGTGGTCTCCACCGGCGAACGGCGCCTCTACTACGTGCTGGGCGACGGCAAGGCCCTGCGCTACGGCGTCGGCGTCGGCCGCCCGGGCTTCACCTGGGGTGGCGTGCAGACCATCACCATGAAGCGCGAGTGGCCCGATTGGCGTCCCCCGGCCGAGATGCTGCGCCGCCGTCCCGACCTGCCGCGCTTCATGAAGGGCGGGATCGAGAACCCGCTCGGCGCCCGCGCCATGTACCTCGGCAACTCGATCTACCGCATCCACGGCTCGAACGAGCCGGAGACGATCGGCACCGCCGTGTCCTCGGGCTGCATCCGCATGACCAACGACGACGTGGCCGATCTCTACACCCGCGCCAAGGTCGGCGCGAAGGTCATCGTCCAGCGCTGAACGCGCCGTACGCGTCCTGACACTTCTTGAGGGGCCGGTGGAAACACCGGCCCCTTTCTCGTGGGTGACGCGCAATCGCGGGTGAGGCGTGAAAGCGCTACTTCGACACCGCGAAGAAGCGCGACAGGAGCCAGAGCGGCACCACCACGACCGCACCGGCAAGGATCCAGCGGCCGAAATCGTGGAAGGTGGCGAGGCCGAGGTCGATCAGGGTCCGGACCGCGTCGTAGGCGTGCCAGAACAGCAGGCCGGGGGTGACGCCCAGGGTCGCCATCACGGCGCCCACCAGCACCGACAGGAACAGCAGCTTCATGAAGACGGCGGCGGGCGAGCCGCCGAGGAAGCGCCGCAGGGCCGAGCGCCGGCCCTGCTCCGGGAACGGCGTGCCGGCATAGGGCTGGCCTCCGTAGGGCGGCGGGCGGCGCGGATCGTGGTCGAGCGTCATCGGGTCCTATCCCTTGGCCGTCATCCTGGCCGTGCGTCCGGCAGATACTTGCGGCCGATTCTTGCCGCGGATTCTTGACGCGGATTCTCGGTGCCGTGCCTTGGGGCCGTGCCCTGGGGCCGTGCGGTGCCGCCTCTCAACCCGGGGAACCCGGCGGAACCGTGACGCGGGCGACACAGTTTGCACGAAACACGACACATGCGAGAGCGTAACGCGTTTTCGCAGGGAGGACGGATGGCACCGTCGCGTGCACGGTCCCATCTTAGGATGCGATCTGCGTCGTCCCCGACCGCTTCTCGCCCCGCAGACTGACCCGTCCATGAAACGAACCGCTCCATGATCGACCACGCCCTGTTCGATCCGGCGATGATCGATCCCGAGACCCAGCGCCTGAACGCCGAGATCGTGGCCGCGCATGCCGCGCTGACCGATCCGTGGGCGATCCCCATGACCGAGGTCCGGGCCCGCCGGCGCCAGGGCACGCAGGCCTCGCCGGCCATGCCGCGCAGCGCCCGGGCCGAGATCCTGACCATCGACGGGCCCGCCGGCCCCCTGCAGCTGCGCGTCATCCGCCCCGATGCCCGCAAATGGACGAAGCTGCGCGGCGCCTACCTGCACATCCATCGCGGTGGCTGGGTCTGGGGCTCGGCCGACGAGCAGGACCCCTGGCTGGAGCGCATCGCCGACATCTGCGGCTTCGTCTGCCTGTCGGTGGAATATCGCCTCGCGCCCGAGCATCCCTACCCGGCGGCCCTCGAGGATTGCGAGGCCGCCGCCCTCTGGCTCGCCGGTCCCGGCCGCGCCGAGTTCGGCATCTCCGCCCTCACCATCGGGGGCGAATCCGCCGGGGCGCAGCTCGCCGTGATGGTGCTCCTGCGGCTGCGCGACCGGCACGGCCTGCCCCGCGCCTTCCGGGGTGCCAACCTGAATGCCGGTTTCTTCGATCTCGGCCTGACCCCGAGCGTGCGCAACTGGGGCGAGGAGCGCCTGGTGGTGAACACCCAGGACCTGACCAACTTCGCCAACGTCTACGTTCGCGAGGGCATCGACCGCCGCCGGCCCGACGTCTCCCCGGTCTATGCCGACCTGAAGGGCCTGCCGCCGGCGCTGTTCACCGTGGGCACCCACGATCCGCTCCTCGACGATACACTCTACATGTCGGCCCGCTGGGCGGCCGCCGGCAATGGCGGGCACACGGCGATCTATCCGGGCGGCTGCCACATCTTCGTGCGCTATCCTGGGGCGATGACCGAGCGGGCGCTGGAGCTGATCGACCGCTTCCTGATGGCCCTGGCCTGAGCAAGCGCGCGGCCGCATCCCCGCTGCCGGAGCGCTTCGCCGCGTGGTTCGCCGCGCGGGGCTGGGCGCCCCGGCCCCACCAGCTCGACCTCCTCGACATCGTCGGCCGCGGCCGCTCGGCCCTCCTCGTGGCACCGACGGGCGCGGGCAAGACCCTGGCGGGCTTCCTGCCGAGCCTGACGGCCCTGGCGGCGCGGCCGGCCTCGGCCAAGCCGCGGGGCCTGCACACGCTCTACGTCTCGCCCCTCAAGGCCCTGGCCGTCGACATCGCCCGCAACCTCGAGGCACCCATCGCCGAGATGGGCCTGGCCGTCCGGGTCGAGACCCGCACCGGCGACACGCCCTCGCACAAGCGCACCCGGCAGATCGCGCGACCGCCCGACATCCTGCTGACCACGCCGGAGCAGCTCGCCCTGCTCATCGCCCACCGGGAGGCGGCGGACCTGTTCGCCGGCCTGTCCTGCGTCGTCCTCGACGAGCTGCACGCCCTCGTCACCTCGAAGCGCGGCGACCTGCTGTCCCTCGCGCTCGCGCGCCTGCACCGCCTCAGTCCCGGGCTCACGGCGATCGGCCTCTCCGCCACCGTGCGCGAGCCGGACGAGCTGCGGCGGTACCTGCTCCCGCAGCACATCCCCTCGTCCCCCGAAGAGGCGGAGGGCGGCCCGGCCATGGCCGAGCTCGTGGTGGTGAAGGGCGGCGCCGCGCCGGACCTCCACATGCTGGAGACCGGCCTCACCCTGCCGCTGGCCGGCCATACCGCCTGGCAGGCGATGCCGGCGATCTACGACCTGATCGGGCAGCACCGCACCGTGCTGGTGTTCGTGAACACCCGGCTCCAGGCCGAGTACACCTTTCAGGAACTCTGGCGCATCAACGACGCCAACTATCCCATCGCCCTGCATCACGGCTCCCTCGACGCCACCCAGCGCCGACGGGTCGAGGCCGCCATGGCGGCGGGCCAGCTTCGGGCGATCGTCTGCACCGCCACCCTCGACCTCGGCATCGACTGGGGCGACGTCGACCTCGTGGTCAATATCGGCGCTCCCAAGGGGGCGAGTCGGATCATGCAGCGCATCGGGCGCGCCAACCACCGCATGGACGAGCCGTCGAAGGCCTATCTCGTGCCGGCCAACCGGTTCGAGATGCTCGAGTGCCAAGCGGCCCTCGACGCCGTGGAGGCCGCCGCACAGGACACGCCCGACGCCCGCCTCGGCGCCCCCGACGTCCTGGCCCAGCACGTCCTCGGCATGGCCTGCGCCGACGCCTTCGACGCGGTGCAGCTCTACGAGGAGATCGTCTCGGCCGCCCCCTACGCCACCCTATCCTGGGAGGATTTCGAGGCGGTGGTCGATTACGTCGCCACCGGCGGCTACGCCCTGCGGGCCTACGAGCGCTTCGCAAAGATCCTGCGCGGGCCGGATGGCCTCTGGCGGGTGCGCGATGCCCGCATCGCCCAGCAATACCGGATGAACGTCGGCACCATCGTCGAATCCGCCAAGGTGAAGGTCAGGCTCGCCCGCGGCGTGCGCGGCAAGCCGGGCGCGATCCTGCCCAAGGGCGGCCGGGTGCTGGGCGAGATCGAGGAGGATTTCGCCGACACCCTGACCCGGGGCGACACCTTCCTGTTCGCCGGCGAGGTCCTGCGCTTCGAGGGCTTGTCGGAGGACGAGGCCCTGGCGACCCGTGCGGGGCCGGGCACCGACCCGGCGATCCCGTCCTACGCGGGTGCGAAGTTCCCGATCTCGACCTTCCTGGCCGCCCGGGTCCGCGCCCTGATCGCCGACCCGTTCGAGTGGGACCGGCTGCCCCGCCAGGTCTCGGACTACCTCCTGCAGCAGCGGACCCGCTCGGTCCTGCCCGGTCCCACGGGATTGCTGGTGGAGACCTTCCCCCGTGCCGGGCGCTACTACCTCACCGCCTTCCCCTTCGAGGGGCGACTGGCGCACCAGACCCTCGGCATGCTGCTCACCCGCCGGCTGGAACGGGCGCGGATGCGGCCCCTGGGCTTTGCCGCCAACGATTACGGCATCGCCATCTGGCTCAACCGCGATGTCGGCGAACAGATCGGTCGGGAGCCGGACTTCCTCGAAACCCTGTTCGCCGAGGACATGCTCGGGGACGACCTCGAGGCCTGGCTCGATGAATCCGCCATGATGAAGCGCACCTTCCGGCAATGCGCCGTGATCGCCGGGCTGATCGAGCGGCGTTATCCGGGCCAGGCCAAGACCGGCCGGCAGGTCACCATCTCCACCGATCTGGTCTACGACGTGCTGCGCAAGCACCAGCCGGACCACCTGCTGCTCAGGGCGGCGCGGCAGGATGCGGCAACCGGACTCCTCGACGTGAAGCGCCTCGGTATGATGTTGAGGCGCATCCAGGGGCGAATCATCCACAAGGCGCTCGATCGCGTCTCGCCGCTCTCCGTCTCCGTCATGCTCGAGATCGGGCGTGAACGGGTCTACGGCGAGGGCGCCGACGAGATTCTGGCGGAAGCCGAGGCGCAGCTGCTCGAAGAAGCGCTGGCCTGAACGCGTGGTGAAACGCCCTGCCCCGAACGCAGAGGATGCGGTTTTGGCGCTCGGCCAGAGACTTGAGAAGACCATCCGGGCCCCCGGCCTGACCCTCGCCGGCGAAGCCCTCGCCCTCGACCTCTGTGGCGGCCTCTGGCTCGCGCAGCACCGCACCCTGGTGGTGTCCGACCTCCACCTGGAGAAGGGCTCGGCCTTCGCCGCCCGGTCCGGGCAGTTCCTGCCGCCCTACGACACCCGCGAGACCCTGGCCTGCCTGCACGAGGTGATCGTGCGCCTCGACCCGGCCTGCGTCGTCGCGCTGGGCGATTCCTTCCACGATTCCCGGGGGCCGGAGCGCATGGAGCCGGGCGACCGCGCCATGGTGGCGGCCCTTCAGGAGGGCCGCGACTGGGTCTGGATCGCCGGCAACCACGACCATGCGGTCAGCGAGGGCGTCGGCGGCCGCTACGCCGAGACGCTGACGGTGGGCGCCCTGACCCTGCGGCACGAGCCGACCGTCGATGCCCCGGAGGGCGAGGTCTCGGGCCACCTGCATCCCTGCGGCAAGGTCGCGATGCGCGGGCGTGCCGTGCGCCGACGCTGCTTCGTCACCGACGGGCGCCGCCTGATCATGCCCGCCTTCGGTGCCTATGCGGGCGGCCTCAACGTCCGCAACGCCGCCTTCGAGCCGCTGTTTCCGGCCGGCTTCACGGCGCACCTCCTCGGTGACGGCCGGGTCTTCGCCATCGGCAAGGCGATGCTGAGCAAGGACTGAGGCGCGCGGGTCTCAGGGACCGGGGCTCAGGCCGCGATGAGCAGCGAGGCCCCGGCGACGCCCGACAGGGCTAGGCGCAGACGGCCGAGCCAGAGCGGGACGAGGCCGCGGCGCGGCAGGTCCTGGTCGACGAGGCCCCAGGCGAGCACGAGAATGCCGAGGATGCGCAGGTCCCAGGGCATCGGCGCGGCGAGGGCCGCCCAGGCGATCAGCGACGGCAGGATCGCGATGGCGTAATCCGCGCCGCCCGAGTTGCGCGCGGCTGCCGCGCCCCAGCGGATGCCGCCCAGGAACGACGCGATCACGGCACCGTAAGTCGAGAGCATCAGGCGGGGACTGAGGCCGATGGTGCCGAGGCCGCCATCGGTTCCGCTATAGGCGAGCAGGGCGAAGCCCAGGAACGGAATCAGCCCGGCGATCCCCAGGATCAGGGCGGCCGGTGGAACCGTCGTCACGCGCGCCATCGGCTCTCCGCTTGTCCGGACCGCCTGACGGCGGCAACCTGCGCTTCGGAATGGGTCACCCGGCCACTATGGTCCGGGGATCACCGCTTCGACAACGCCGGGAACCGAGGTTCGGCGCACAGCGGAACGGCGTCAGAAGCCCGCATCCCCCGTGCCCCGCGCTGCCGTTCAGATCCGCCGGGCCGGCGGAACGTTGCCGGAGGGCGGCGCCGCACCGAGGAGGCTCATCGTGTTCTCGGTGGGCAACGGGGCCGGAATCTCGTTGGCCGCCGGCTCCGGGACCTTGGGCTTGAAGGCCGTCACCTGGGCCCGCGCGGCGCTCAGGGCCTTCGCGTCGAGCTTCGAGGCCACGTCGTCGCGCTTCTTGGCGGCGTCCTCGTCGCCCTGCGCGGCGGCGGCCGAGAACCACAGGAGGGACTGTCCGAGATCCTGCTGCACGCCCATTCCCCGGGCGTAGAGCACCGCGAGGTTGTACTGGCTGTCACGCACGCCGAATTCGGCCGCGCGCTTGAACCAGAGGGAGGCGGTGGCGAAGTCGGGCTTGCCGCCGGCCGCCGGGTTCTCGGCGTAGATCACCGCGAGGTTGTGCATCGCGCGGGCATTGCCGAGTTCGGCAGCACGGCCGTACCAGAGTTTCGCCTGCGCCAGGTCGCGGGTCACGCCAACGCCCTTCTCGTACAGGCTTCCGAGCTTGTACTGCGCCGGCGCGAAGCCGCTGGCCGCGATCTGCTCGAACACCTTCACGGCGAGGGCCGGGTCGCGCGTCATGCCGCGGCCTTCGGCCGCCCGCATGCCGAGGTCGTAGGCGGCGGCGCCGTCGCCGGCGAGGGCGGCCTGGCGCAGCTTCACCAGGTTCGGCGGCACGGCCGCGAGGTCCGCGGTGAGGCCGGCCATCGTCGCCACGTGCGGCACCGGGGACCGGGCAGCCACGGCGGGCGCCGTGCCCTTGGCGGGCGCGCTCTCGGCGAGACTCTGTGTCGTCTGCGGATCGGACACCGTGGGCGTCCCGCCCTTCGCATCCTGCGCTTTCGCGTCCTGAGCCTTCGAATCCGGGGCCTTCGAATCCTGCTGCTTGGCGGACGCCTCGGCCGTGAGGCCGGCCTCCGGCGTTGCGGCCCCGGCGGGCGCCGCGAGCGAGGCGACCGGCTCGGTCCCCGATGCGGCGATGTCCGGGGTCCGGCGGGCCGTCACGGCCTGGAGGGCGCCGAGCAGGAGCACCACCGCGGCGAGGCCGAGGAGGAGCGGCTTGCGGCGGCGGTCGACGCCCTCGCGGAAGCGGGCGAGGCGACCGTCGCGGCGGGCGCCGTCGGACCCGTTGCGGGCTCCGTCGCCATCCTGTGCCTCGGCCTGCCCGGCAGCCTCCGCCTGGGCGGCCTGCGCGGCACGGCGGGCGGCGGCGATGAAGCTGGTCTTGATGTCGCTGTCGGCCGCACCCGCGGCCTCGCTCGGCTCGATCCGGCTCGCCGGGCGCTCGCGGCTCGGGCGTCCGGCGCCCGGCTCCAGCGGAAGATCGGGGCCCGAGACCAGGGGGCGTTCGATCCGGACGGCGTCGGGCCGGCGCGACGGGGCACCACCGGCGGCCTGCTCGGCCCCCGGCTCACGGACGGACTCCTTGGTCATGTCCCGCGACGCCAGATCCCGCGCCAGCATCTCCCGGGCCAGGATATCCTTCGCGGACATGTCGCGCGGGCTGCGGGCGCTGCCCAGGAGGGCGGCGTCGGTGTCCGGGGTGCCGATCCGGCCGACCAGGCGCTCCAGGGCGGCGTAGACCCCGGTCAGCGTCGATTGCATCCGCTGCTCGGAGGCGACCTGGTGCGCGCGCAGATCCGCGAGGCTGGCCCGCAGCAGGGCGACTTCGCCGGTCTCCGCGGCCGCCCCCATGGTCTCCGCGACCGCGTTGCGGGCGGCGCGCTCGACGGCCGCCTCCATCGGCGCCTCGGCCCGCAGGGCCGAGACCTGGTCGAGGAGGTCGGTCATGGTGCGCTCGAGTCCGGCCAGGGCCGGATCGGCGTCGCGGGTGTCGATGCGCTCGGCCAGCGCCAGGACCTGCTGCTCCAGGGCGTCGAGGCCCTCGTCGCGCGGGCCTTCGCCCGTGCCGATGCGATCGAGCTTGACGGTCAGCTCGTGCAGCATGCCGTGGATCGAGGCGAGGTTCTCGTCGGGCAAGGCCGGCCGGCGCAGGGTCGCGCCGATGTCTTCGAGGCGTCCGATCAGGTCGCCGACGGGATTGATGCTGACCCGGTCGACCTTCTCCGACAGGGCATCGATCCGGTGCAGGATGACGTCCGAATCCTGGTGGGCGGCCATCGGCCCGGCGCCGCGCAGGGCATCGAGCTTGGCGCCCATCTCCTGGATCTGCTCGCCGATACCGGCATCCGCGCTGGAGCGCAGGCCGATCCGGATCTCCTCCAGCAGGGGGCGGAGCTCCGCCATGCTGGCGGTTTCCCCGGGCATGCCGGCCTGGAGCTGCGAAATCTGGGTGCTGATGGCCTGGAGGCCGTTGGCGAGGCTCTGGATCCGCTCGGGCCCGGCGAGAGCGCCGATCAGGCGGCGGATCTCGTCGAGCTCCCGGAACAGCCCGGCCACCACATCCTGATCGGCGATGCCGGTGGACGCGCCCTGGAGCGTCCCGTTCATCTTGGCGGCGAGGCGCTCGACATCGGCGGCGACGCGGGCGTGAACGTTGTCGGCGACGTCCTCGGCCAGGCGCTCGACCTGCGCGCGGATCGCCTCGATGGGGGCCGCGATCGCGGCGAGGTCGCCGGGCGCCCTCGCCTTCTCGACACCGTCCGCGAGGGTCTGCATCGCCTTCTCCAGCGCGCCGACGTCGCGGCCGCTGGCGAGGCTGCCGATCGATTCGCGCAGCCGGACCGTCTCGCTCTGGAGCTCGGCGATGACGGGGGCGGCCAGGACCGGGTCCGCGCTCGGGGCCGGGGCGGCGTTTAGGACCGGGGCGGCGTCGAGGACCGGGGCGGTGGCCTGCACGGGCGCAGCGGGAGCGCCGGCCAGCTCGCGTTGGCGCTGGCGGATCTCCGTGACCGCGTCGCGGATCTCGGTGACGACCGGCCGGCCGCGGCGGCCCAGGGGACGGGGCGCGGCCAGTTGCTCGCCGATCTCCGTCATCCGACGCTCGATGTCCGCGAGGCGCTGCGCCATCTCGGAGGGTGGCGGGCTGGCGGGCTCGGCCTGCGGGGCGAAGGGCGCCGACGGCACGGGCCCGGACGAGGCAGGCGCGGGCAAGGCAGGCGCCTCCGCGCCGATGCGCTGGTCGATGCCGTCCAGGCGACGCATCATCTCGGTGAGGGCCGCGTTCTTGCCGGTCGGCCCGGTGGGCCCGGCGCTCGCCGAAGGACGCCCTTCGACCGGTGCCGGTGCGGCGGCGCCCGCGGGCGTCCCGGTCGCTGCGACCGGCGCCGGCTGCACGCCGCGTGATTCGGGGGCAGGCTTGTCCGCGAGCGTCTGAGGATCGACGATGGAGGCGATCCAGGTCTCGACCGGGATCCCGGCGCGGCGGGCGACATCCCGCGCCGCTTCGAGAACGTCGGGATCGAAGCCTTCGAGGTCGAGCGTCGCGTTGCGTGTCATCGTCAAACCTGACCCGGCGAAGTCCATGGTTCGATCCGCGAGCGCTCCCCGGCCACGCGAAAGCGAGGGAGGGGTTAACGGCAGATCCGTCCTCCCCGACATTTGGTAGTCTTGGTAAACAGTCGGTTAAGGCTTGGCCGATTGGTGGCAAATGACCGAGTCTCCCCGCACCCCGCGGGACCCCCTTTCGCCCGCCGCAAAATAGTTTATATGTGAACCATCAGGTGCGCCGGCGGCCGGAAGACCGTCCAGGAACGCAGCCGTTTCCGGGAGATGATGCGCGATGCCAAGCTACAAGGCACCGGTCGAGGACGTCCTGTTCCTGCTGAACGACGTGCTCGGGTTCCACCGCTACGACAACCTGCGCGGCTTCTCGGACGCCGCCCCCGACGTGATGGAGGCGGTGCTCAACGAGGGTGCCAAGCTCGCCGAGACGGTGCTCGCGCCGCTCAATGCCATCGGCGACCGCGAGGGCTGCACCCGCCACCCCGACGGCAGTGTCACGACCCCGAAGGGCTTCAAGGCCGCCTACGACGCCTATGCGGGCGGCGGCTGGATGGGCCTGTCGATGCCGGAGGAATATGGCGGGCAGGCCCTGCCGCACACCCTCAACACCGCGATCCAGGAATTCGCCTCCGGGGCCAACCTCGCGCTCGGCATGTATCCCGGCCTGACCCAGGGCGCGATGGCGGCCCTCCTGGTGCACGGCTCCGAGGCGCAGAAGGCGCTCTACCTGCCGAAGATGGTGGAAGGCGCCTGGACCGGCACCATGAACCTGACCGAGCCCCATTGCGGCACGGATCTCGGCCTCCTCAAGACCAAGGCGGTGCCCAACGGCGACGGCTCCTACAGCCTGACCGGCACCAAGATCTTCATCTCGGCCGGCGAGCACGACCTCGCCGAGAACATCATCCACCTCGTCATCGCCCGCATCGAGGGTGCGCCGGCCGGCACCAAGGGCATCTCGCTCTTCGTGGTGCCGAAGTTCCTCGTGAATGGCGACGGCTCGCTCGGCGCGCGCAACCCCGTCTCCTGCGGCTCCCTCGAGCACAAGATGGGCATCCACGGCAATTCGACCTGCGTCATGAACTACGACGGGGCCCAGGGCTGGCTCGTCGGCCAGGAGAATCGCGGCCTCAACGCGATGTTCGTGATGATGAACGAGGCCCGGCTCGCGGTCGGCGTCCAGGGTCTCGGACAATCCGAGGTCGCCTATCAGAACGCCGTCGCCTACACGAAGGACCGGCTCCAGGGCCGCGCCCTCACCGGCGCCCAGGCGCCCGAGAAGGCCGCGGACCCGATCATCGTCCATCCCGACGTGCGCCGGACCCTGATGGGCATCCGCGCCTTCAACGAGGCCGCCCGCGCCCTCGTGCTCTGGACCGCCCTCCAGGCCGATATCGGCCACCGCTCCGACGATGCGAGCGAACGGCAGAGTGCCGAGGACCACATGGGCCTGATGACCCCGGTGGTGAAGGGCGTGCTGACCGACCGGGGCTTCGCCAACGCGGTCGAGGCCCAGCAGATGTTCGGCGGCCACGGCTACATCGAGGAATGGGGCATGTCGCAGTTCGTGCGCGATGCCCGCATCGCGATGATCTACGAGGGCGCCAACGGCATCCAGGCCATGGACCTGATCGGGCGCAAGCTGCCCAAGGATGGCGGCCGGGCGATGATGAGCTTCCTCGGCGAGGTGCAGACCTTCATCAAGGACCACGGCGAGGACGAGGCGATGAAGCCCTTCGTCGCCCCCCTCCAGCTCGGCCTGAACGACCTGCAGGGCGCCACCATGTGGTTCATGCAGAACGCCTTCACGAAGCCCGACAACGCGGGCGCCGGGGCCACCGACTACATGCACCTGCTCGGCCTCGTGGCCATGGGCTACATGTGGGCGCGCATCGCCAAGGCCGCCCTGGCCCGCCAGGCCGAAGCCGCGTCGGAGGCGATGGCCGCCAAGCTGGTGGTGGGCCGCTTCTACATGGAGCGCCTCCTGCCCGAGACCGCGACCCGGCTGGTCCGGATCAAGGCCGGCGCCGAGACGACGATGGCGCTCAGCCCCGAGGCGTTTTAGACCATCGCGACCGTTGCGCCCCGCCCCTCCCGCGGCGGGGTGATGCCCGCGCCGCCAGGGTCAAGAGAACGAGGACACGCATGCCCGAGGCCTTCATCTACGACCATGTCCGCACCCCGCGGGGCCGCGGCAAGCCCGATGGCTCGCTGCACGAGGTGACCGCCCTGCGCCTCGCCGAGGTGGCCCTCCGCGCCCTCAAGGAGCGCAACGACCTCGACACGCGCCGCGTCGACGACGTGGTGCTCGGCTGCGTCGATCCGGTGGGCGAGGCCGGCGGCGACATCGCCCGTGCCGCGGCCCTGGTGGCCGATTACGGAACGCACGTGCCGGGCGTCCAGATCAACCGCTTCTGCGCCTCGGGCCTCGACGCGGTGAACTTCGCCGCCGCGCAGGTGATGGCCGGACAGCACGACCTGACGGTGGGCGGCGGCGTCGAGTCCATGAGCCGCGTCGGCCTCGGTGCCTCCGGCGGCGCCTGGCCGGTGGATCCCGCCATCGCGATCAAGTCGTACTTCATGCCCCAGGGCGTCTCGGCCGACCTCATCGCCTCGAAATACGGCTTCAGCCGCGACGATTGCGACGCCTACGCGGTCGAGTCGCAGAAGCGCTCGGCCGCCTCCTGGGCCGAGGGCCGCTTCGCCAACGCGGTCGTGCCGGTGCGCGACATCAACGGCATCACGCTCCTGGCCAGCGACGAGCACATGCGGCCATCCACGGACATGCAGTCCCTCGGCCAGCTCAAGGCCTCCTTCGTCCAGATGGGCCAGATGGGCGGCTTCGACGCCGTGGCGATCGACGCCCACCCGGACGTCGAGACCGTCAACCACGTCCACCACGCGGGCAACTCGTCGGGCATCGTCGACGGCGCGGCCGCGGTGCTGATCGGCTCGGCCGAGGCCGGCAACGCCGCGGGCCTCAAGCCCCGCGCCCGCATCCGCGCCTTCGCCAATATCGGCTCGGACCCGGCCCTCATGCTCACCGGCCCGGTGGACGTGACGAAGAAGGTGCTGGCGCGGGCCGGCATGAGCCTGTCGGACATCGACCTGTTCGAGGTCAACGAGGCCTTCGCCGCGGTGGTGCTGCGCTTCCAGCAGGCCTTCGACGTGGACCCGGCCAAGATCAACGTCTGCGGCGGCGCCATCGCCATGGGCCATCCCCTCGGCGCGACGGGCGCGATGATCCTCGGCACGGTGCTCGACGAGCTGGAGCGCACCGGCAAGGAGCGCGCCCTGGTAACCCTGTGCATCGGCGCCGGCATGGGCACCGCCACCATCATCGAGCGGGTGTGAGCCTGCGCCGCCTCCCAAACCCCGCGCAAGTGGGGTAGAGGGCGGCGCCCGCCGCCGCCCGGCGCCGGGCGCACAACAAGAACCTCTGAGGACACGCCACGATGACGCGCCTGCTCGCCACCCTCTGCCTGACCACGGCCCTCTGCCTGCCGATGGCCGCCCGCGCCGACGATGCCGCCGAGCGCATCGCCGTCGCCAAGGACCTGGTGCAGAAGACCACGATCAAGAACCTGGAGGTCGGCTTCACGGGTGCCCTCGAGAAGACCGTGGCGCCGATGAAGGAAGACAAGGCCGAGGCCGTGCGCAAGGAAATCCGCGCCGAGTTCGACAAGCAGCGCGAGACGATGCTCGACGGCCTGTCGAAGGCCTATGCCGAGAAGTTCAGCCTCGACGAGCTGAAGCACCTCAGCGAAATCTACGGCGACAAGACCTACCAGAAGTTCCAGGCGGTCAATGCCGACCCGGCCTCGACCGTCTCCACGATCTCGCAAGCGTCGGTGACCAAGCTCCTGAACATGCTGGCGATCGCCTCGGCCGGGGATTCCGTGGCCAACGGGGCGCCCGGTGCGCCGATGCCGATGCCGGCACGCTGAGGCGGACCGGCGGAGAACCCGATGGCCGGCTCAAGCCACATGCGCGCGGGAGACCTCGCCCGCCGGAGAGCCGGCCACCGGGAAGCCGCGGACCGGGGGCAGCGCCTCCAGGTGGGGCTTGGCGAAGTGGTAGCCCTGGAACAGGCTCGCGCCGAGGCTGCGCAGGGTGTCGAGTTCGGATGCCGTCTCGACGCCCTCGGCGATCACCGCGATGTCCAGGGAGCGGGCGATACCGATGATGCCCGCCACGATGATCTGACGGCGCTGGTCGGTGTCGATGCCGCGCAGCAGGTCCATGTCGATCTTGAGGAGGTCGGGCTGGAAATTCGCCAGCAGGCTCAGGCCGGCGAAGCCCGCGCCGAAATCGTCCAGGGCGGTCAGGAAGCCCTGGCGACGATACTCGCTGACGATGCGCGAGACGTGGGCGGTGTCGCGGAACTTCTCGTTCTCGGTGAACTCGAACATGATCCGGTCGTGGGCGAACCCCGCCTTGCGGGCTGCCTCCAGGGACGAGCGGATGCAGGCGGCCGGTTCATAGACGGCGTTCGGCATGAAATTGATCGACAGACGGGTCGCGTCGTCGGTGGGAAACAGCTGGCCCGCGAGCTCGATCGCCTTGACCCGCGCCGCCTGGTCGAACCGGTAGACCGTCTCGGGCGTCACGCGGCCGAGAATCGACGCCGCGGACTCGCCCGCCGGGCCGCGGACGAGCGCCTCGTAGCCCCAGACCCGGTTGGCCGGGAGGTCGAGGATCGGCTGGAACGCCATGGTAAAATTGAAGTCGAGCTCGGCTCCATCGCGGCAGCCCTGGCAGCCGGTCCGTGCGGTCATGGTCGTGTCCTGTCGCGGAAAAGTGCCCCCTGGCCATTCGAGATGCCTACGCAAGTTTTGACATAGGCTTAAGCAGACCCGCCGAAGCCGCCCACCCGCCGCATATTCGAGGATCCGTCATGAATCCTACAAACTTCCGATTCGAAACCGACGCCGACGGGATCGCATTGGCGACCTGGGACATGCCCGGCCGCTCCATGAACGTCTTCACCGACGCGGTGATGGACGAACTGAGCCAGGTGGTGGACGCCGTGGTGGCAGACCCCGCGATCAAGGGCTGCGTCATCGTCTCGGGCAAGGACAACTTCTCGGGCGGCGCCGACCTGACGATGCTCCAGGGCCTCGGTCGCGCCTTCGAGACCCTGAAGGCCGAGCGCGGCGAGGAGGAGGCGATGCGCCACTTCTTCGAGGAATCGCGCAAGCTCAGCCTCGTCTTCCGCAAGCTCGAGACCTGCGGCAAGCCCTTCGCGGCGGCGGTGAACGGCATCTGCCTCGGCGGCGCCTTCGAACTCGCCCTGTCCTGCCACTACCGGGTGCTCTCGGACGATCCGAAGACCCGCGTCGGCCTGCCCGAGATCAAGGTCGGCCTGTTCCCCGGCGGCGGCGGCACCCAACGCGTCGCGCGCCTGATGCAGACCGGCGACGCCCTGCAGATGCTGTTCAAGGGCGAGCAGATCCGGCCGCTGATGGCCCGGAACATGGGCCTCGCCCACGAGGTCGCGGCCAAGGACGAGATCGTGGCCAAGGCCAAGGCCTGGATCGCCGCCGGTGGATCGGCCGTCGCGCCCTGGGACCAGCCGAAGTTCAAGGCGCCGTCCGGCAAGGTCTACTCGCCTGCCGGAATGATGATCTGGCCGCCGGCCAACGCCATCTACCGGCGCGAGACGCACGACAACTACCCGGCCGCCAAGGCGATCCTGGCCTCCGTCTACGAGGGCCTGCAGCTGCCGATGGATCAGGCCCTGCGCGTCGAGAGCCGGTACTTCGCCCACATCCTGCGCACCAAGGAGGCGGCAGCGATGATCCGGACGCTGTTCCTCTCCATGGGCGAGCTGAACAAGGGCGCGCGCCGCCCGAAGGACGTGCCGGCCACCCGGGTCCAACGGGTCGGTGTCGTCGGCGCCGGCTTCATGGGGGCGGGCGTCGCCTACGTCACCGCCAATGCCGGCATGGAGGTCGTCCTCGTCGACCAGTCGGTCGAGGCGGCCGAGAAGGGCAAGGCCTACGCCCACAAGCTCGTCACCGACCAGATCAACAAGGGTCGGGCGAAGACCGCCGATCGCGACGCCCTCCTGGCCCGCATCAGCGCGAGCGCCGACTACGCCGACCTCGCCACCTGCGACCTCGTCATCGAGGCGGTGTTCGAGGACCCGAAGGTCAAGGCCGAGGTCATCGCCAAGGTCGAGGCCGTGATCCGGCCGGAGACGATCTTCGCCTCCAACACCTCCACCCTGCCGATCACCGGCCTCGCCAAGACCTCGGCCCGGCCGGAGCGGTTCGTCGGCATCCACTTCTTCTCGCCGGTGGAGAAGATGATGCTCGTCGAGATCATCAAGGGCGACCAGACCGGCGACGCCGCCCTCGCCACCGCCCTGGACTACGTCCGGGCGATCAAGAAGACCCCGATCGTCGTCAACGACGCGCGCGGGTTCTTCGCCAACCGCTGCGTCGGCGCCTACCTGCTCGAGGGCCACAAGATGCTCAACGAGGGCATCCCCGCGGCGATGATCGAGAATGCCGGCCGCCAGGCGGGCATGCCGGTCGGCCCGCTCTCGCTGACCGACGAGGTGGCGGTCGATCTCGCCCTGAAGATCGTCAAGGCGACGGAGGCGCAGCTCGGGGCCGACAGCATCGATCCGGCCCAGAAGGCCCTGCTCAGCACCCTCGTGGAGGGCGAGGGCCGGCTCGGCCGCAAGAACAAGAAGGGCTTCTACGACTACCCCGAGGGTGCGCCCAAGCGCCTGTGGCCGGGCCTCTCCGGGCTTCAGGCGACCAAGGTCGACCCGGACGCGGTGGACTTCACCGAGCTGAAGCAGCGCCTCCTCGTGGTGCAGGCCCTCGAAGCGGCCCGTACCGTCGGCGAGGGCGTCGTCACCGACCCGCGCGAGGCCGATGTCGGCTCGATCCTGGGCTTCGGTTTCGCCCCCTTCACCGGTGGCGCCCTGTCCTACATCGACTTCATGGGCGCCCAGGCGTTCGTGACCCTGGCGCAGGGCCTGGAAGCCAAGCACGGGCCGCGCTTCGCCGTGCCGCAGAACCTCCTGGACATGGCGGCCCGCGGCGGCACGTTCTACGGCGACGCAGCAGTCAAGCAGGCGGCCTGAGGCGCCGGTCCCGCCCGGCGCGACGCCGGGCGGACCTCACGGCGGGTGAGGCGGCCGCCTCACCCGACCGACGCGGCCGTCATCCGGATCCGCAGCGCCTCGACGTCGTCGTGGTTGCTCGACAGCAGGTCGGTGATGTCGCCGGCCAGTAGCGCCTTCACGTGGCGGCAGCGGGTGCCGTAGCGGCCGGCCATGCAGGTGCAGCGCAGGTGCGGCCCGCTGGTGCGATCCTCCAGGGTCACGGCGTAGCGGTTGCCGCTGCTGCCGCGCACCGCGAAGTGCAGGCCCGCTGCGGATGCCGGCCGTGCGCCCGCGGCGAGGCGGGCCCGCTCCGTGAGGGAGCCCGGACGGCTGCGCGGAGGCATCGCGAGATCGGGCCCCGCCGGGACCGTGGTGATCGGCAGGTGGAGGGCCCGCGACAGGGCGGGCACGTCCGGCGCACCGGTCTCCCGCACCGCCGCGAGGGCGATCTCCGCACAGGCATAGGCGTCCTCGCCCGCATCGTGGTGCTCGAAGCGGATCCCGAGGCGCGCCGCCACCTTGCCGAGGCCGCAGCCCTCCTCCGCCGGAAACACCCGCCGGGCGATCTGCAGGGTGCAGAGGTACGAGAAGGCCGGGGGCCGGTGCCCGTGCGCGGCCAGGGACGCCCGCAGCACCCCGAGGTCGAAGCCGGCATTGTGCGCGAGGATCAGCCCGGAGGCGAGGTCGGGCAGAAACTCCGCCATCACGGTGGGGAAATCCGGCTCGCCGCGCACGTCCGCCGGGAGGATGCCGTGCACCCGGATGTTGCCCGGCGAGAAGCGCAGCTCCGGCGGACGGATCAGCCGGGTTTCGCGCCGCACCACCCGGCCGCCGGCGATCCAGGCGAGGCCGACGGCACAGGCGCTGTCGCGCCGCTCGTTGGCGGTCTCGAAGTCGAGGGCGATGACGGTCATGCGAGAATGGCGGGGCCCTGTCCCGGCCGGACGCGGCCAAGCTCCTGCAGGTGCAGAAGGACGAGTTTAGGCCCCCGCGATTCCCGGCTCAAGCGCTGGCGACGAGCGCCAGCCATGCCGCCTCGCTGATGACCTCGACGCCGTGCTTCTGAGCGTCCTTCAGCTTGGAGCCCGCGCCCGGCCCCGCCACCACGAGGTCGGTCTTGGCCGAGACCGAACCCGAGACCTTGGCGCCCAGGCGCTCGGCGGTGGCCTTGGCCTCGGACCGGGTCATCTGTTCGAGGCTGCCGGTGAACACCACCGTCTTGCCGGCGAAGGCCGTGGCGGAGGCCGGGGCCGCCATCGGCTCGGTCTTCACCTCGGCGAGCAGGGCCCGGACCGCGGCGTCGTTGTGGGGCTCGGCGAAGAAGGCGATCAGCGAGTCGGTCGCGACAGGGCCGATCTCGCCGTCATCGGCGAAGTGGCGGTAGGCATCGCCGGGGCGCTGCTCGGCCGCCCGCGCGAGGGCCGCCACGATGGCGTCGTCGTCGCCGTAATGGCCGAGGAGGCTGGCGCGCTGGGGCGCCGACAGGCGGACCCGCCCCTGGGGCTGGATCTCCGCCTCCTCGTCCTCGCCGGCCTCGGGCTCGCCGGACGCGCGGGGATAGCCCAGCTCCAGCAGGCGGTCGCGGGTGGTCGGGCCGATGCGGGACACAGCGGAGAGTTCGATCCAGTCCGCCCCGGCCTGGTCGCCCGCCGCGGCGGCGACGCCCGTCATGAGGGCGGGCGTGTCGGGGAAGCGCTTGGCCAGGGCCTTGGCGGTGGATTCGCCGATCTCCGGAATGCCGAGGGCGAAGAGGAAGCGGTTCAGGGGCAGGCTGCGGCGATCCTCCACCGAGGCGAGGAGATTCTTGATCGCCTTGTCCTCCTCCTCGCCCTTCTTCTTGGTCGGCTTCTTCGGTGCGGGGGTGCCCTCGGCCCGGCGCTCGGCGGAAAGCGCCTCGCGCCGCGCCACGATGGCGGCCTTCAGGGGCTCGAATTCGAGACGGAACAGGTCGGCGGGCTGGCGCACCAGACCGGCCTCGAACAGGACCTCGATATAGGTCTGGCCGAAGCCCTCGAGGTCGAAGCCGTTGCGCGAGACGAAGTGCTTCAGGCGCTCGACCCCCTGGGCCGGGCAGATCAGGCCGCCGGTGCAGCGGCGCACGGCGTCGGGCTTGCCCGTGCGCGGGTTGATCTCGCGCACCGCCCGACTGCCGCAGGCGGGGCAGTGGGTCGGAAAGGCGTAGGGCTTCGCCTCGGCCGGGCGCTTCTCCAGCACCACGTCCATGACCTTCGGGATCACGTCGCCGGCGCGCTGGACCACGACCGTGTCGCCGACCCGAATGTCGCGCCCGTCGCGGATCGGCTCGCCGTCGGCCCCGACGCCCTGGACGTAGCCCTCGTTGTGCAGGGTGGCGTTCGAGACCACGACGCCGCCCACCGTGACCGGACGGAGCTTGGCCAGCGGGTTCAGGGAGCCGGTGCGTCCGACGTTGATCTCGATGTCCTCGACCACCGTCAGCGCCTTCTGGGCGGCGAACTTGTGGGCGAGGGCCCAGCGCGGCGAGCGCGAGACGAAGCCGAGGCGACGCTGCAGGGTCAGGTCGTCGACCTTGTAGACGACGCCGTCGATATCGTAGCCGAGGTCGGCGCGCTCCGCCTCGATGCTCCGGTAATGCGCGATCATCGCCTCCGCGTCGGCGCAGAGCCGGGTGCGGTCGTTGACCGGGAGACCCCAGGCGCGGAACCGCTCCAGCACCCCGTGCTGGGTGCCCTCGAAGGCCGGCACCACCTCGCCCCAGGCATAGGCGAAGAACTTGAGCGGCCGTGCGCGGGTGATCTCGGGGTCGAGCTGGCGCAGGGAGCCCGCCGCCGCGTTGCGGGGATTGGCGAACAGGGCCTTGCCGGCCGCCTCCTGACGCGCGTTGATCGCGGCGAAATCCGCGTGGCTGAGGTAGACCTCGCCGCGGACCTCGCAGACCGGCGGCACGTCCGTCCCGGCGAGCCGCTGCGGAATATCGGAGACCGTGCGGGCATTGGCCGTGACGTCCTCACCGACCTCGCCGTCGCCGCGGGTCGCCGCCGTGACCAGGCGCCCGTCCTCGTAGCGCAGGGCGAGGGATAGCCCGTCGATCTTCGGTTCGGCGGTGAAGGCCAGGGGCTCGGCCTCGGGCCAGTTCAGGAAGCGCCGGACCCGGGCCACGAACTCCGCCACCTCCTCGTCCGCGAAGGCGTTGCCGAGGGACAGCATCGGTACCGCGTGGCGCACCTTGGCGAACTTCTCGGACGGCTTGGCACCCACCGAGACGCTGGCAGCCCCGGTTCCGGCCAGATCCGGAAACCGCGCCTCGATCTGCTCCAGGCGCCGGCGCAGGGCGTCGTACGCCGCATCCGTGATCTCGGGCGCGTCCTCCTGGTGATAGAGCCGGTCGGCCTCGGCGATCCGTTCGGAGAGGTCCGCGTGCTCGGTCCGCGCCGTCTCGGCGGTCATCGTCTCGAGGCTGTCGGCGGGGCTGTCTGCGGGCATGGAGGGGCTTCGTGATCGGGGGCGGGCGCGGCGTCGGCTTATAGCAATCGACAACCGTTGCGGCACCGGCCAAGGTTCCGGACCGCCCGGAGCTCTGCACAGCTGTGTAACCCGCACGCGGCCCAAGCGAATACATCCCCACACCCCGAGGCTCCGGCGCCTCCGCGAAGCCGGCTGCGACCCCGCGCCGCCTCACGGATCCGCCCCGGCCCCTATCTTTCGACGCAACCGTCCAACGATCCCGGATCGCCATGCCAGCCCTGCCCGCCTTCTCCGCGCCCTGGCGCGACCGCGCCGGACGCGTCTCCGGCCTGAAGCTCGCGACCTTCCTGCTCGCCCTGGCCCCCGGCCTGTGGCTCGCCGGGGCCTACGCGGCCGACGCCCTCGGGGCGAAGCCCATCACGGCGCTGCTGCACGGCACCGGCGAGTGGGCGGTGCGCTTCCTGATGCTGTCGCTGGCGGTGACGCCCCTGCGCCGCATCGCGCACGCGCCGAAGCTCATCCTGGTGCGGCGCATGCTCGGCCTGACGGTGCTCGCCTACGGGCTGATCCACCTGATGCTCTACGTCGTCGACCAGAACTTCGTGCTGACCAAGGTCGTCAGCGAGATCGTATCCCGGATCTACCTGACCATCGGCTTCGTGGCGCTGCTCGGCCTCGTGGTGCTCGGCGTCACCTCCACGGACGGGATGATCCGCCGCCTGGGCAAGGCCTGGCCGCGCCTGCACAAGACCGTCTACGTCATCGCGATCCTGGGCCTGATCCACTACTACCTGCAGGCCAAGATCGACGTGTCCGACCCGGTGTTCTGGACCGGGGCCTTCCTGCTCCTGATGGGTCACCGCGCCATTCAGCGCCTCGGCTGGCCGAGCAACCCGCTGACCCTGGTCGGCCTCGCGGTGGTGGCCACCCTCGTGACCGCGCTGCTGGAAGCGGCCTGGTACGGCGTCGCGAGCGGCATTCCGGCGAGTCTCGTCCTGTCGGCCAATCTCGATGTGCCGGACACCATTCGCCCGGCCTGGTGGGTGCTGGCCCTCGGCCTCGCGGTGCCGATCCTCAATGCGGTTCGGGCGCGGATGGACAAGAGCGGGCGCGGCAAGCCGAAGCCTGCACCGGCGCCCCGCCCCGCGCCGGCGCGAGAGGCCGTGGCCGCCCGCTGACCTCCGGCGCGCGGTCTTGCTCCGGATCAGCGGTCTTGCTCCGGATCAGCGGCACGCGCATGAAGCGGGTGTCGCCACGGAGGGGGAAAGCCCGCATGCGGATACGGATCTTGCGGGCTGCGGCCCTCGGCCTCGGCACCCTGCTGTCGGTGAACGGAGCGCGCGCCGCCTGCACCTTGCCTGAGCCGCCCCCGACGACGTCCCGTCCGGCCAAGCCCCCCGCCCCGGTGAAGCCCGCCTGCCTCGATGCCAAGGGCGGCTGTCCCGGCTGGGAAGCCTACAGCTACAACGACGCGATCAAGGCCTACAACGAGAAGGCCGCCGCGTTCCGTCCCCTGGCCGAGGCCTACGTCAAGGCGCTGAACGCCTACGTGAAGGCGAGCAGCGACTACGCGCAGTGCGAGGTGAAGACGCTGCAATAGGGACGCGCGACGCCTTCGGCGAACGCCAGACGCATGTTACGCTCAGCGACGCGCTCAGCCAGCGAGGTCGGGCCGGGTCCCCGTCGATGAGCATTCAGCCCGAAGCCCGCATGAGCGTCGAGGAGTTCCTGGCCTGGGCCGAGCACCAGCCGGATCGGTTCGAGCTGTTTGACGGCGAGGTCTTCGCGATGGCGCCACAGCGCGTGCGTCACGTGGAGGCGAAATTCGCCGTGCAGCTGGCCTTGCGGGGCGGCATCCGGGAGGCCGGGCTGCCCTGCCACATGCTGCCGGACGGCGTGACGGTTCGAATCGACGACGCGACGAGCTTCGAGCCGGACGCCCTGGTCTCTAGCGGTCCGCGCCTCGATGCCGATGCCATCGCGGCGCCTGCGCCCGTCATCGTGGTCGAGGTGCTGTCGCCGAGCACCGGGCGGATCGATACGGGCCAGAAGCTCGTCGGATATTTCCGCGTTTCGAGCCTGATGCACTACCTCATCGTCGATCCGGTCAAGCGCATGATGATCCACCACAAGCGCGGGGCCGACGGACTGATCGAGACCCGCATCGCGGCAGGCGGAACCATCGACCTGACGCCTCCGGGCTTCAGGCTGGACGTCTCCGCCTGCCTGACAGAGCCCTGAGGGCGGCGGCCGTCGCTTGACCCCTGCCAGGGGCGGTGCCACAGCCCGGCGCAGTTTCCGCTCACCGCCAGACTGGACGGCCCGATGCCCGAATCCCTCGACCTCCTCGTTCTCGGCAATGCCATCGTCGACCTCATCGCCCGAACCGAGGAGGACTTCCTCGCGGCGCAGGGCGTGCCGAAGGGCGCGATGCAGCTGATCGACGAGGCGCGGGCCGAGTCACTCTTCGCCGCCATGGGTCCGGCCACCATCGTGTCGGGCGGCTCAGGCGCCAACACGGCGGTGGGTGCGGCGATGCTGGGCGCCAAGACCGGCTTCGTCGGCAAGGTCCGCGACGATGAGCTCGGCGGCCTCTTCGCCCACGATCTCAAGGCCACCGGCGTCCGCTTCCCCGTCGCCGCCGCCACCGACGGGCCGGCCACCGCCCGCTGCTTCATCCTGGTGACGCCGGATGGCGAGCGCACCATGAACACCTACCTGGGCGCCTGCCAGGGCCTGTCGCCGGCCGATGTCGACGAGGCCACCGTGGCCGCTGCGCGCGTGGTCTATCTCGAGGGCTACCTCTGGGACCCGCCGGCCGCCAAGGATGCATTCCGCAAGGCCGTGACCATCGCCCACAACGCCGGCAACGCCGCCGCCCTGACCCTATCGGACGCCTTCTGCGTCGGGCGCTACCGGGAGGAGTTCCTGGGCCTGATCCGCGACGGCAGCATCGACATCCTGTTCGCGAATATCGGCGAGTTGCAGAGCCTCTACCAGACCGACGATCCCGAGGTCGCGGTCCGCGCCCTGCGCGCGGAGAGCGCGGCCCGCGGCCGGGATCTTCTCGGCCTCGTCACCCGCTCGGCGGACGGTGCCCTGGTGATCCAGGGGGACGCCGTGCAGTCGGTGCCCGCCTCGCCGGTCCATGAACTCGTCGACACCACGGGCGCGGGCGACCTGTTCGCGGCGGGCTTCCTCGCCGGCCATGCCCGCGGCCTGGACCACCGCGACAGCGCCCGCCTCGGAGCGCTCGCCGCCGCCGAGGTGATCCAGCACATCGGCGCCCGGCCCCAGCACGACCTCGTCACCCTCGCCAAGGCGCAGGGCCTGCTCTGAGGCCGGCGACGGCGCGAAGACGGTGCAGAGCGCGGAGTCCGGAGAAGCCCGGGCTCCGTCCCGTGCTCGGACCGGCGCTCACAAGCGCAGCAGCACCTTGCCGACGGCTTCGCGCCGCTTGAGGATGCCGAGCGCGGCTTCGTACGCGGCGAGCGGGTAGACGCCGTGCACCTTCGCGGTGAGGCGCCCCTCCGCCACCCAGGCGAGAAGCTGCGCCTGGTTGGCCCGGTGCGCGTCCGGCTCGCGCTCGACGAAGACGCCCCAGTGGACCCCCTGGATGTCGATCCCCTTGAGGAGCGCCAGGTTCAGCGGAATGCGCGGGATGTCGCCGGCCGCGAAGCCGATGACGAGGTAGCGGCCCTTCCAGCCGAGGGACCGCAGGGCCGGCTCGGCATAGTCGCCGCCGATCGGGTCGTAGATGACGTCGACGCCCGTGCCCTCGGTCAGCGTGCGCAGGGCCTCGCGCAGGTTCTCCGCGGCGTAGTCCACCGTCATCGTGGCGCCATGGGCCCGCGCCGTCGCCAGCTTCTCGGGTGAGGAGGCGCAGGCGATGACCCGGGCCCCCATGATGACGCCGAGTTCCACCGCCGCGAGCCCGACGCCCCCGGAGGCCCCGAGCACCGCGAGGGTCTCGCCGGGCTGCAGGCGGGCCCGGTCGTGCAGGGCGTGCAGGGAGGTGCCGTAGGTGATCGTCAGCCCGGCGGCCTGCTCGTCCGAGACCCCCGCCGGCACAGGGGTGAGGTGCCGGGTGGCGACGGCGATCCGCTCGCGGCAGGTGCCGTACTTCTGGTGCACGATGACCCGATCGCCCACCGCGAAACCCTCGGCGCCGTCGCCCAGGGCCTCGATGACGCCGCAGGCCTCGCCGCCGGGCGAGAACGGCAGCTCGGGCTTCACCTGGTAGCGCCCGGCGATGATCAGGGTGTCGAAGAAGTTGAGCGCCGCCAGGGTGATGCGGACCACGGCCTCGCCGGGGCCGGCCACCGGGTCCGGCAGATCCGAAAGCTCAAGATCCTCCGGTCCCCCGAGACGGGTACACAGCAGCGCCTTCATGCCCAAACCTCCCTGGTCGTCCCATCGGCGCTTGCACCGACGCGGCCGTCCGCGCAAGCGCCGAAGGCGTCAGGGGCGTTCGTAGGTTCCGACGAGGCAGCCCTTGGCGAGAATGCGTCCCGCCATCGCCTCCAGGAGTGCGCCGCGGCCGGGATGCTCGGGCAGCTCCAGCGCCCGGTCGAGGGCGTAGGCCTGGAACAGGTAGGCGTGCGGGCCGTGGCCGGTGGGTGGATCGGGCGGCAGCCAGCCCGGCTTGAGGAAGCTGTTCTTGCCGAGATCGAGCCCCGATTCGGCCTGGCTCGCCGCGCCCTCGGCCAGCGCCGCGCCGGGATCGAGGTTCCAGGCGATCAGGTGGACCAGCGGACTCGGCGTCGGGCTGCCGGCATCCTCGCAGAGCAGGACGACCCGGGCCGTGCCCGGCGGCAATCCGGTCCAGGCCAGGGGCGGCGAGGCGCCGGCCCCGTCGGCCGTGACGCGCGCCGGCATCGCCGTCCCGTCCGTGAAGGCGAGGCTGGTGAGGCCGAGGCTCTCGGGCACGGTGGCGAAGGTGGTCCGGTAGGCGGTCTTGTCGAGCCCGGCCTTCAGGCCGGACAAGGCGGCGCCCACGGCGTGCGGTATCTTTTCGAGCAAGGTCGGTCTCCCACGGGGTACGCCGACCAACCGCGGGCGTGCCCGAAGGTTCAGGCCGGGCGCTGCGCCGTGATCATGTAGTTGACCGCCGTGTCACGGCTCGCCCGCCACGAGCCGTCCAGGGGATTGAGCACCACCCCGGTCGTGTCCGTGACGGTGAGGCCGCCGGCGCGCACGGCGCGGCTGAGCTCGTCGGGCCGCACGAACTTCTCCCAGTCATGGGTGCCCTTGGGCAGCCAGCCGAGGACGTACTCGGCCCCGACGATCGCCAGCGCGAAGGAACGCAGAGTCCGGTTGAGGGTGGCGGCGAACAGGAGGCCGCCGGGCTTCACCGCCCGGGCCGCCTGGGCCACGAAAGCCGGCATGTCCACCACGTGCTCCACCACCTCCATGGCGAGCACGAGGTCGAAGCGCTCGCCCCCGGCCACCACGTCCTCGATGGTGCGGGCGCGGTAATCCACCGGCACGCCCGCGGCGTCGGCATGGGCCTGCGCCACCTTGATGTTGGTCGGCGCCGGATCGAGGCCAGTGACCCGGGCGCCGAGGCGCGCCAGCGGCTCGGACAGGACACCGCCGCCGCAGCCGATGTCCACGAGAGTCAGGCCCTCCAGGGCGAAGGGCGCCCGCGGATCCCGTCCGAAATGCCGGCAGGCCGTGTCGCGGATGTAGGTAAGGCGGACGGGATTGAAGCGGTGGAGCACCCGCATCGGTCCGGCCTCGTCCCACCAGGTCGCCGCGATGGCTTCGAAGCGGGCGACCTCGTCGCGGTCGATGGAGGCGCCTGTGGGGCCGGTCATCGTCTCGGCATGTGTCATCGTCTCGACATGTCTCGTGCGAGGTGGGCGCGTCCCATTGTTGACACGCCCGGGCGGCCCTTGTACCCGCCGAAGCCCTGTCCGGTACAGCAGCCAAGCGACGCGGCAGGCCGTGCGGTGTCGGGGAACTCCGTCCCGCGGCCCGCCGGATCCCTGGTCACGCTCGATCCCTGGCTCAAGCGACGTGTCGCGGACGCGACAGGCTCCGTCTGGTGAGAACATGCCCCGTCTGGTGATGAAGTTCGGCGGTACGTCCGTCGCCAATGTCGAGCGCATCCGCAACGTGGCGGCCCACGTGGCCCGCGAAGTCGCGGCCGGCTACGACGTGGCCGTCGTGGTCTCGGCCATGTCCGGCAAGACCAACGAACTCGTCGCCTGGGTCAAGGACGCGAACCCGCTCTACGACGAGGCCGAGTACGACGCGGTGGTCGCCTCGGGCGAGCTCATCACCGCCGGCCTGCTGGCCATCGCGCTGCAGAAGGACGGCATCAAAGCCCGCTCCTGGCAGGGCTGGCAGATCCCGATCCTGACCTCGGATGCCCACGGCTCCGCCCGGATCGAGGGCATCGACGGCGCCCGCCTCGATGCCGGCTTCCAGCGCGGCGAGGTCGCGGTCATCGCCGGCTTCCAGGGCATGCACGAGGCCACCGGCCGGGTGACCACCCTCGGCCGCGGCGGCTCCGACACCAGCGCGGTAGCCATCGCCGCCGCCATCGGGGCCGAGCGCTGCGATATCTACACCGACGTCGACGGCGTCTACACCACCGACCCGCGCGTGGTGCAGAAGGCCCGGCGCATGGAGCGCGTGACCTTCGAGGAAATGCTGGAGATGGCGTCCCTGGGCGCCAAGGTCCTGCAGGTCCGCTCGGTCGAGCTCGCCATGGTCCATCGCGTGCCGACCACGGTGCGCTCCAGCTTCGATCCGCCGGACAACGCCCGGCCCGGCACCCTCATCTGCGACGAGGACGACATCGTGGAACAGCAGATCATCACCGGGATCGCCTTCTCCCGGGACGAGGCGCAGATCACGCTTCGTCGCGTGAAGGACAGCCCCGGCATCGCCGCCGCGATCTTCGGACCGCTGGCCGACGCCAACATCAACGTCGACATGATCATCCAGACCGTGTCGGGCGACCAGTCGACCACCGACATGACCTTCACGGTCCCGTCGGCCGATTACGACCGGGCGCGCAAGATCCTCGACGCGCAGAGCGGTGCGATCGAATTCGCGCAGATCGAGGGTGCCACCGACGTGGTGAAGGTCTCGGCCATCGGCGTCGGCATGCGCAGTCATGCGGGCGTCGCCGCCAAGGCGTTCCGGGCCCTGGCGCAGAAGGGGATCAACATCCGGGCTATCACCACCTCGGAGATCAAGTTCTCCGTGCTGATCGATGCCGCCTACACGGAGCTTGCCGTTCGCACGCTCCACTCGCTATACGGCCTCGACCAGGCCTGAAGGACCGGAGCGCGCGAACGCCCGCGCGCCAACCGGACACGAGGCCGAAGCCGGATCGAGGAGACCATGCCCGCTGCGCCCGGAGGCCCGCGCCTGCTTCTGCGCCGCCTCCGCGAAGCGATGGCGGAGCCGGTCAGCCCACAGGCTCGTCTCGACCGCATCGTCACGCTGATCGCCGCCAACGTGATCGCGGAGGTGTGCTCGGTCTATGTGCTCAGCGATGACAACATCCTCGAACTGTTTGCAACCGAGGGTCTGAACCGCGAGGCGGTCCATCTGACCCGGCTGCGGGCCGACGAGGGCCTCGTCGGCCTCATCGCCAAGACCGCCGAGCCGCTGTCCTTGTCCGACGCGCAGTCCCACCCGGCCTTCTCCTACCGTCCGGAGACGGGCGAGGAGGCCTATCACGCCTTCCTCGGCGTGCCGCTCCTGCGCGCGGGCAACACCCTCGGGGTGCTCGTCGTCCAGAACAAGACCTACCGGGTCTATTCCGAGGAGGAGATCGAGGCCCTCCAGACCACCGCGATGGTGCTCTCGGAGATGATCGCCTCGGGCGAGCTGCAGGCGCTGGCGCCGGGGGCCGGCTCGGCCGCGCGCCGTCCGGTGAGCCAGCGCGGCGTGGCGCTCGCCGACGGCATCGGTCTCGGGCACGTGGTGCTGCACGAGCCGCGCATCGTCATCAAGCAGCTCATCGCCGAGAACGTCGACCGCGAGGTCGAGCGCCTGGAGCTGGCGATCGGCGAGGTGCGCTCGGCCATCGACGACCTCGTCGAGCGCGGCGACAGCATCGGCACCGGCGAGTCCCGCGAGGTGCTGGAGACCGTGCGCATGTTCGCGCACGACAAGGGCTGGCTGCGCCGGATGCGCGAAGCCGTCCATTCGGGCCTCACCGCCGAGGCCGCCGTCGAGCGCGTCCAGTCGGACAACCGCGCCCGGATGATGCGCCAGAGCGACCCGTATCTGCGCGACCGCCTGCACGACCTCGACGACCTGGCGAACCGGCTGCTGCGCACGCTGATCGGGGCGGAGGGCCACGGCGCGCAGCGCGTCCTGCCCGAGAACGCGATCCTGGTCGCCCGCTCGATGGGTCCGGCCGCCCTCCTCGACTACGACCGTACGGCGCTCCGCGGCGTCGTGCTCGAGGAAGGCGGACCGACGAGCCACATCGCCATCGTGGCCCGGGCGCTCGGCATCCCGGCGGTGGGCGAGATCGCCAACGCGACCGCCCTCTGCGACGCCGGCGACGCGATCATCGTCGACGGCGCCACCGGTGAGATCCAGGTCCGGCCCGGCCCGGAGATCGAGGCGGCCTATGCCGAGATGGTGCGCCTGCGCGCCCGCCGGCAGGAGCAGTACCGGGCGCTGCGCGACGTGCCGGCCGTCACCCTCGACGGCACGCAGATCGGCCTGCAGCTGAATGCCGGCCTCCTCATCGACCTGACCCACCTGCACGAGACGGGCGCGGACGGCATCGGCCTGTTCCGCACCGAGCTGCAGTTCATGGTGGCCCAGCGCATGCCCTCGGCCGCCGAGCAGCAGGCGCTCTACGAGGCCGTGTTCGCGGCCACGGGCGACTTGCCCGTCACGATCCGCACCCTCGACATCGGGGGCGACAAGATCCTGCCCTACATGCCGGCCCTCGAGGAGGAGAACCCGGCCCTCGGCTGGCGGGCGATCCGGATCGGCCTCGACCGCCCGGCCCTCCTGCGGGTTCAGTTGCGGGCGCTGCTCAAGGCGTCCGGCGGGCGGCCCCTGAAGATCATGTTCCCGATGGTGGCGACGGTGGACGAGTTCACCCGCGCCAAGGCCATCGTCGAGCGCGAGAAGGCGCACCTGCGGCGGCACGGCCACGCCCTGCCGAGCGACTGCAAGCTCGGCGTCATGGTGGAGGTGCCCTCCCTGCTGTTCCAGATCGACGAGATCGCCCGGGCCGCCGACTTCCTGTCGGTGGGCTCCAACGACCTGATGCAGTTCCTGTTCGCCGTCGACCGCGAGAACCGCCGGGTCGCGGACCGCTTCGACACCCTGAGCGTTCCGGCCCTCCGCGCCTTCCGCGTCATCGCCGAGCGCGCGGCCGCCGCCGGCTGCCCCGCCACGGTCTGCGGCGAGATCGGCGGACGGCCCCTCGAGGCCATGGCGCTGATCGGCCTCGGCTTCCGCCACCTCTCGATGTCGCCGGCCGCCATCGGCCCCGTGAAGGCCATGGTGCTGGGCCTGGACGTCAAGGCGGTGGCGGCGCTGCTCGACACCGAAATGGCCCGCGCCGGAGACGGCGCCACCCTCCGCCCGGCCCTCGCGGCCTTCGCGAAGGCGCAGGGTGTGCCCATCTAGCCTCGGCGTGCCTATCTCCATGGGTCGTGCCGCGGCCCCGTCGTCGACCAGGCCTCCGGCCCGACGAGCCCTTGTTCTGATGAGAGTTTTCCACGGGCGATGACCCCCATTCCTGCAGACCGTCTCGACGCGATCCTGACGCGCCACGACATCGTCACCGCCACGCTGAGCGCAGGCTCGGCGGATTCCGACACCTTCGTGCAGCTGTCGCGCGAATTGTCGGAGCTCGAGGGCGTCGTCGCCGCCATCCACGCCTATCGGGCGGCGGCGCAGAACCTCGCCGACATCGAGGCGCTGATCGACGAGCCGGGCAGCGATTCCGAGATGCGGGCCCTCGCCGCCGACGAGAAGCCGGAGGCCGAGGCCGGGCTGGAGGCGGCGCACCGGGCGCTCCAGCTCATCCTGCTGCCGAAGGATTCCGCCGACGAGAAGAGCGCCATCCTCGAAATCCGCGCCGGGACCGGCGGCGACGAGGCCGCCCTGTTCGCGGGCGACCTCTTCCGGATGTACGGCCGGTACGCCGATGCCAAGGGCTGGAAGGTCGAGGTGATCTCCGAGAGCGAGGGGACCGTCGGGGGCTATCGCGAGGTGATCGCCGAGGTGAAGGGCAAGGGCGTGTTCGCGCGCCTCAAGTTCGAGAGCGGCGCCCACCGGGTGCAGCGCGTGCCGGATACCGAGACCCAGGGGCGCATCCACACCTCGGCCGCCACCGTGGCGGTGCTGCCCGAGGCCGAGGAGGTCGACATCGTCATCAACGATGCGGACCTGAAGATCGACACCATGCGCTCGCAGGGCGCCGGCGGACAGCACGTCAACAAGACGGAATCGGCCATCCGCATCACCCACATGCCGAGCGGCATCGTGATCTTCGTCCAGGAAGAGCGCTCACAGCACAAGAACCGCGCCCGGGCGATGTCGCTGCTGCGTTCCAAGCTGTACGACGCCGAGCGGACCGCCAAGGACGCGGCCCGGGCCGCCGATCGCAAGTCGCAGGTCGGCTCCGGCGATCGCTCCGAGCGCATCCGCACCTACAACTTCCCGCAGGCCCGCGTCACCGACCACCGCATCAACCTGACCCTGTACAAGCTCGAGGAGGTTCTGGCGGGCGTGGCTTTGGACGAGCTCGTCGACGCCCTCGTCACCGAGCATCAGGCCGAGTTGCTGGCCGCCGAGGGCATGGCCTGAGCCGGATGGACGGGCCGGAGCCGATGCGCCTCGATCCGGCGCTCAGCCGTACCGACGCCCTACGCTGCATGAGCGAGGCGCTCGCGGCCCACGACCTCCCGGCACGCGACGCCCGCTTCCTCCTGCTCGACCTCCTGGGGCTCAGCGCGACCGACCTGATCCTGCGGGGCGACCTGCCCCTCGGACCGGAGGGGGCTACGAGGCTCGAAGGGGCCGTCGCGCGCCGTATCGCCGGCGAACCGGTCGCCCGGATCGTCGGTGCCTGGGAATTCTGGGGCCTGCCCTTCGGACTCGCCCCCGAGACCCTGGTCCCGCGAGCGGACACCGAGACCCTGGTGGAGGCCGCCCTGGCCCTCCATCCCGACCGCAGGCGCCCGCTGCGGATCCTCGATCTCGGCACCGGCTCCGGCTGCATCCTCGTGGCGCTGCTCAGCGAGCTGCCGAACGCCACCGGGATCGGCCTGGACCGCTCCGCCGCGGCCCTCATCCAGGCCCGTGCCAACGCAGGGCGGAACGGGGTCGAGACCCGGGCGGCCTTCGTCTGCGCGGACTGGACCGCGGGTCTCAGCGGATGCTTCGACCTCATCGTCTCGAACCCGCCCTATATCGCCCGCGACACGATCCGGGGCCTCGACATCGAGGTCAGGGCGCACGACCCATGGGCGGCCCTCGACGGCGGCGTGGACGGCCTCGACGCCTACCGGGCGATCGTGGAGGCCCTGGCCGGCGGGCCGGTCCGCCTCGGTCCCGGCGGTGCACTCGCCCTCGAAGTGGGCTACGATCAGGCCGAGGCCGTCGCGACGCTCGGGACGCGGGCGGGTCTCGGCCCCGCCACGCGCCATCACGATCTCGCCGGGCACGCCCGCGTCGTTCGCTTCGGGCCCGTGTGAGCGGAAATCGACACGAAAATTCTGCGGGAAACCCGAAAAAAACTGCGCCCTTCGGATGCATCGCGGCAAAAAACGCTTGTTGCCCCCTCGGCGAACCGCTAGTGTCGCAGGCAGATCGCGAACGGTCCATTAAGATGGATCGTGGTAAGACGGGTGGCGGCTCAGGTCCGCGACGCTCTTAGACGGTCTCCCCACGATCAAGCTGGCGCGCGCGGGCAGAGGCGCAGGAGCTTGGTCAACTTCGTGCCTGAAAACCGAAGGACGCCTGGACGCTCAGAGCGCGCCTTGGTCAACGGACAGAGACGACAAGCACGGCGAAATCGATCACGGACACACCGGACCCGGATCACGCGGCGCCAGCGACGAGCCTGATGACAGGACGCGTCGTGGCCGCCTGGAACCCGCCGCATCATCAGACGCTCCGAGACGAACGAGGGTCAATCGAGACCGATGAGACCAAACCAGAATAGACGGATGCGCGGTCGCAACCGCCCCAAAGGTCCCAATCCGCTTACGCGTTCCTACGAATCCAACGGACCGGACGTCAAGATTCGCGGTACCGCCCAACACATCGCCGACAAGTATGCCCAGCTCGCGCGCGACGCGCAGGCCAGCGGCGACCCGGTGGCGGCAGAGAACTACTTCCAGCACGGCGAGCATTATTTCCGGATCATCTCCGGTGCCCAGGAACAGACCCGCCAGCAGGTGGGTGGTTACGCCCGTGGCTTCGACGACGAGGGCGACGAGGGTGACGACGAGGGCCAGGGCGCCCCGCAGGGCTACGCCGCCTCGAGCTACGGCGCGAACGGCTACAACGAGGAATACGCCGACCCGAGCCAGCAGCCCCAGCCGACGGGCTACGAGCCCCGGCAGGAGGCGCGGCAGGATTCCCGCCCCGACAACACCCGCGCGGACAATTACCGGCAGGACTACAACCGGCCAGATTCGAACCGGCAGGATTCGAATCGGCAGGATACCGGTCCGGACAACAACCGGCAGAATCGTCGCGACCGCTTCGCCAATCGCGGCGACCGTCCGCAGCGCTTCGACAATCAGCGCGACGGCAACCGTCCGGACTACAACAACAACCGTCGCGACGACTTCGGTCGCCAGGAAGGCAACCGGCAGGACGGCAATCGGCAAGACGGCAACCGGCAGGACTACACGCGCCAGGATGCCAACCGGCAGGATTCGAACCGGCAGGACGGCAACCGGCAGGATTTCCGGGCGGATCAGAACCGCCAGGACAATCCGCGGCAGGAAAGCCCTCGGCAGGAGACTCCGCGCCAGGACTACAATCGTCAGGATCAGTCCCGACAAGATCAGCCGCGGCAAGATCAGCCGCGCCAGGATTTCCGGCCTGCTCCGGTCCGGTCCGACGCCCCCCGTTACGAGAACGGGCGCGCGGACAACTCGGGGAACGAGGCACCGCGCGCCGACTTCGGTGGCCAGGAAACCGGACGTCAGGAATCCGGACGCCAGGATGCGCCCCGGCCTGCCCGCGCCAACGAGGCACCGCCCCGGCGCAGCCGACGCCGCGACGAGCGGGATTCGGCCGGACCGGCCGAGGACGTCGCCGCCCTGCCGGCCTTCCTGATGACGCCACCGCGTCCCGTTCCCGTCGCCGAGCCGGCCGCGCAGTCGGACACTCAGGGCGAATCGACCTCCGCTGCACAGGATGACGGCGCACCGGCCCCCAAGCCCCGCCGCCGCCGCCGCGCTCGGTTCGAAGGTTCGGACGGTGCTATCGGCAGCGACGATCCGACACCGGTGACCGAGTAAGCTCGGTTCCACGTTGCGAAACTCTTGGAAGCCGCCCCCCCGGGCGGCTTCTTCGCGTTTCTAAGGGCCACGCCAGTCGAGAAAAGCCTCGACCCGATGGATCAGCCGGCGATGGCGCGTCGCCTCACCGAAGGGGGCGAGGTCCCAAGTCCAGCGCCGATCGGCCCGGCCCAGGCGCAACCCGTGCAGCAGGTCGAGTCGCGCGATCTCCTGCCCGGCCCGGTCCTCCTCGATCTGCTCGACGTCCGTGACCAGGCAGACGCGGGCCCGCAGCCCCGCAAGGCCGTCGAGATGAGCCCGCACGATCCGGCTTCCGAGATCCGGCGGCACGAAGCCGGGCCGGTCCAGGGGCAGGATCGGCAGCTGCGACAGGAGGTTGGCCGAGACCACGAAGTCGACCGTCTCGCCGCCGCACAGGGCGGCCAGGGGTTCGGGCCGATCGGGTTGGAGGGCGAGGTCCGCCGTGATCAGCCGGACGTTGGGATGGGCCCGCGCGCGGAGGCGGGCCGGCCAGAGATGCACGGCATCGACGAGGTCGACCCGCTCGAAGCGCGCGGCGAGCTCCGCGAGCGGAACGTCCTGGAGAAGGCCGGAGCCCAGCACCACGGCCACGCGCCGCTGTGGGAGCCCGTCGCAGGCCTCCAGGATCGCGGCCCGCGCCGCGGCGAGATGGGGGGCCCAGGCGCGGCGGCAGCGGCGCCCCCGGGACATCAGCAGGACGCTCTCGCGCAGGTAGCCCCTCCGACGATGGGCAAGGGACACCGGCGTGACGAGAAGGTGGAGGAGTTCGACGAGCACGCCGCCCCCCGGATCAGAGGGCCGAGCCCGAAGGACCCCGCCCCTCCCGCTCGCCGCCCGACTGCGCCGAGAGGCGGACCACCCGCTGCGCCGTGGTGACCGACAGGGCCTGGAAGGCCGTCTGGATCCCGCTCCATTCCTCGGGCCGCCGAACCGGCCCGGGTTTCGCCCGCAGGAACAGCTTCAGGGTCCCGAAGCCCAGACGGATCGAGCGCAGGAGAAACAGCAGGGGATCGTGGTCCGTCGCATCGTAGGCGCGCCGGGCGAAGGTGGGCGGCACCGCGGCGAGGCGCGCGACCTCGGCCAACGCCTTGTCGAGGTCTCCGGCCCGGATCAGGTCGTCGATGCGCTGCTCATCCGCATCCGTCGCCCGCGGGAGGGTCTGGTCCCGCCGCAGGCCGACCGCCAAGCCGGCCGCCGAGCCGCCCGCCAAGCCGCCCGCCGAGACGGCGGGCTGTCCCCGAGGGGCGACGCGGGTCACCAGCATGGCCCGCAGGACCGCATCGCCGCGGGCCCGTTCCCCGAGCGCGGTGTAGGCTGCGCCGGAGAAATGCGCCCCGGCATTGGCGGCGACCACGTGCACCGTCTGCCGGTCCCCGCGTGCGACCAGCACGTCGGTGACGCGCTCGCCGAGCGTCGGCCGCTGCGCGACGGCCCGCAGGTGCTCCTGGCCGCGCGATTCGGAGACGGTGACGAGATCGGCCTCGTCGAGGCGCGGCGAGCGCTGGAGCACGGGACGGGCCACCGCGATGTCCGGATCGAAGGCCAGGTCCCGCACCACGGCGCGCGGTGCGTTGCGCACGTCCGCCAGGTCGTCCGCCAGGATCACGCGGGCGGCTGCATCGACCGCGCGGGCCAGGGGCAGCATCGCGGCGTCGAAGACCTCCACCTGCTCCTCGAGCAGTTCGGCGGCCCGCTCGGTGAAGAGCGTCGACAGCCGTTGCAGCACCCGTCCGCGCTGGCGCAGCCCGCCGGATCGGACCACCTGCTCGATGTCGCGCACGAGGGTTTCGATCATACGCGGAATCCCTGCGCGGCCCGTCCTTCGGTCTTGCCCCGCACATTCTGTGGACGCAGAGATTAAGAAAATGAAATCCCCGATGGCCCCGCCGGGGAACTTGGCCCCGCCGGGGAACTTGGCCCCACCGGGGAACTTGGCCGCGACGATCCCGTTGCGGTTGGGCCATTGCGACCGCAGTCCCGCGGGCGCAGTCTCCCCGGAGCGACCGTGTCGAACCTCGTCCGCATCATCCTCGCGATCTTCCTGCCGCCGATCGCGGTCCTCATGACCACCGGCATCGGCCTGCAGTTCCTCCTCAACATCCTGCTGACGCTGCTGGGCGTTTTGCCGGGCACCATCCATGCCCTGTGGCTGGTGCTGCGCGATCGCTGAGGGAATGATAGCCTGCCATGCGGGATGATCGTCGAGGCGCGATCGCCCTGAACGGTCGGACGAGGGCGAGGGGAGCATGAGCACACGAGGTTTCACGGGGCGCAAGCCGCCCGAGGCGACCCGCGAGCGTCTGCCCCCGGGCCAATACCTCACCGAGGACTTCCCGGTGCTCCAGATCGGCCCGAACCCGCGAATCGACCTCGCGACCTGGTCGTTCACCCTGCGTGAGGGGTCGCGGCCCCTGAAGAGCTGGAGCTGGGACGCCTTCAACGCCCTGCCCCGCACCCGCTGGGGCGGCGATATCCACTGCGTGACGAAGTGGTCGAAGTTCGACACCGCCTGGGAGGGCGTGAGCTTCGACGACCTCCTGGCCGATGCCGGCCTCGACGCACCGACGGCCTTCCTCCTCGCCGAAGGCTACGACGACTACACCACCAACGTGCCGGTGGCGGACCTCACCGGCGGCAAGGCCATGGTGGCGACCCACTACGACGGCGCGCCGATCCCGGTGGATCATGGCGGCCCGGCCCGGCTCCTGGTGCCGCACCTGTATTTCTGGAAGAGCGCCAAGTGGGTGAAGGGCCTGCGCTTCACCCGGCGGGACGAGGGCGGCTTCTGGGAGCTGCGCGGCTACCACATGTACGGCGATCCCTGGCGCGAGCAGCGCTTCACCGGTGATTGATCCCGCGCCAGGACCCCTCCCCTGGCAGACCGCGACCCTGACGGCCATCCGTCCGGTGACGCGGCGGGTGAAGAGCTACCGCTTCCGGGTCGCCTTCGACCGGCCGATGCTGGCCGGGCAGCACGTCGACGTGCGCCTCACCGCGCCGGACGGGTACCAGGCCCAGCGCAGCTACTCGATCGCCTCCGCGCCGGACGGCGACGGCACCATCGAACTGCTGATCGAGGGCCTTCCGGAGGGCGAGGTCTCGGGCTTCTTCGACGCGGTGGCGGAGGTCGGCGACACGATCGAGTTGCGCGGCCCGATCGGCGGATCCTTCGTCTGGCGCCCGGAGGATGGCGGCCCCCTCTTCCTGGCGGGCGGCGGCTCGGGGGTGGTGCCGCTCCTGTCGATGCTGCGCCACCGTGCGGCGACGGCGCCTGGCGTGCCCGCCCTCCTTCTCTACTCCGTGCGCGATGCCAGCGAGATCATCGCCGCCGAGGAGCTGGCGGTGCGCGCCCGCGACGAGGCGCAGTTCCAGCTGATGCTCAACCTGACCCGGGCCGGCGGCCGTCGGGTCGACGCGGCGGTGATCGCGGAGGCGCTGGACCGGCTCGGTCCGCCGCGCCATGCCTATCTCTGCGGCGGCAATCCCTTCGTCGGGGCGGTGGCGGAGCTCCTCCTCGACGCCGGGGTGGACCCCGCCCGCGTCCGGACCGAGCGCTTCGGCGGCTGAGCGGCAATCGCGGGTTTCGGCCGGGCCGGCTCCGCCACGGATCACGGACCGCGCAGGTTTCGGCAGACGGGAGGGAACGCCATGTCAGCAGACTCCAAGTCAGACGACACAATATCGGCAGATAATCCGTCGGCGGAGCGCCCCCAGCACGAGGGACAGTGTCACTGCGGCGGCGTCCGGTTCCGGGCGACCCTGAGCGACGGGCTCGACACGGTCCGGCGTTGCACTTGTTCGTATTGCCGGATGCGGGGAGCGGTGGTGGTCTCGGCGGAAACCAACGGCGTCGAGATCCTACGGGGCGCGGACCTGCTGACCAGCTATCGCTTCAACACCGGCGTGGCGCAGCACTTCTTCTGCGCGTGCTGCGGGATCTACACGCACCACCAGCGCCGCTCGAATCCCAACCAGTACGGCGTCAACGTCGCCTGCCTCGACGGCGTCAGCCCCTTCGATTTCGCCGAGATCCCGGTGGTCGACGGCGTCAACCATCCCAGCGACACCGGCGGATCGAGCCGGCTCGCCGGCACGCTGCGCTTCGTCCCCGCCCGCTAGGCGCCCGTTCGGACTCCGGGGAGGTCGGACTACGGGGAGGTCGGACTCCGGGGAGGTCGGACTCCGGGGAGGTCGGAATCCGGCCGCGTCCCGAAGGTCGCGGCCGGCATTGAGCCCGTGGCCGTCACGGGCCGTTCCGGCGATCAGGCCGCCCGAACGGTTGCCAGGAAGCGGGCGACTTCCGTCCCGAGCTGCTCGGACTGGCGCGAGAGCTCGGAGGCGGCGCCCAGGACCTGGCTGGCCGCCGCGCCGGTCTCCTCGGAGGCCTGCGCGACGCTGGCGATGTTGCTGGTCACCTGGCTCGTGCCGCTGGAGGCCTGGGCGACGTTGCGCACGATTTCCTGCGTCGCCGCGCCCTGCTCCTCCACCGCGGCCGCGATCGAGGCGGCGACGCCGTTGATCTCGCGGATGCGCGTGCTGATGGAGCCGATGGCCGCGACCGCCTGCCCGGTGACACCCTGGATCTGGCCGATCTGCGTGCCGATCTCATCGGTGGCCCGCGCGGTCTGGGCCGCCAGTTCCTTGACCTCGGTGGCGACCACGGCGAAGCCGCGCCCGGCCTCGCCGGCCCGGGCCGCCTCGATGGTCGCGTTCAGCGCGAGCAGGTTGGTCTGGCTGGCGATGTTCGAGATCAGCCCGACCATGTCGCCGATCCGTGCGGAGGCCTGGCTCAGGGCCTGGACCAGCTGCATGGTCTGGTCGGCCTCGCCCACGGCGGTCTGGGCGAGATCCGAGGAGCCCGAGACCTGACGCCCGATTTCCTGCACGGAGGAGCCGAGTTCCTCGGCGGCGGCCGCGACGGTCTGCACGTTGGCGGCGGCCTCTTCGGCGGCGCCCGCCACGGTGCTGGACTGGCTGGCCGTGTCGCTGGCGGTGGTGGTCATCGACTGGGCGGTCGCCTGCAGCTCGGTGGCGGAGGACGAGACCATGCCGACGATGCCGCCGACCGCGCGCTCGAAGGAATCCGCCAGCTCCACCATCGTCCGCTTGCGCTCGAGGGCGGCAGCCGCGTCGGCGATGCGCTTCATCTCGGCCTGCTCGGCCGCCTTGATCGCCACCATGGCCTTGATGCCCTCGACGGCGCGACCGATGGCGCCGATCTCGTCACCGCGGGACGCCTCCGCGATCTCGGCCTCGATATCGCCCTTCGCCATGCCCTGAAGCACCTGCACGAGACGGCTCATGGGCCGGGTGATTCCGAAGGCGACGATCGCGGCGGCCAGGGCCATCACGCCGAGCAGGCCTGCCGCCGTGGCGGTGATGAGCATGGTGCTGGCGGCGCCGACGGCCCGCTCGGCCTCGTCACGGGCCTGGCGAAGTTCGGCGGTCAGGATCTCGAGGCGGGGCTGGATGATCTCCCGGACCTTGGTCCGCGCCACGGACCCCTCGATCAGGAGGATCTTGGCGGCCTCATCTCCCTGGTTCTTCAGGCCGAGGGCGTTGGACCGGTTCATGATGGTGATCAAATCACCGAGCGCGTCGCGCAGCTTCACCGGCACCGCCTTGCGCTCCGGGGTATCGGCCAGCGCCATCAACCGTTCGACCCCATCCAGGGCCGCTTTCGTGGCCGTATCGTAACGCGAGTTGTACCCGGCCATTTCCTGCTCGCGGGTCTCGAGGATGATGTTGCGCGCCTGGACCGAAGCCTCGTTCACGTTGATGCGGATACTCAGAATACTTTCGAGGCGCGCGGCCTGAACATCGACGATGTTCACCGTTTGCTGCGACAGATTTTTCAGAGTGGCGTATGAGTAAAACGCAAGACCAGCCGCGACGAGCGCAAGGATAACAAGCGGTGAGGCCACTTTGACGATGATCTTGGCATTTCGGAGGATGCGCATCACGGTAACCCAAGAGAAAATCGATCCTGCGGTACTTAGGAACTTTCACTTAAAAAGTCATAAACACTATTTCCCTTGCGTTTCCGCGAGCGATAAAATTCTTCGCGCTTCTCAGGCGTGAGGAAAAATTGTTTGCGGATGCTGGGGTGGGCGATGTCCATCACGCCGCGAGACGCACCCCTCGCCCCTGCGTGTTCCGACGATCGGAGAGTGCGCTCAGGCGCCGACCAGCCGATCCGCGACGTCTTCGGCCAGGGACAGGCTCGAAGTCAGGCCCGGGCTCTCGATCCCGAAGAGGTGGACGAGGCCGGGGAGCCCGTGCTCGGCCGGGCCATCGATCCGGAAATCGGCGGCGGGCTCGCCCGGCCCCGTCAGCTTCGGTCGGATGCCGGCATAGTCCGGGGTGAGCACCCCGTCCGGCAGGCCCGGCCAATAGCGGCGGATCGCCCGGGCGAAATGATCGGCGCGGGCGGGATCGACCCGGTAGTCGAGGGTCTCCACCCATTCGACGTCGGGCCCGAAGCGCATGCGGCCGGCGAGGTCCAGCGTCAGGTGGATTCCGAGGCCGCCCTCGACGGGGGCCGGATAGATCAGCCGCGAGAAGGCGGGCCGGCCGGTGCAGCCGAAATAGCTGCCCTTCGCCAGGACCTGGCGCGGGATGCGCGCGGCGGGATAGGCCTCGACCGCCCCCGCGACGGCCTGGGCCCCGAGGCCGGCGGCATTGACCACGGCCTCGAACGGCAGGGCCTCGCCGTTCACGGTGACGCTCCAGCCCTCCGGCCTCCGGGCGATCTCCGTGATCCGGCTGTTGAAGGCGATGGCGCCTCCGGCATCCTCCAGGTCGCCCTGGAGCGCCAGCATCAGCCCGTGGCTGTCGACGATCCCGGTGCCGGGCGCGTGCAGCGCCGCGACGCAGGCGAGGTTCGGCTCCAGGGCCCGGGCCTCGGCCCCGTCGAGGAGCGCCAGGCCCGGGACCCCGTTGGCGTCGCCGCGATCCTTGAGCGCCGCGATGGCCTCGCGCTCGGCCTCCGCGGTGGCCACGATGAGCTTGCCGCAGCGACGGTAGGCAACGCCGTGGCTGTCGCAGAAGGCCGCGAGCATGGCCGCGCCGGCCACGCAGTGCCGCGCCCGCAGGGAGCCCGCCGGATAGTACATCCCCCCATGGATGACCTCGGAATTGCGGGCCGAGATGCCCGTGCCGATCGCCCCCTCGGCCTCCGCGACGATGACCGCGTGGCCCCGGCGCGCGAGGGCCCGGGCCACGGCGAGACCAACGATTCCGGCACCGACGACGAGGATATCCATGACGGGCCGGAGATGAGCACGAGACGGACCGGGAACACAACATGGCACGCGTCCACCGCGGGCCCGGGCGCCCAGGGGTGGAGGGGCATGCATCCGCGGTCATGGCGCTGGGCCGCAGTTCCGGCTACAAGAGACGCCATCCGTAACCGTTCGAGGCCGGAATCACGTCGGTTTGGAGAGGATCGCGCCCATCGCGACGGCTCCCCGGCGGGTTCTTCGCCTGCTTGCCCCCTAAGGCTTCCGTCACCGTGCCCTTCCCCACCCTGCCGGCCCCGCTCGCCCGAGCGCTGACCGCGCGCGACTACGAAGACCCGACGCCCGTCCAGAGCGCCGTCATCGAGGCGGCCGCGCAAGGCCGCGACCTGCTCGTCTCGGCCCAGACCGGCTCGGGCAAGACCGTCGCGTACGGCCTCGCCTTCGCCGAGACCCTCCTGGGCGACGCCGAGCGATTCGGCCCCGCCGGCGCGCCGCTCGCCCTCGTCATCGCCCCGACGCGCGAGCTCGCGCTGCAGGTCGAGCGCGAATTGTCCTGGCTCTATGCGGAGACCGGCGCCCGCGTCATCTCCTGCGTCGGCGGCATGGACCCGCGCCGCGAGAGCCGCCAGCTCAACGACGGCGCCCACATCGTCGTCGGCACCCCGGGCCGCCTGCGCGACCACCTGGAGCGCCGCAACCTCGCCACTCAGGACCTGCGTGCCGTCGTCCTCGACGAGGCCGACGAGATGCTCGACCTCGGCTTCCGCGACGACCTGGAATTCATCCTGTCGGTGACCCCGAAGGAGCGGCGCACCCTGCTGTTCTCCGCGACCCTGCCGAAGGCGATCGCGACGCTGGCCGAGCGCTACCAGAACGACGCCCTGCGCATCGCCGTGAAGGGCCAGGAGCGCGGCCACGCCGACATCACCTACAAGGCCATCCGCGTTGTGCCGCGCGAGCTGGAGCACGTGGTGGTCAACACCCTGCGCTTCATGGATGCGCCGACGGCGATCATCTTCTGCAACACCCGCAACGCGGTGCGCCACCTCCAGGCGGTGCTCACCGAGCGCGGCTTCTCGGCCGTGGCGCTCTCGGGCGAACTCGGCCAGGGCGAGCGCAACGCCGCCCTCCAGGCGCTCCGGGACGGTCGGGCCAAGGTCTGCGTCGCCACCGACGTCGCCGCCCGCGGCATCGACCTGCCCACCGTCAGCCTCGTCATCCACGCCGACCTGCCGCACGATGCCGAGGTGCTGCAGCACCGCTCCGGCCGCACCGGCCGCGCCGGGCGCAAGGGCACCAGCCTCCTGCTGATTCCGGCCTCGAAGCGGCGCCGGGCCGAGCAGATGCTGATGATCGCCAAGGTCTCGTTCGAGTGGGCCGGCCCGCCCACCGCCGACGAGATCCGCCGCCTCGACGGCGAGCGCATGTGGCAGGACCCGATCTTCACCGAGGAGCCGGCCGAGGAAGACGTGGCCATGGCCGAGACCCTGATGGCGCAGCGCACGCCGCAGGAACTCGCCGCGGCCCTGGCGCGGATCTACCGCTCGCGCCTGCCCGCCCCCGAGGACGTCACCGATCCGGGTGCCGGCCCGGAGCGCAAGTCCCGCCCGGTCTACGATCCCGCCGACGCGGACCGCATCGACGCTCAGGGCCCGGCCGTGTGGTTCCGGCTCAACCTCGGCCGGCGCGACAACGCCGATCCGCGCCGCCTGCTGCCGATGCTGACCCGGCGCGGCAATATCGGCCGCCAGGAGATCGGTGCGATCCGCATCTTCGATCGGGAGACCAAGTTCGAGGTCCGGGGTGGCGCCGCCTCGCGCTTCGCCCAGACCTTCGCCAAGAACGGCTCGCCCGAGATCCAGGTGGAGCCGCTCCTCGACGACGAGCCGGCTCGCGAGGAGAAGGGACCGAAGGGCTTGAAGAGCCCGCGCGGCGCGCGCCACGAGCGCGAGATCGCCAAGAAGCCCCGCGCCAGCCGGGCACGCTGACCCGACGGGGCGCGCCCGCGGCCCGGGCGCGCCAACGCAACGGACAACGCCCGAAGCCGGGCGTGCTCACGCGATGAAGAGCGCCCGAAGCCGGGCATGCTTATGCGCTGAAGAACGCCCGAAGCCGGGCGCCCGCGCTAGAAGTGGTCGGGCAGGTTCCTCACCGCATTTCCGAGGGCCTCGACGCTCTCGGCGATCTTGCGCCCGGCCGGCGCCAGCGACGGCACCTTCACGCCCAGGAACTCGGTCTGCTCCGGCTCAGGCTCCGCCTGCGCGACCTGAGGCGCTGGCGCCGTCTCCGGCTTCGCCGGCTTGGCGCTCGCGGCCTTGGCGACCACCGGCTTGGTCGCGACAGGTTTGACAACGACGGGCTTGTCGACGGACGCCCTGGTTTCCGGCGTCTTGGCGACGGGATTGTGCTTCGGCCCCTCCGGCGCCAGGGCCGTGAAGGTGCCGTTCGTCGCCCGCGACCGGGTCGTCTCGTTGGGCAGCGGCGCGATCAGGGCGGCCGTACGGGTTGCCGGAACCAGCGAGGCGGGACGCGCCGGCGGCAGAACCGCGGCATTCTCGATCGGCGGCAGGCGGGCCGGCTTCGTCGCGACCGGGGCCGCCGTCGGCTTCTCAACCGGCAGCGCCTCGGATACCCGCTGCTCGGGAGGCCGTGCTTCGGCAAGTGTCACGCCGGCAGGCTTCGATTCCCAGGACTTCGGCTCCAAGGACTTCGCCTGCAAGGACGTCGCATCCACGGGCTTTGCATCCGCGGGCTTCGCTTGCGACGGCTTGACCTCAGCGACCGGCGCCGTGGGTGGGGCGATCGCTGCCGGCAGGAGCGCCGCCTTCGGAGCCGCGGCAGGCTGATCCGGCACGGCCGCGACGGGCTTCGGCTGCGCCGGCGCGAGGACCGGGACGCCATCGCGCAGGTCCGGCCACTCGGAGGCGTTGCGTCCGAGGCTCGCGGGCGTGGCGGACGCGGTGGCGAGGGTCGGCCGGGCGAATTGCGGTCCCGCGAGGCTGCCGAGGGTCGCGAAGGCGAAGGCGGTGAAGCCGGCGAGGCCCAGGAGGCCGGCCCCGGAGAGCAGCACCAGCCGGAGGTTCGCCCGGGACGGGCGCGGCGCCGGCGGGGCGGGGCGCCGGGTCTCGGAGGGGTCGATCGTTACGGACATCAGGGTCTCAGACATCTCGCACGCTTCAAGAGGTTCGGATTGACCGTTGCCGGTCGATCACGCGGCGCTGGTCGTGCACGACCGGCGCGGCGACGCCGGAGCGGCGACACCTGCGTGTAACGAAAGAGGCGCCGCAATGGGGCATGAAGATGTCCTTAACCCAATCCTTGAACAGGCTCGGATCAGGCGCGGCACGAATCTGAATAGAGCCAACAGGTTTAACGAGGGGTGTCTGTAGACGACTTGGCACTGTCCTGGTTCGCCGCTGCAGCGATCTGAACCTGAACGAGGCGCGAAACGGCGCGCGTCGCACGATTCGCCGCCAGCGGCGCGACGGTGTCCCCCGCGAGCAGGCGCGCCTTCAGGCGGACCAGCTCCGGGTCGCCCCAGCGGCTCAGCACCGCCTGGAAGCTCGCATGCGCCCCAGGATCGAAGGGGCGGAATCGGCCCGCGCCGTCCCGGCAAGGATGCGGCGGCGTGAATTGCGCGACGGGCACCAGCCCGGACGGGATCGGGGCAGTGGCGGCGTGGGTGCGGCCGAGGCCGAGGATCTTCGGGTCGAGGAAGGCCCGCGGCCCGTCCGAAGACGCCGGCGCACCGGCGAAGACCTCGATCCGGCCGAGGGGCGTGGTGACGACCACGTCGGCGGCGGCCATCGGGCCCCGGACCGCCTCGATCGTGTCCGCCACGGTCCGACCGGCCAGCACGGCGAGGTGCGCGAGCGTGTCCGGGTCTGCAGAGCGCAGGAGCAGGCGGCCCTGCGGCAGGTCGAGGCCGAGGTCGAACCACTTATCCCCACGATTCTGCGCGCGAAGTGCCCCGTGGTCGCGTCCCACGTCGCGGATCGGTCCGGCCCCCGCCCGAGGGCAGCGTGCCCCGGGCAGACACAGGGCGACGGCGTGGCTCCAACCGCCGGTGAAGGCGGTCTCGTAGGCCACGGGAATCGCCGCTGCCGGCTCGAGCGCGATCCCGCCGAACGCCGTGACGTGGCCGGGGCGGCCGTCCGCCGGAGCGGCAAAGAACGGGTCGCGGCGGCGCCCGAAACGCGCGAGCGCACCGAAGCCCCCCATCGTCCAGGTGGTCTCCGGATCGGCCAGGGCTTCGGCCACCAGGCGCGAAACCGCCTCGGGACGCTGCCATCCGGCCTCGGGTTCGCTACACACGGGGTGACCACCGCGCATCGTTTCCCCGACGGGCCCCACCCAAGTCGCCATGCCTCACGACGCCGCCTCCGCTCCCCGCTCCCGGTGGGGCCTCATCGCCCGGACGGCTAGCGACCCGGCCCCGCGGGAGCGGATCGGCCGCTGGCCGTACTGGGCCTCGTGGTCGACCCGCACCCGGATGATCGTCCTCGTCCTCGCCATCGACATCCTGGCCGCCCTGGTCTCCTGCGCCCTGATCGTGCTGAACGCCCGCTCCGCCGTCGAGGTCGAGATGCAGGCGGCGATGACGAATGTCGAGCTTCTGGTCTCCGACACCATCGACCTCGCCCAGGCCGGCCCGCCCGCCGGCATCCTGCAGACCCTGACCCTGCGCATCCACGACCTGCGCCACGTCCGCGTCACCGTCCTCGACGCCGAGGGCAAGGTCGTGACGGGGGGCCTCGGCCGGGTCCGGCGCGACCAGCACGCCGCGCCGGCCTGGTTCGCGGCGCTGATCGCCCCGGCGATCCGGGAGCACGACCTGCCCATCGTGGCCCAGGGACGGCGCATCGGCACGGCCCGCATCACCACGCAGCCCCGCGACGAGATCGACGAGGTCTGGGGCTACGCCCTGTCGCTGTCGCTCGCGAGCCTCTGTCTCAGCCTCGGCCTGCTTGGCGCCCTGACGGTGGCGTTCGGCCGGGTCCTGGCCCCCCTGACGCAGCTTTCCGAGGGCCTGATCCAGCTCGAACAGCAGGACTACACCGCGCGCCTCGAACCGCCCGCCTCCCGAGAGCTCGCCGCCATCGCCGCCCGCTTCAACCGCGTGGCGCAGGCCCTGTCCGAGACCCGCGCCGCCAACGGGCGCCTGAACCGCCAGCTCCTCTCGGCCCAGGACGACGAGCGCCGGCGCACGGCCCTGGAGTTGCACGACGAGTTCGGCCCCTGCCTCTTCGCCCTGGAAGCCACCGCCGCCTCGGTGGTCCGCATGGCCGAGGCCGAAGCGCCCCCCGACCGGGACCGCCTGAGGCAGCGGGCCCAGGACATCGCCAGCATCGTCGGCCAGGTGCAGACGCAGAACCGCGACCTCCTCAACCGCCTGCGCCCGCACGCCCTCGGGCAGGTGCCGCTGCCGGATTGCCTCGACCTGCTGCTGCGCGACTTCCGCCGGCGCCATGCCGGCACGCGCTTCGCCGGCAGCTTCGACGGGCTGGCGCGGGGCTACGGCGACGTCACGGACCTCACCGTCTTCCGCTGCATCCAGGAGAGCATGACCAACGCGGTCCGCCATGGGCGCGCCTTGAACGTCACCGTCCGGGCCCGCGACGAGGCGGTCGCGGGAATGGCGGGCGGCCGGGCCCTGCACCTGACCATCCGCGACGACGGCAGCGGCATCGCCCCCGAGCACGGCCTCGGGCTCGGACTGTCGGGGATGCGCGAGCGCGTGGAGGCCCTGGGCGGCACGTTCCGGCTTGACAATGCCCCGCCCGGCGCGGTTGTCCGGATCATGATTCCGCTCGATGATGAGCGGGACGCCGAAACGAGTCCGATTCCCAGCGCATGAACGCGATCGCCCCCCCCCCGAGGCCCCCACCCTCGTCATCGACGATCACCCGATCGTGCTCCAGGGATGCCGGCGGGTGCTCGAGGATGCGGGCATCGAGCGGATCCTCGAGGCCACCAGCGTGGTCGCGGCCTACCGTCACTTCCTGCGCGCCCGCCCCGCCACGGTGATCTGCGACCTGACCTTCCAGGGCAGCGGGCTCGCTGGCCTGGAGCTGATCCGCCGGATGCGGGCCGCCCATCCGGGGGTGCGCGTCCTCGTGTTCAGCATGCACAACGATCCGGTCATCGTCTCGCGGGCCCTGGAGGCCGGCGCCCTGGGCTACGTGCTCAAGGACCACGCCTCCGGCGAGCTGTTCGAGGCCTTCGAGCGGGTCCGGTCCGGCCGCCCCTACCTCGATCCGCGCCTGGCCACCGAAGTGGCGATGCTGCGCACCGACCCGAAGCGCACGCCCGAGACCCAGCTGACGCCGCGCGAACTGCAGATCCTGCAGCGCCTGGCGCAGGGCAAGTCCTACGGCGCCATCGCGAGCGACCTGTCGGTCAGCTACAAGACCATCACCAATGCCTGCTCGATGATGCGCCAGAAGCTCGGCCTGCGCACCCTGGCGGAGTTGATCCACGTTGCGGTGACGCAGGCACAGCGCCAGGGCTGAGACGGGTCCCGCCCGGCAAGGATGGGAACCCTTTCGGCAAGCCCACGCGGCGCCGGGGCGAAACGCTCAGCCGAAGCCGCCCATCGCGCGCACCACCGCCCACTCGGTCTCCGTCACCGGCTGAACCGACAGGCGCGAATTGTTGGCGAGCACCATGGCGGCGAGGCGCGGCTCGGCCTTGATCGCCTCCAGGGTGACGGGGCGGGGCAGCGCTTCCACGGCGCGCAGGTCGACCATGCCGAAGCGGCCGGTCGCGTCGGAATCATCCGGGTAATAGGGCCGGATCACCTCGACGATGCCGACCACGGCCTTGCCCTCGTTCGAGTGGTAGAAGAACCCGCGCTCGCCCACCTCCATGGCCATGAGGTGCTTCTTGGCGACGTGGTTGCGCACGCCGTTCCAGTGGGTTCCGGCGCCGCCGGCGGCGACCTGCTGCTCCCAGGACCAGGTCGAGGGCTCGGACTTGTAGAGCCAGTAGGCCATGCGCTTCTCCAGAGACGTCGGCTCCATAGCACCGGCCAAGCGTGGCCGTCAGGCCCCGCACATCACAGAAGCCAAGCGTGGCCGTCAGGCCCCGCAAATTGCGATAACCAAGCGTGACCGTCAGGCCCCGCACATCCCATTCGCCGAGCGTGGCCGTCAGGCCCCGTAAATTCCGATAATCAAGCGTGGCCGTCAGGCCCGGCGCAGCGCGGACTCCCAGTAGTCCAGGCTTGCGGCGTTGATCGGGGCGCCGGCCCCCGCGTTTCGGGCGGTGACGAAGGCGTGGAACTCGGCCGCCGCCTCGGGCCCGAGGAGATCGGACAGGGCCGAGAGGATGCGGGTGATGCGCAGGTGGTTGTGGTCGTGCGCGCGCAGCCAGCCGTCGGTCTCGGCATAGAAGCGGGTCATCCGCCCGAGGGCGGCCCGCACGCCCGAGAGGGCCGCCGGATCGTTGCGGATCGCCTCGGCCTCGGCGCGGCTCAGCACCGGCGCGCCCGGCACGGCGAGGCTCGCCTCGTGCAGGGGGAAGCACCATTGGACGAAGTCGTGCACGCCCTCGATATGGGCGTCGTCGAAGGCGAGGATGTCGGTCAGGCGGCGCCCGGCCCCATCGTCGCCGGTGCCGGCCAGGAAGGCGCGGACGGGGTGCTGGCTCACTCGGCTTCTCCCCGCAGGGGCCGCGCCAGCAGGGCGGCGATGACGCCGTCGACGCTGGCGCCGCCCGACACGATGGCGGCGACCGCCTCGGCCACCGGCATCTCGATGCCGCGCGCGCGGGCGAGGTCGACCAGGGCGGCGGCCGTGAAGGCACCCTCCGCGAGCTTGCCGCCGGCGGCCGCCTCGGGCGAGGCCCCGGCGCCGAGGCGCTCGCCGAAGGCGAAGTTGCGCGATTGCGGCGAGGAGGCGGTGAGCACCAGGTCGCCCAGGCCCGACAGGCCCATCAGGGTCTCCGGCCGGCCGCCATAGGCGCGGGCGAAACGCATCAATTCGGCGAAGGCCCGGGCGATCAGGGCGGCCCGGGCGCTCTCACCGAGGCCGCGCCCGGCGACGATGCCCGACGCGATGGCCAGGACGTTCTTGCCCGCCCCGCCGATCTCGACGCCGCGCACGTCGTCGGTGTGGTAGACCCGGAGCGTCGGGCCCGAGAGGGTGCCGGCCAGGCGCGCGGCCAGGCCGGCATCCGCCGCCGCGAGCGTCACGGCGGTGGGCAGGTTGCGGGCGACGTCCGCGGCGAAGCTCGGGCCGGACAGGACCGCCACGGGGGCGGCGGCGCCCAGCTGCCCGGCCGCGACCTCGCTCATGAAGGCGTCGGTGCCGCGCTCGATCCCCTTGGCGCAGAGCACGATGGCGGCGTCCCGGGCGAAGGCGGGTGCCAGCTCGGCCAGCACCCCGCGCAGGGTCTGGGCCGGCGTCACCATCAGCACCGTCCCGGCCTCGGCGAGGTCGGCGGAGCCGGCGGTGACGGCGATGCGGCGGTGCAGGGGCACGCCGGGCAGGTAGCGCGCGTTCTCGCGGGCCTCCTGCAGGCGCGCCGCGGCCTCCGGGTCGCGCAGCCACAGGGTCACGTCGTGCCCGGCCGCGGCGGCCGCGTTGGCGAGGGCCGTGCCCCAGGCACCGCCGCCGACGACTCCGATCCGCCTCATGCGCTGGTCCCTCGCGATGTGAAGTGGTCCGCCCGCAGACGATACAGGAGATGCGGACGCAGCGGATGTCCCGGCGGCAGGGCCGGATGCGCGAAGCCGCCCTCCGGGCGCATGCCGAGGCGCTCCATCACCCGGCGCGACGGCGCGTTCACCTCGGCCGTGAAGGCGACGACCGCGGTGAGGCCGCAGCGGCTGAACAGGTCGGCCAAGGCGAGGCGGGCGCCCCGCGTGGCGATCCCGCGGCCCCAGGCCGCGCGTGCCAGGCGCCAGCCGATCTCGACCGTCTCGCCCGGACGCTCGCCGCCCGGGAACGGCATGGGGCGCAGCAGACGCGCGCCGCCGATCATCCCGACGAACCCGTGTCCCTCGAGCGCGACGGCCCAGGGGCCGAAGCCGTCCGCCACGAAGCGCCGGGCGCAGGTCCGCGCTTCGGTCCGGCTCGCGGCCACGTCCTTGGTGGCGGGGAAGTGGCGCATGACCTCCGGGTCGGCGTTGAGGGCGGCGAAACGGGCCTCGTCGCCCGCCTGCCAGGGCCGCAACAGGAGATCCCCGTCACGAAGGCCCTCCGGCGGCGGCACCGCCTCGGCCTGCCGCAGCTTGCCGCGCAGGGCCAGCGAGCGCCGGTTCAGCGCGAACAGGTCGGCCCGTCCGACCAGGACCGCCTCGCCGAGGTCGGTGGCGGCGTCGAGCTGGTCGAGGGACAGGTTCGCCCAGGCGGGCGCCGGCACGCTCTCGCGCCAGGGCCCGCCGCAGGTGTTGTCGAGGAGGATGCGCGCGAAGCAATGGTCGCGGTGCACCGGCCAGTCCGGGCGGGCCGCCTCGGGCAGGCGCCGCTCGACGAGGTCGCGCCAGCGCAGCCGCGCGGCCTCAGGCAACCGCCTTCGGCTCCGCGAAGGGCCAGCGGGCCCGGGCCGGCGCGGTGAGGTCGTCGACGAGGCCGAGGCGCAGGCGCTCGATCCCGGCCCAGGCGATCATCGCGCCGTTGTCGCCGCACAGGGACAGCGGCGGGGCCACGAAGGCGAGGCCCGCCTCGCCGGCCTGGGTGGTCAGCGCCCGGCGGATCGCGCCGTTGGCCGCGACCCCGCCGGCCGCCACCAGGGCGGTGGGATGGCCGGCGACACTCGCGAAGTCGCGCATCGCCACCCGCAGGCGATCGACCACCACGTCGACCACCGCCGCCTGGAAACTGGCGCAGAGGTCGGCGACGTCGACCGAGGAGAGCGGCGCCAGCTTCTCGGCCTCGATCCGCAGGGCGGTCTTCAGGCCGGACAGGGAGAAATTCGCCTCGCGCCGGCCGAGCATCGGCCGCGGCAGGGCGAAGCGCTCCGGATCGCCGGTCTCGGCCAGGCGCTCGACCTCGGGGCCGCCCGGGTAGCCGAGGCCGAGGAGCTTGGCGACCTTGTCGAAGGCCTCGCCGATGGCGTCGTCGATGGTGGTGCCGAGCCGGACGTAATCGCCCACGCCCTTCACCGCCACGAGCTGGGTGTGGCCGCCGGAGGCGAGCAGCAGCAGGTAGGGAAAGCCGATGCCGTCGGTGAGCCGCGCCGTCAGCGCGTGCGCCTCCAGGTGGTTCACGGCGATCAGCGGCTTGCGCGCCACCAGCGCCAGGGTCTTGGCCGTGACGAGGCCGATGAGGACCCCGCCGATCAGGCCGGGGCCGGCCGCCACCGCGATGCCGTCGACCTGGGCCAATCGCAGGCCGGCGCTGCCCAGCGCCCGGTCGATCAGCCGGTCGAGCACCTCCACATGGGCGCGGGCCGCGATCTCGGGGACGACGCCGCCATAGGCCGCGTGCTCGGCGATCTGGCTCAGCACCTCGTTGGAGAGGATGCGCCCGCGCCCGTTCTCGCCGGGGGCGACCACGGAGGCGGCGGTCTCGTCGCAGGTGGTTTCGATGCCGAGGACGTTCATGGACGGCGGATCATCTCGAAAAGGGCCTCGTCGGAGGCGTGCGGGGTATCCCGTGGATTGCGCGGCACCCTATCGTCCGCCTCCCCCGGCGGCAACGACGGGTTGCCAGGGGCGGCGAGACCGGCATGGATGGGGCGGGGTTCTGGGAGCGCGAGGCGGAATGCGGATCTGGGTGGCGCGGCCGGAACCGGGGGCGGCGCGAACGGGCGCGCGCCTCGCCGCCCTGGGACACCGGCCCCTCGTCGCCCCGGTCCTGGCCGTCGAACCGACGGGGATCGACCTGCCCGCGGAGGCCTTCGCCGGCCTCATCCTCACGAGCGCCAACGCGGCCTCCGCGCTAGCACCGGAGGATCGCGCGCGCCTGCGCACGATCCCCACCTTCGCAGTGGGCGCGCGGACCGCCGCCGTGGCCCGTGCTCTGGGCTTCGCGGACGTCCGCGCGGCGGAGGGCAACGCCCATGCCGTCGCCCGGCTGGTCCGGGAGTCCCTGCCCGAGGGGGCGCACCTCGTCCACGCGGCGGGGGCCGAGCGCAAGGCCGAACCCGCCGCTTCCCTGGTCGCGGCCGGATACCGCCTCACGGTGCGGGAACTCTATGTCGCGCAGGTGGTGGCGAGGCTGCCCGATGCGGCGGCGGATGCCCTCGCGGCCGGGCGCCTGGACGGGGCGCTGCACTATTCCCGGCGCAGTGCGCAGGCGGCACACGATCTCGCCAACGCGGCCGGGCTCGGCGGAGCCTTCGGAGACCTGACGCATTACTGCTTGTCGGCCGATGTCGCCGTGCCCCTGGTCACCGCCGGGGTCGCGGTCCATTTCGTGCCCGACCGCCCCGGAGAGGACGCGCTCCTCGCGGGATTGCCGGCCCCCGGGCCAACAGGATTTCGATAAGGGCCTCGCTCCGGCGGCGGCCCTGGTGCTAGGACGAGCGCAAGAAGCTGCGCCGCCAGCCTCGACCCACCGGGCGCCGGATGCGCCGAACGGGCCGGGCGGCGGGAGACGGGAAGGGAGCCTTGAACCGTGAAACCACCCAACAGCGACGCCAACCGTCCGGGCTCTCCCACCGGCAACCGGCCGGCCGAGCCCGGCAAGCCCGGCACGCCGGGCGGCTCCGTTCCGCCGAAGGTCGAGACCTCGACCAAGCCGGGTCAGCCCGGCAGCACTCCGGGGACACCCCCGAAGGGTGAGCCGGTCACGGAAGGGACGAAGACGGATGCCGTGAAGACGGAAGCCGCCAAGGCCGCGATCCTCACCCCCGACGCCGCGAAGGCGGACGCCGCCAAGTCCGACGCCGTGAAACCCGATGCCTCCAAGCCGGACCTGACCCGGCCCGATCCGCTGGCCGTCGGCTCCGCGAAGACCGATGCGATCAAGGCCGACGCGCCGAAGCCGGACGGCCTCAAGCTCGATCCCTCGAAGCCCGACGCTTCGAAAAGCGATCCCGCGAAGCCCGACGCTTCGAAGACCGATCCGTTCAAGGCCGAGACCGGAAAAACCGAGCCGCCCCGACCCGGCGGGTTCGCCGGAACGCAGCCCGGCGCGCGTCCGGGCCAGTCGGTGACCGACGGTCCGATCATCGACCTGAAGGCCAAGCGCATGCCGGATCCAGTACCGCCGGCGAAGCCGGCCGGTGCTGCCGGTGCTGCCGGTGCTGCCGGTGCTGCCGGTGCTGCCGGTGCTGCCGGTGCTGCCGCAGGGATGCCGGGCAAGCCGGCGGACGGCAAGACCACAGACAGCAAGACCGCGGACAGCAAGTCCGCGGACAGCAAGCTCTCAGATTCGAAGGCCTCCGCGGAGCCTCCGAAGGCCGGTGGTCCGACGACACCGCGCATCACCCCGGCCGCCGCGACCGCACCGGCCGCGTCCACAGGGGCCGGCTTCGGCTCCCTGGTCACCGCCGGCCTGCTCGGCGGCGTGGTGGGGGCCGGCCTCCTGTTCGGCGTCGCGCGCAGCGGCCTGATGGCGCCGGGCGAGGATGCGCGCATCACCGCCCTCGACCAGCGGATCGCCGCCCTCGCCCCGAAGGATGCGGTGGCGGGCCTGGACAAGCGGGTCGCGGCGAACGAGGCGGCGCTCAAGGCGGTTCCGGAGGCGGTGTCGGCGGCACGCCAGGCCCTCGAGAAGGCGAACGCGGCCCAGGGCGGCGCGCCGGCTCCGGTCGAGGGAGCGCCGACCGCGGCGGCAGCCCCGGCCGCCGTGCCGGCCGATCTCGTCGCCCGCCTGGATGCCCTGGACCAGCGCGTCTCGGCGCTGCAGGAAGAGCCGGGCCGCGACCAGGGCTCCGACGCGCGGATGGCGGTCACCCCATCCGCAGGACCGCAGCTCGCCGAGTTGCAGCAGCGCCTGAAGACCGTCGAGGGCAAGGTCGAGTCCGCGCCCAAGCCCGCCGCGCAGCCCGACCTCGCTCCGAAGCTCGCCGCCCTCCAGGGCGACGTCGAGGCCAAGACCAAGGCCAATGCCGAGGCGGCCCAGGCGCTGAGCCAGAAGGTGGCAGCCCTCCAGCAGTCGCTGGACGCCCGCGTCCAGGCCGCCACCGAGGCGGTCCAGGCCGCGACCCAGGCGAGCGAGAAGGTCGCCGACGCGAACAAGACCCAGGCGGCCGAGACGGCCAAGGCGGTGGAGCGCCAGCTCCAGGCCCAGGCCGACAAGATCGCCGGCCTCGACAAGGCCGTCTCCGAGCGGGCCGAGACCGCGACCCTACAGGCCGCCCTGCGCGTCGTGTCGGCCGATCGGATCGTGACCGCCCTGAACACCGGAGCCCCCTATGCGGACGCGCTCTCGGCCCTGCGTGGGCTGGAGCCGGGCGACCCGGCCCGCCTCACGGCGGTGGCGGCCTTCGCCGACAAGGGCGCGCCGACGGCCCGTTCGCTCGCGGCCGAGTTCCGTCCCATCGCCGAGAAGATCGCGGCGAAGCGCCGGGCCGCCCAGAGCAAGGCCGTGGCCGAGACCGGTGACATCGGCACCAAGCTGATGAGCATGGCCGAGTCGATCGTCCAGGTCCGGCGCGTCGACAGCCCGGCCGCCGGCGGCAACGGCACCGCGCAGGCCCCCGACACCACCCCGAAGGTGCAGGACGCCCTCGACCGCGGCGCGATCAAGGAGGCAGCCGAAGCCTTCGCGGCGCTGCCCGAGGCGGCACGGGCCGAAGCCGGCGATTTCGGCACCAAGCTGGCCTCGCGTGCCGCCGCCGGCGACGCCGCCCAGGGCCTGCTCGCCGACGCCTTCAAGGGCCTGCCTGCCACCGGCGCCTCCCGTTGAGCGTGCGGCCGCGCGCCCTGCCCTCCGGCGGACTGCGCGGCCACCCGGATTTCGCGCGGGAGCGCCGAACGCTCCCGCCCCCGACTCTCGGTGTCGCCGGACCGGCCGACGCCACTCCCAGGAGTTTCTGATCTCATGTGGCGCGCCCTCGCCTTCCTGGCCCTTCTCGCGGTTGCCGCCTATGGCGCGACCTGGGTCGCCGACCATCCCGGCACCGTCACCATCGTGTGGAACGGCTACGAGGTGGCTACCAGCCTGGCCATCGGGCTGATCGGCGTCCTGATCGCCGCCATCCTGATCGGCTTCATCTGGGCCATCGTGCGGGGCTTCATCACCCTGCCGGAGACGCTGGTGCGCGGCTCGCGCGACCGGCGCCGGGCCAAGGGCTTCTCGGCCCTGTCCCGCGGCATGGTCGCGGTGGGGTCGGGCGATCCCCTCGCCGCCCGCCGCCACGCCAACGATGCCGAGCGGCTGCTCGGCGCCGAGCCCCTGACCCTGCTCCTCAAGGCCCAGGCCGCCCAGATCTCCGGTGATCGCGAGGCCGCGGAGCAGGCCTTCCAGCGCATGGTCAACGACCCGGAGACCCGCGTGCTCGGCCTGCGCGGCCTGTTCGTCGAGGCCCGCCGCCGCGAGGACGACGCCTCCGCCCGTGCCTACGCCGCCGAGGCCGCCCGCCTCGCACCCAGCGTCACCTGGGCCAACGAGGCCGTGCTCGAGGCGCAATGCGCCGATGGCGACTGGAGCGGCGCCAACGAGACCGTCGAGCGGCGTGCCTCCCTCGGCCTGATCGAAAAGGCGACCGCCCGGCGCCAGCGCGCCGTCCTGCTCACCGCCGCCGCGCAGGAGCGCGAGGCCGGCGAGCCGGAGGCCGCCACCGAGCGTGTCCTCAAGGCGGTCAAGCTCGCCCCCGACCTCGTCCCGGCCGCGGTGCTGGCCGCGCGCCTGATGGTGCGCCGGGGCGACCTGCGGAAGGGCGCCAAGATCATCGAGGCCGCATGGCGCGCCGGGCCGCACCCGGACCTCGCCAAGACCTACCTGAACCTGCGCACCGGCGATTCCGTCCGCGACCGCATGGCCCGCGCCGAGACCCTGGCGAAGATCTCGTCCTGGCACCCGGAAGCACGCCTCGCCATGGCGCAGGCGGCCTACGAGGCCCGAGAGTTCGGCCAGGCCCGCGACGCCCTGGCGCCGCTCCTGGCCGACCGGCCCACGGTCCGCGCCTGCCTGACCATGGCCCGCATCGAGGAGGCCGAGCACGGCTCCGGTTCGGGCCGGGCCCGCGAGTGGCTCTCCCGCGCCGCGCATGCCCCGCGCGATCCGCTCTGGATCGCCGACGGCATCGCGTCCGAGACCTGGGCGCCCGTCTCGCCGGTGAGTGGCCGCCTCGACGCCTTCGTCTGGAAGACCCCGACCGAGCTCATCGCCGGTCCCGAGGCGCCGGACGACACGGACGAGACGGCCCCGGAGGGCGCTCTCGCCGGTCCGACGGCCGCCCCTGCGCCGGCCACCACCGCGATGCCGATGCCGTCGGCGCCGTCGAAGGCGGATGGCGCGGCCGAGCCGAAGCCCACGACGGTGCTGTTCCCGTCCACCACCAAGGAGACGGCACCGGTGGCCGCCGGAATGGCGGCCGCCGCCGCGCCGTCCGCTGCGGGCAATGCGTCCCCGGCCGCGGCCGCGGGGCCCCTCGTGGCCAAGTCGCCGACCCCCGTGGTGTTTCCGCCGCCGAAGGCCGGCGAGGGCACCCAGCCCCGCCGCGCCGGCTGATCGGCGAACGTCGCCCCGGGCCCGGTTACGTCACCGGGCTCCGGGCCAGCATGGCGCATGCAGGGACGGTTCCGAGCGACCGTCCTTAAAGGTCGGTTCACGCAATTCCGCTAATCCTCCCGATCAGCGAGTTCTGCGTAACCGAAGTGCCATGTCCCCATCTTTCGACGATGCGCCGGACCTCTCCGGCCTGATCGAATTGTCGCGTCTCGACAACCTCGATCTGAAACCCGTCATCCTTCGGGTGCAGACGGATCTCTTTCTCTCGGCGGTGGTCCGGGACCGGAAGACGCTCGCGGCCTTCGCCTCCCTGGCCGGGGGATTGATCCCGATCGTCGACGCCGAGACCGCCGAGATCGTCGCCCGCAAGCTCGCGCCCTTCCCCGACACGCCGCCCGCCCTCCTGGCCGCCCTGGTGGAACGCGGCGGCGGCGCCCGGGACGCCGTCATCGCCCACGCGCCGATCCTGACGCAGGCCATGATCCAGGCCGCCCTGGCCGAGGATGCCGAACTCGGCCCTGCCATCGCCACCCGGCACGACCTCAGCCGCGCCACCGTCCTGGACCTGATCGGTCGCGAGGATCCGGCCATCGACCGGGCGCTGGCCGCCAATCCGGCCGTAGCCCTCCAGGGCGAGATGCTGGCCCGCATCGTCGCCCGGGCCCGCAAGATTCCGGACCTTGCCCGGGCGCTCCTCGCCCGTCACGACCTCGCCCATGCCGACGTGGCGCCGCTGTTCCTGCTGGCGGACGAGGCCCGCCGCGAGGCGATCGGTCACGCGATGATGGCGACGGCGGCCCTGCGGCCGGCCCCGCCGGCGCCGCGCGAGGCCGGTGCCGTGCTCACCGGCTTCTCCGCCCGGGGCGACGTGGCCGGGTTCGTGGCCGCCCTCACCGAGCTGCTCGCCCTGCCCAAGGGCTTCCTCGCCACCACCCCCGATCCGTCGCTGCGCTACGAGCTGCTGACGGTCGCCCTGCGCGCTGCCGGCCTGCACGAGGAGGAGGCGGTCTACATCTACCTCACCCTGAACGAGACCGTGGCCCAGTCGGTCGACCGGGTGTTCAACCTGGTGAAGCTGTTCCGCACCCTGCCGCGCGTCGCTGCCCGCGACCTGCTGGCGGCGATCCTCGACTGGACCCCGCCCGAGCGGGCGGCCGGCGCGGCGCACCAGCCCTACCATGCCCCGGACGCGCAGCGCCCCCGGGCGCAGGCTTCGGCCAGCGAGCGCCCGCCCCTGCGCACGCCCCTGCCGAGCCGGCAGCGCCAGGCGAACTGATTCACCCTCGAACCGGCCGCGCGCGAAACGCCCGCGCGAATCCGCCTACTCGGCGAGGTCGAGGCGGTGGCGCCCGGCGCGGTCGTCGATCTCGACGATCCAGAGGTCGTCGTCGAAGCGCAGCTCCTTGCCGAGGCGCACCTCCACGTCGGCGGGCGTGGCCTCGCTGAGCAGGGCCACGAAGCGGCGGTCGCCGTCGGATTCGGTGTCCACGAGGGATTGCGGGGCCGGGCCGTAGAGATCGGCGCTGCCGTCGAGGCGATCGACCTTCACGAAGATCGCTCCCGCCTCGGGGGCGCCGCGGCGGCGCTGGACCGCGGCGATGCCCTCGATCCCGAGGCGGCGAAGATGGGCGGAGACCCAGAAATCCGAGCGCAGGCGTGCCATGCGCCGGTCTATAGCACGCCGCCCCGCCGGATCAGCCCCGTGAGGCGCCCGCGCGGGTGGCGAGTTCACGGAAGGTCCGCGTCGAGGGCTCGCCCTTGACCGGCAGCTTGCGGTCCCGCTCGAACTTCTCGATCGCCGCCCGGGTGCTCGCGCCCATCAGGCCGTCGGCCTTCAGCGGCCCGTAGCCGAGCTTGACCAGGGCGCGCTGCGCCTGGGCGACGGAGAGGCCCCCGAGGGTCGTCACCGAGGCGGTGGTCTCCGCACCGGCCGGCTCGCCGGACCGGATGATTTCGCCGATGCCGTCCCGCGGCGCGCGTGCCGCCTCGACCCGGGCCGGGTCCGGCTTCGATGCCTCGGGCTTTCCGGACGCCTCGGGCTTTCCGGACGCCTCAGGCTTGGCGGCCTCCAGCTTCGCGACCGCGGCGGCAGCCGGCTTCGGGGCCTCGGCGGCCCGGGCGAGCGCCGGCTTGGCGGGCAGCTTGGGGAAGATCGGCGCGGGATGGCGGCCCATCTGGTAGCCGAGCGCGTTCAGGCAGATCATCGACACCGCGCCGAGAACGACGGCGACTCCGAGGACCTCGCCGGGATGGCGCAGGATGGCGCGGCCCGCGCCTCCCGCCAGGGCCCCGAACCCCGCCAGACTCCCGAACCCCGCCACGCCGCCGGGGGCCGGCCGACGCCGGGCGACGGGCCGGGCCTCGCGGCCGCGGGACGGAACGATGATCTCTCGCTGGTCGCGGCGTGCTGGCGGCTCGCGCATTCGATCTCCTCAGGACTGTTCGCACCGGCGTCCGGGCCCCGCGCAATGCGGGGTCCGGACCATCCGGTGCCGGCAGGATCGCGGCGCACTCATCCGGCGCGCCGCAGGGGAACGTAGCTCTCGCGCACCGGCTCGGGGCTCGATTCGAACAGGCCCATGGGCCGGCGCATCGGCACGGGTCCGTCGTTCACGGCGGCGACGAGGCTGCCGCCCGAGACCGGCAGGCGCAGGCGGGTGCGGATCGGGGCCGACGGGATGGCGCCGGTGCCGACCCGGCAGGCGCGCGGGAGGGTGACGATGATCGTGGTGCCCTCGCCCCGGGTGCTCTCGATGGTGATGGCGCCGCCATGCAGGCCGACGAGGCCCTGCACCACGGAGAGGCCGAGGCCGGTGCCCTCGTGGGTGCGCTCGTAGCCGCCGGCGCACTGGTAGAACGGGCTGCCGATGCGGGGCAGGTCGGCCTCGCTGATGCCGATGCCGGTATCGGCGACGATGAGGTCGAGGTGCCGGCCCGAGCCGCGCAGGCCGACCTCGACCCGCCCGCCGCGCGGGGTGAACTTCACCGCGTTCGACAGGAGGTTGATGACCATCTGGCGGCAGGCGCGCATGTCGGCGGTGATCTCCACCGGCGTGACGCTGGCATCGCGCACCAGGGTGACGCCGGCCTGGTCGAACTTCAGCTGCATCAGGTTGCAGCAGGTCTGGATCAGGGCCGAGAGGTCGAACGGCTCCGGGGTGTAGTCGAAATGGCCGCTCTGGATCCGCGACATGTCGAGGAGCGTGTTGACGACTTCGAGGAGGTGCTGGCCGGAATTTCGGATGATGCCGGCATATTCCCGCGTGCGCTCGGGATCGGTCACCATCCCGCCCTCCCCCGAGAGCACCTCGGAGAAGCCGATGATGGCGTTGAGCGGCGTGCGCAGCTCGTGGCTGACATTGGCGAGGAAGCGGCTCTTCACCTCGTCCGCGCGCTCGGCCTCTGCGCGGGCCTGTTCCAGCTCCTCGGCGTGGCGGCGGTGCTCGGTCACGTCGCGGGTGACCGCGACGACGCTGGATTGCAGGCGGCCGGCCGTGACCGTCTCCGCCGCCTGACCGTCGATCCGATGAATACGCATCTCGGCGAAGATCACCCGCGGCGCGGTCTCGCCGCGGGCCGAGGCGACGTCGAGGTGCAGGCGGAACTGGACCCGCGCCGGGCGGCCATGCGCGGCGACGTCGCTCAGGGCCTGCAGCAGCAGGGGGCGGTCGCCCACATGGACGCGCTCCAGCAGGCCGTGGCCCTGCAGGGAGGCCGGATCGGCGCCGAGGAAGCGGGTGGCCGAGGCGCTGGCCTCGAGGACGCGGCCGTTCGGGTCGTGCCAGGTCACCAGGTCGTCGATGGCCGAGAGCAGCATGCGGTCGCGGCGCTCGTTGTCGCGCAGGCGGGCGAGCCAGCGGCCCTCGTGGCGGAAATGCTCGAGGGCCTGGGCCGCGATGTGCCCGATCGCCGTGATGGCGAAGACCGGCATCGCCAGGGCGCGCGACCACTCGGGCAGCGGAGTACCCTCGGCCAGCGGCGGCAGCAGGGCGACCGCGAGGGCCCCGAGGGCCGCGACGATGGCGGCCGCCAGGGTGGCGCGCCGGGAGCCCGAGACCACGGCCTCCAGGGGGATCGCCACCAGCCAGATCGCGGCGGCGGACTCGGCGCCGCCCGTCATCATAGCGAGGCAGACCACCACGCCGGTGAGGCCGGCCGAGGAGATGGCGTGGGCGAGCCAGAGGATGCCGGTGCGGGACAGGAGCACGGCGGCGAAGACGGGCAGCATCAGGCTGGCGATGGCCAGGGCCTCGACGCCGGTGGGCACCCCGCGCAGCACCAGGTAGGGCGGCAGGCCCAGCATCATCATCAGGCCGGTGGCGAGGCGCGAGACCAGGAAGCGCTCGTGCCGGAAGCGCACGCCGCCATCCTCTTTCACCGACTCATGGACGAGCCCCGCGAGGCGGACATCGATGAGGGAAGCCAGGGCACCGTAGATACGCAATACCGACACGCACAGCGCGGACACGGCCCGACGGCCACCCCGACGCCCCTTGGCTCGACGAGAACTCGACTGAGGCCAACTTCGCAGAGCCGACTTAAGCGAGTCTTGCGCTAGACAGTCCGATTGTCTCCGCATGCTTTCCGGGACGTAACTGTCACCGGTCTGTCCGATAGACCTTTTCGGGGCACGACACGAAAAAGCCTAGAATGACACCGGGATAAGCTTGTGTTCACCATTCCGGCGCTTTGCCGGCGGTGCGTCAGGCCCTCTTTACCGCTCGCGCCCGACGGTGCTCGCGCCCCGGCCGGGGCGCGTCCGGGCCACAAACCCATGTCCTTTCTCATCCGTGCCGGTCTGGTCATCGGCGTCCTGTCCTGGCTGGCGCTTCAGCACCAGGGCGAGCCCGCGCCCACACCGCCGGCGGTGGCGGATGCGGCGGCGGAGGCCTGGGACGCCCTGCCCGCGCCCGTGCGCGACGCCGCCCTGCGCGAGGGGGCCGCGGAGATCGGGCGGCGGGCCGGGCAGGCCCTCGCGGCCTCGCCCAGCGGTCGGCCCGCCTCCCGCGACACCCTGTTGGACAGCGACAGAAAAGTCCCGTGGCGGGGCGCGCAAACGCATGCCGATCGCGCTACGGTGGCGCAACGCGGGGAACGCGCGTCCCCGTAAGGGGGTAGTTGGTTCGCGACGCGGCGAGGAATCCAGCGGATGTTCGGCTTCGGGATGGAATACGAGGGCGCCGCCTTCTGGCTGCCCGTGGTCTGGGCGGGCCTGCTGGCGCTCGCGGTGGCGATGTACGTGGTCATCGACGGCTTCGACCTCGGGGTCGGCATCCTGTTCACGGCCGCGCGGAAGGGCAATTGGCGGGACCGGATGATGCTCTCGGTCGCGCCGATCTGGGACGGCAACGAGACCTGGCTGGTGCTCGGCGGCGGCGGCCTGTTCGCGGTGTTCAGCGTCGCCTACGCCATCCTGCTGCCGGCGCTGTACATCCCGATCATCCTGATGTTGATCGCGCTGATTTTCCGCGGGGTCGCCTTTGAGTTCCGGTTCAAGGCCGACCGCTCGCAGTTCGTCTGGGACAATGCCTTCCACTACGGTTCGCTGCTGGCCACCTTCGCGCAGGGCATGGTGCTCGGCGCCTTCGTCCAGGGCTTCAAGGTCGAGGGCCGCGGCTTCGCCGGCGGCACCATGGACTGGCTCACTCCCTTCAGCGTGCTCACCGGCATCGGCCTCGTCTGCGGCTACGGCCTCCTCGGGGCGACCTGGTGCGTGATGAAGACCTCGGGCGAGCTCGAGATCTGGGCCCGGCGCAAGAGCCTGCAATTCCTGGCCGCCACCATCGTGTCGATGGCGGTGGTGAGCGCCTGGGTGCCGTTCCTCGGCCTCGACATCCAGTGGCGCTGGATCGCCTGGCCGAACATCCTCTACGTGGCCCCCGTTCCGGTGGTGACGGCCCTCGTCGCCTGGGGCATTTTCCAGGGCATCCGCAACGGACGCCACGTGGCGCCCTTCCTGCTCACCGTCGCGCTGTTCCTGCTCGGCTTCCTCGGCCTCGCCATCAGCCTGTTCCCCTACATCGTGCCACCGCACTACACGATCTGGCAGGCGGCCAACGCGGTGAGCGCCCTGCAATTCGCCCTCGTCGGCTATTCCGTGGTGATGCCGCTGACCCTGGCCTATACCGCCTACGCCTACTGGGTCTTCCGCGGGAAGGTGGCGGAAGACCTCGAATCCGGGGGCTACGGGCATTGAGCGGGGGCTCATCCGGGGCCAAGGGCCGCCGGCTGCTCTGGTTCGTCGCCTTCTACGCCGCGAGCCTCGTGACCTTCACGGCGCTGGTCTACTTCCTGCGCGCCATCGTGAAGGGGTGATGGGCGCCCGACGGCCCGTCTGCAGGGACCCGTCCGTAGGGGGCCGTCTGTAGTGGCCCTTCGGCCGCAGCCGTTCCGCCCGCTCCGCTTCCCCGAGGCAGACCGGCGTTCCGAGGACCGCTCGGCGATCCGTCCCCGCTGCATGCAGGGACGGATCCGCAGGTCACGCCGCCCTCACCCCCAGAGCGCCGGCTCCGGCGGATGGATCAGGCTGCCCTCGAAGCGCAGGCCCGGCTCCCGGTCGCGGGACAGGAGGAGCGGACCGTCGAGGTCGACGTAGTCGGCGTGGTGGGCGAGCAGCATGGCGGGCGCCATGGCCAGCGAGGTGCCGACCATGCAGCCGATCATCAGCGAGAAGCCCCGCGCCCGGGCCTCGTGGGCCAGCATCACCGCCTCGGTCAGGCCGCCGGCCTTGTCGAGCTTGATGTTGATGGCGTCGTAGCGCCGGCTGAGGGCATCGAGGCCGGCGCGGTCGTGCAGGCTCTCGTCGGCGCAGATCGGGATCGGCCGGGCGATCTCGGCGAGGAGCGCGTCCTCGCCGGCGGGCAGCGGCTGCTCGATCAGGCCGACGCCGGCGGCGACGCAGGCCGCCAGGTTGGCCTCGATCGTCTCCGCGCGCCAGGCCTCGTTGGCGTCCACGATCAGGCGTGAATCGGGAGCGCCCCGCCGTACCGCGGCGATCCGCTCCGGGTCGCCCGTCCCGCCGAGCTTGACCTTGAGCAGGGGCCGGTGGGCGGCCTGGCGGGCCGCCGCCTCCATGCTCTCCGGGTCGCCGAGGCTCAGGGTGTAGGCGGTGGTGGCGACCTGCGGGGCCGACAGGCCGGCGATCTCGAAGGCCGGGCGCCCGAGTTGCTTGGCCTCGAGGTCGAACAGGGCGCAATCGAGGGCGTTGCGGGCGGCACCCGGCTTCATGCCGACCTGCAGGTCGGCCCGGGTCGCCCCCATGGCGATGGCCTCGGCATGGTCGCGGATCAGCGCGACGACACTCTCCACGGTCTCGCCGTAGCGGGCATAGGGCACGCACTCGCCGCGCCCGATCCGGCCCTCCCCGTCCGTGACCGTGGCGACCACCACCACCGCCTCGGTGCGGCTGCCCCGCGCGATGGTGAAGGCCCCGGCGATCGGGAACGTCTCGACCGCGACGTCGAGGTGCCGGGTCACGCGCTCGCCCCCGTATGGGCCGGGGGAAACTCGGAGACGATCCGATCGACGATGGCCTCGACGCCGAAGCGGACCGGGTCGGTGGCCGGCAGGTCGTGCTCGCGGGCGAGAGCGGCGAGCAGCGTGCGGGCCGCCCCCTCCTCCAGGTCCTGCGTGTTGACGGCGATGCCCACCGGGCGGATGTCCGGGTTCGTCAGGCGCCCGAGCTGGACGGTGAGGTCGATGACCTGCCGGATGGTGGGCAGCGGGTGCTGGACGCCGCGCATGGTCGTGCGGGTCGGCTCGTGGCAGACCACGAAGGCATCGGCCTGCGCCCCGTGCAGCAGCCCGAGGCTGACGCCGGCGAAGGACGGGTGGAACAGCGAGCCCTGGCCCTCGAGCAGGTCCCAGTGCTCGGGCGCGGCCGCAGGGGCGATCCACTCGACGGCGCCGGAGATGAAGTCGGCCACCACGGCGTCGATGGCGACGCCGCGCCCCGAGATGAAGACGCCGGTCTGGCCGGTGGCGCGGAAATCCGCGTCGAGGCCGCGCTCCCGCATGCCGCGCTCCAGGGCGAGCACGGTGTACTTCTTGCCCACCGAGCAGTCGGTGCCGACGCTGAGCAGGCGGCGGCCGGGCCGCCGCGTGCCCTTGCCGGTGGCGAAGGTCTCGGCGGTGTGCCGCACGTCGTGCAATTGCCGGCCGTGGCGCTCGGCGGCCTCGGCGATCGCCGGCACCGCTCCCAGGCGGGCATGCAGGCCGCTGGCGATGTCGAGCCCAGCCTCCAGGGCCGCCACCACCTCGGCGACCCAGTGCTCGGGGAGGATGCCGCCCGCGTTGGCGACGCCGATCACCAGGGTGCGGCAGCCCTGCGCCACGGCCTCCGCCAGGGTGAGGTCCGGAATCCCGAGGTCGGCGGCGCAGCCGGGCAGGCGCAGCTGGCCGACGCACCACTCGGGGCGCCAGTCCTTGATGCCGTAGGCGGTCTTGGCGGCCAGGCGGTCGGGCACGTCGCCGAGGAACATCAGGTAGGGCGTTTCGATCTGCATCGCGTCACTCATCGGCCGAGGATGAACACCTCGTCTCCTCCTATGCGCGATGATCACGGCGCTGCCAAATCGTGCATCCGACGGGCCTTCGCCGGCAGAACGGGCTTGCGGGCGAGCGCGATGTCGGGTGTGGTCCTGGGCGCTAAGAGACGGATAAGACTCCGCGAAGAGGAAACGTTGCGCGCATGAAGATGTACGGCAATTGGCGCTCGGCCGCAGCGTTCCGGGTGCGGGTGGCCCTCAACCTCAAGGGCATCGCCTACGAGGAGATCTTCCTCGACCTCGATGCCGGCGAGCAGTTCAAGCCCGACTTCCTCGCGATCAATCCGCAGGGGGCGGTGCCGGCGTTCTTCGATGGCGACGGCCCGCCGCTGATCCAGTCCCTGGCCATCCTCGACTATCTCGAGGACATCCATCCGGCCGCGCCGCTGCTGCCCGACGAGCCGCGCGCGCGGGCCCGCGCCCGCTCCCTTGCCCAGGTCGTCGCCTGCGACACCCATCCGCTCTACGTGCCGCGGGTGCGCAACTTCCTGATGGAGACCTACGACCTGCCGCGCGAGCGGATGCTCGACTTCGTGCGCCACTGGATGGCGACCGGGCTGAAGACCCTGGAGACGCGCCTGACCCGGGAGCCCGGCACCGGCCGCTACGCCCAGGGCGACGCGGTGAGCCACGCCGATCTCTGCCTCGTCAGCCTGTGGGTCGGCACCGGCATCTTCGGCGTCGACACGGCGCCCTTCCCCACGGTGCGCCGGATCGCCGAGGACTGCCTAGCCCAGGACGCCTTCGCCCGGGCCCATCCCCTGCGTCAGCCGGGCGCGCCGGCGTGATGGGAATGGCGGTCGATTTACAATCCTTCTAAGCTGAACACCGGGATGACGATGCGGCGCTCGCCGTGGGGGCACGCATCCGCACAATCGTGAGACACGAGGACCTGAGCGACATGGTACCGGGCGAAACCGAGGACAATCTGCACCGCATCGTGGTCGTCGGCGGCGGCGCGGCGGGGCTGCAGCTCGCCACGAAACTGGGCGACAAGCTCGGCCGCACGAGCAAGGCGCACGTGACCCTGGTCGACCGGGCGCGGACCCACATCTGGAAGCCGCTGCTGCACGAGGTCGCCGCCGGTAGCCTCGATGTCGGCCACCACGCGGTAGATTACCTGCACCACGCCCACCGGCACCATTTCCGCTACCGCATCGGCGAGATGACCGGTCTCGACCGCTCCAAGCGGGTGATCCACCTCGCGGCCAGCCACGACACCGAGGGGCGCGAGGTCACGCCGATCCGCGAGATCCCCTACGACACGCTGGTGATGGCGGTGGGCTCGACGACCAACGACTTCGGCACACCCGGCGTGCAGCAGAACGCCATCGCCCTCGACACCCAGGGCCAGGCGGTGCGCTTCCACCAGCGCCTGATCAACGGCATGCTGCGGGCCCACACCCAGCCGGGGCCGGTGCGGGCCGGCCAGCTCCACGTCGTGGTCATCGGCGCCGGGGCGACGGGCACCGAGCTCGCCGCCGAGCTCCACCGCACCACCCGCGACGTGGCCGCCACCGGGCTCGACCGCATCGACCCGGCCAAGGACCTGAAGATCACCCTGGTGGAGGCGGCGAGCCGCATCCTGCCGGCGGTGCCGGAGCGCATGTCCCGCGACGTCATGGTGCTGCTGGACAAGATCGGCGTCGAGGTCCGGACCGGGGCCCGGGTCACCGAGGTCCGGCCCGACGGGGTCCAGCTCGCCGATGGCGGCTTCATCCCGTCCGAGCTCGTGGTCTGGGCCGCCGGCGTCAAGGCACCGCCCTTCCTGCACGAGATCGGCGGCCTCGAGACCACGCGCAACAACCAGCTCGTGGTGACGCCGACCCTGCAGACCACCCGCGATCCCGACATCTTCGCCATGGGCGACTGCGCCTACCTGGTGGAGAAGGGCTCCGACACGCCGATCCCGCCCCGCGCCCAGGCGGCCCACCAGCAGGCGACGCACCTCATCAAGATCATCCCCGAGAAGATGGCCGGCAGGCCGCTCAAGCCCTTCAAGTACCGCGACTTCGGCTCGCTGGTCTCGCTGGGCGAATACTCGACGGTCGGCAGCCTGATGGGGTTCATCAAGGGCAAGAACATGTTCATCGCCGGACTGTTCGCCCGGATGATGTATCGCTCGCTGTACAAGATGCACGAGCAGGCCCTGCACGGCACGGTCAAGACCACCCTCGACGCGGTCGCCCGGGCCCTGACCCGGCGCACCGAGTCGCGCGTGAAGCTGCACTGAGCACGACTGGGAACCGATCGGCATGTTTCTCGACATCGTCAAAGCGGTGCAGCAGCGCAATCCGGCGCTCGGCTCCTACGTCCTCGTCCTGCGCGGCGATTCCCGGGCGCGCGACGCGGCCGACCCGTCGCGCCTGTCGGACGAGGCCGAGGCCTGGCTCGCCGCGCACGCCCCGGGGGCGAAACTGTCCGAGGAGAAGGTGCTGCTGTCGCCCTATCCCGGCGGCATGCCGGCGGACCGGGCCGTCACCGTCCTGGCCTTCGCGGATGCCCGCCACCTCGCCGCCTTCGCGACGCGCTGGACGGCCGATCCGGAGCCGGAGGAGCCGGACGACACGAACGCGGCGGACGACGCGCAGGACAAGCCGGACTAGGCTTCTGCGGGCGCGTGCGTCCCTCCTCTCCCCGCGAGCGGGGGGCGGAGAAGCCGGACCGGAGGCCCGGGCCTAGCGAGGGGTCGGCCTGACCGACACCCGCCCACCCGTCAGCCAGCGCAGGCGAGCGGCCTCGAGGCCCCAGATCATGCCCAGCATCATGTAGACGTGGCGCCACTTCTCGATGTCGATCTGGAAGGCCTGCAGGAAGAACATCAGCAGGGCGGGCCAGACGATCTGGGCGTGGCGGCGATAGGGCGTGTCGCGGCGCATCAGGCGGAAGCCGACCACGCTCGTCATCACGACGAGGCCGATGAAGGTGACGCCGGCGAGCCAGCCGCCATTGGCGAAGCTGCCGATATAGGTGTTGTGCGGCTCCAGGGCGAAGATCAGGCGCCAGCGCAGGGGGCCCATGCCGAAGGGCTCGTCCACCAGCATGTTGAGGCCGCGCAGCTGGTTGCCGAAGCGTCCGGTCTCGCCGGTATCGTAGTCCTGCGTGACCGCGGCGCGCTTCGAGAACATCTCGGCGGTGTCGCCGATCGACAGCAGGCCGACGATGGCGACCGCGGTGGCCACCAGGGCCAGCACCGTCAGGGTGACGATGCGGCGGCGCAGGCGCGCCGAGGGGGTGGTGGTGTAGACGCTGCCGACCATCACCGCGACGGCGATGAGCGAGCCGGCCCAGGAGCCGCGCGAGAAGGACAGGAAGATGCCGGCCACGATCACCATCAGGATCGCGCAGGCGAGGACCGGCCGCCGGCTCGTGCCGAGGAGCAGGCCGTGCATCAGGTAGAGGGCGCCGAGGGTCAGGAACGAGCCGAAGACGTTGGGGTCCTGGAAGGTGCCCGAGGCGCGACCGTACTTGTAGAACAGGTCCTCGGTGGGGATGAACCCGAAATAGCCGACGATGCCGAAGGCGCTCGACAGGAGGCAGCTCGCCACGAAGGTCTTGAGCACCAGCTCCATCCGCGCCTGCGTGTCGTCGGCGAACAGCATCGCGAAGAACACGCCGGTGATGGCGAGGTAGGCGAGCTGGATCGTCCAGGTCACCGGCAGGGCCTGGTCGATATAGGGCAGCAGCGCCACCGTGATCGCACCGACGTAGAGGATCAGCAGCCCGAGCAGCGGCACCATGCCCCGGTGCAGGCGCAGGCCGAGACAGAGCCAGAGCACGATGGTGGGGATCGCCACCACGTCGTAGGGCGAGGTGTCCGAGAAGGCGAAGCAGGCGAAGAAGATGAAGGCGACGAGGAGCAGCGTCGCCAGGCGCCGGAGCACGTGCAGGACGGGGATGTGGGCCCAGGCTCCCGCCTGCCAGCGCGACGCGCCGGGTGCCATCGTGAACGCCATGCACTCAACCCATCACCGCGCCGCCGACAGGGCGGGACCGCGCTACACGCCGCCGATGGGACGCGAGAATGATTGAGAATTTGGATGGCGAATCCGCGCGCGGCCCGCCTCAGGGCAGCGCGCGCACCAGATTCCGGAATTGATCCCCACGATCCTCGAAACTGCGGAACTGATCGTAGGAGGCGCAGGCCGGCGAGAGCAGCACCACGGGCTCGGCCGCCGGCGACGCCGCGGCGGCCTCGGCCGCCCGAGCGGTGGCGACCGCGAGGGTGCCGCAGGCCGTGTAGGGCACCCGGCCCTCCAGCGTGGCGGCGAAGGCGTCGCTCGCCGCGCCGATGAGGTAGGCGTGGGCCACGCGGCCGAAGAGCGGCGCCAGGGGGGCGATGCCGCCCTCCTTGGCCTTGCCGCCGAGGATCCAGTGGATGTCGTGAAAGGCGGTGAGCGCCTTCTCGGTGGAATCGGCGTTGGTCGCCTTCGAATCGTTGACGAAGAGCACGCGCCCGCGCCGGCCGACCTCCTCCATGCGGTGGGGCAGGCCGGGGAAGCTGCGCAGGCCGGCGACGAGGTCCGCGTCGTCGATCCCGAGGGCCCGGACGCAGGCGGCGGCCACCGCCGCGTTCTGCCAGTTGTGCGCCCCGCGCAGCGACCCGATCCCGGCGAGGTCGGCGATGGCTGCGCCGTCGGCGTCGAACACCGTCCCGTCGCGGGCCGACAGGCCGTCGAAGCCCGCCTCAGGCAGTCCCACGTGGATCCGCACGCAGGGGCCCCCCCGGCGGTCGGCGATGGCCCGGCTGAGGTCGTCGTCGACGCCCACGATGGTGCGGTCCGCGCCCGCCACCAGCCGCTCCTTGATGGCGGCGTAGTCGGCCAGCGTCCCGTGGCGGTCGAGATGGTCCGGCGTGATGTTGAGGAGGATGCCGAGGCTCGGGTCGAGGCTCGGCGTCAGGTCGATCTGGAACGACGAGAGTTCGATCACGTGGATCCGGTCCGGCGCCGGCGGCTCCAGGGACAGGATCGCCGTGCCGATGTTGCCGCCCATCTGCACGTCGCGCCCGGCGGAGGCGAGGATGTGGGCGATCAGCGCCGTGGTGGTCGACTTGCCGTTGGTCCCCGTGATGGCGACGAACGGCGCGCCCGGCGCGCGCGCCCGGCGCTCCTGGCAGAACAGCTCGATGTCGCCGATCACCGGGAGGCCGGCCGCGCCGGCCTTCTCCACCGTCCAGTGCGGCGCCGGGTGGGTCAGGGGCACGCCGGGGGCGAGGATGAGGGCCGAGAAGCCGCTCCAGTCGGCCTCCCGCAGGTCGGACACCGTGATGCCCTGGCCGCGGGCGCGGCCCGTGCTCTCCGGGCTGTCGTCCCAGGCCAGGACGTCGGCACCGCCGGCGATCAGGGCGCGGACCGTGGCGAGGCCGGAGCCGCCGAGGCCGAACAGGGCGACCTTCTGGCCGGCGAAGGTGGTGACGGGCGTCATGACGACGGGCTCAGCATGGCGACGGGCTCAGCGCAGCTTCAGAGTGGCGAGGCCGGCCAGCGCCAGGATCACGGCGATGATCCAGAACCGGATCACGACCTGCGGCTCCTTCCAGCCCTTCTGCTCGAAGTGGTGGTGGATCGGGGCCATGCGGAAGACCCGCTTGCCCGTCAGCTTGAACGACGCGACCTGGATGATCACCGACATCATCTCGAGCACGAACAGACCGCCGACGATCGCCAGCACGATCTCGTGCTTGGTCGCCACCGCGATGGTGCCGAGCAGGCCGCCCAGCGCCAGGGACCCAGTATCGCCCATGAAGACCTGGGCGGGGGGCGCGTTGAACCAGAGGAAGCCGAGCCCGGCCCCGATCACCGCGCCGCAGACCACCGCGAGCTCGCCGGTGTCGCGGACGTAGTTCACCTGCAGGTAGCCGGCCGTGAAGACGTTGCCGACGAGGTAGGCGATGACGCCGAAGGTGCCGCAGGCGATCATCACCGGCACGATGGCGAGGCCGTCGAGGCCGTCGGTCATGTTCACCGAGTTGCCCGCACCGACGATCACGAAGGCGGCGAACAGCACGTAGAACCAGCCGAGGTTGAGCAGCGCGTCCTTGAAGATCGGGAAGGCGAGCTGGTTCTGCAGGGTCGGAGCCGAGTAGACCGAGATGAGCACGCAGGCCGCGATGGCGATGCAGGCTTCCAGCAGCAGGCGGAACTTGCCCGAGAAGCCCTTGTGCGACTGCTTCGTCACCTTGAGGTAGTCGTCGTAGAAGCCGATCGCGCCGAAGCCCAGCGTCACCGCCAGGGTGACCCAGACGTAGTGGTTGCGCGGGTTGGCCCAGAGCAGGATCGCGACCACGCAGCCGGCCAGGATCATCAGGCCGCCCATGGTCGGGGTGCCGCGCTTCGTCAGCAGGTGCGACTGGGGGCCGTCCTCGCGGATCGGCTGGCCCTTGCCCTGGCGCAGGCGCAGCGAGGAGATGATCAGCGGCCCGAACCAGAACACGAACAGGCCCGCCGTGAACAGCGCGCCGCCGGTGCGGAAGGTGATGTAGCGGAAGACGTTGAGGGCGGAGACGGTGCCGCTCAGGTCCGACAGGAGATACAGCATCCAGCACCCGGCCGTGGTTCAATGCGAAATCAGCCGGAGGCTCAGGGGCGCGCAGCACCCCTCCCCGGCCGTGATGAAGGTCGCCTCAGCGCGCGACGGCGCGCGGCGGTTCGGCTTGGGCGTTCGCGTAACGGGCTTTGAGCGCTTCGACAATCCGGCCCATGCGGATGCTGTTCGAGCCCTTCACCATCACGGCGTCCCCGGGGCGCAGGGCCGAGAGCACGGGCTCGAGCAGGTCGGCGGAGGTCGCCGCGGAGGCGCCGCGCCGGCTCACCGGCAGGGCCTCGAACAGGTTGCGCATCAGGGGGCCGGCCGTGAAGACGAGGTCGACCTTGGCGGCCTCCACCGGCCCGGCGAGGGCGCGGTGGTGGGCCTCGCCCTCCGGCCCGAGCTCCAGCATGTCGCCCAGCACAGCGATGCGGCGCCCGCGCGGGCCGGTCTCGATGCCGGCCAGGGTCGCCAGGGCGGCGCGGATCGAGGCCGGGTTGGCGTTGTAGCTCTCGTCCACCAGGAAGGCCTCGCCCTCCCCGATCGCCAGGGCGGTGCGCTCGCCGCGGCCGACCGGGGGCCGCAGGGCCGCCAGCGACAGGGCCGCGCGGGCGAGGTCGGCGCCGAGCGCATGCACCACCGCCATCACGCCGAGCGAATTCATGGCCGTGTGCCGGCCCGGCGTGCCGAGCTGGTAGGTGACCGGGATGCCCATCACCACGGCGTCGACCACCGAGAGGTCGGGGCGGAGCACGATGCGCTGGGCGCGGACATCCGCCTCCGGGTGCTCGCCGAAGCTGACGACCCGGCCGGCCCGCGAGGCCTGGGCATGGGCGAGGAGGCGGGCATAATGCGGGTTGTCGCGATTGATGATCGCGGTGCCGCCGGCCTTGAGGCCGGAGAAAATCTCGCCCTTGGCGTCGGCGATGGCCGCGACGGAGGCGAAGTGCTCGACGTGAACGGGCTCGACCGTGGTGACCAGGGCGATGTCGGGCTGCACCATCGCGGTCAGCGGCACGATCTCGCGCGGGTGGTTCATGCCGATCTCGAACACGCCGAACTGCGTGTCGGCCGGCATGCGCGCCAGGGTCAGGGGCACCCCCCAATGGTTGTTGTAGGAGGCGATGGAGGCGTGCGTCGGCCCCTGCGCGGAGAGGACGTGGCGCAGGGCCTCCTTGGTCCCGGTCTTGCCGACCGAGCCCGTCACCGCGACGATGCCCGCCCCGGTTCGGGCCCGGGCCGCGGCGCCGAGCGTGCGCATGGCGTCGAGGACGGGATCCTCGCCCGCGCCCGCGACCGCCAGCACCGGCCCGGCTTCGGCGAAACTTTGCGCCCGGTCGGCCGCGACCACGGCGGCGCCGGCACCGCGCCCCAGGGCGGCCGCGACGAAGTCGTGCCCGTCCCGGGCCTCGCCCCGGATGGCGAAGAACAGGTCGCCCGGCGCCAGCGTGCGGGTATCGATCGAGGCCCCGGTGATCGGCCTGCGGGGCCCCAGCAGGGTCCCGCCGGTGGCGGCTTCCAGGGCTTCGGGCGTCCAGAGCGGGGTCGTGCCTGGCGAAGTCGTGCCCGGCTGGGTCGTGCCTGGCGGAGTCGTGCCGGGCGGCGTCTTGTCGGTCATGCTGAGCGTTCCGCGATCGCAGCCCGGAGGACGTCGTGGTCCGAGAAGGGCAGGACCTGTGACCCCACGATCTGGCCGGTTTCATGGCCCTTGCCGGCCACCACCAGCACGTCGCCGGGCTCCAGCGCCCGCACGGCGGTGCGGATCGCCTCGGCCCGGTCGCCGATCTCGACGGCGCCCGGGGCGGCGGCCAGGATCGCGGCGCGGATCGCGGCCGGGTCCTCGCTGCGCGGATTGTCGTCGGTGACGATGACGGCGTCCGCCTTCTCGGCCGCGATGGCGCCCATGATCGGGCGCTTGCCGGTGTCGCGGTCGCCGCCGCAGCCGAAGACGACGCGCAGCCGGCCGGTCGCGAAGGGGCGCAGGGCCGTCAGCACGCCCGCGAGGGCTTCCGGCTTGTGGGCGTAGTCCACGAGGCAGAGGCCGCCATGGACCTCGCCGATCCGCTCCATCCGGCCCGGGACCCCGGTGAGATGGTCGAGGGCGGCGATGACGCCGGCGGGGTCGGCCCGGCCGGCGGGGATCGCCAGCACGAGTCCGGCGGCCAGCAGCGCGTTCTCGACCTGGAAGGCACCGACCAGCGGCAGGCGCACGGCATACTCGTCCAGCCGGCCCGTCGGACCCGGGGCCTGCAGGACGAGGTGCTGGTGGAAGCCCTCGGTGCGCGCGGAGATCAGCCGCACGGTGTCGCCCTTCGACCCCGTGGTGTGGACGTCGAGGCCGCGGGCGGCGGCGGCCGCCACGACGACGTCGGCATAGGCGCCGTCGATGTTGATGACCGCCGGGATGCCGGGCTGCGCCAGGGTCGTGAACAGCCGCAGCTTGGCCGCCAGGTAGTCGTCCATGGTGGCGTGGTAGTCGAGGTGGTCGCGCCCGAGATTGGTGTAGCCCACTGCGGCGAGCGCGACCCCGTCGAGGCGGCGCTGCTCGATCCCGTGCGAGGACGCCTCCATCGCCAGGATGTCGATGCCGTCCTCGGCGAGCCGCGCCAGGGTGGCGTGCAGGGTCACCGGGTCGGGGGTGGTCAGGGAGCCGTAGGTGGCGCCCCGGTTGGTGACGATGCCGACCGTGCCGAGGCTGGCCGCCTCGGCCCCGAGGCGGGCCAGGATCTGGCGCACGAAATCCGTGACCGAGCTCTTCCCGCTCGTCCCCGTCACCGCCACCACCTCGGCCGGCTGCCGGCCCGAGAAGGCCCGGGCCGCGAGGGCGAGGCTGCGGCGCACGTCCGCCACGGCGAGGTAGGGCACGCCGGCCTCGAGCCCCTTCGGCCGCGCGCCCTCGCTCACCACCGCCACGGCGCCGGCGCTCGCGGCGGTCGCGGCGAAGCGCCGGCCATCCGCGACGGTGCCGGGCACGGCGACGAAGACGAAGCCCGGCGCGACCTTGCGCGAATCGGCCGTGAGCCCGGCGACCGGCAGGCCGGCGAGGCCGGCCTCCGCCTCGGGAAAGAGCGCGCCGAGGGTCGGCCCGCTCATCGTCCGTCCACCTGCGTGGCGTGGTAGGCGCCGAGCTTCACCATCAGGGGGAAGGGCTTCACCGGCGGATCGAACTGCGGCGGCAGGCCGAGGACGGGGGCGACGCGCTCGATCACCCGGCCGGTGACGACGCCGGAGTTCCAGGCCGCGGTGGCGTAGCCGCCGGATTCCGGCAGGCCCTGGGGTTCGTCCATGATGGTGACGAAGAGGTATTTCGGGTTGTTCATGGGGGCAGCGGCCATGAAGGTCGTGAACAGGCGGTTCTTCACGTAGCGGCCGTGGATCACCTTCTCGGCCGTGCCGGTCTTGCCGCCGACGAAGTAGTACGGGATCGCGGCCTTCTTGGCCGAGCCCTCGACGGCGTTGAGGCGCATGATGAAGCGCATCGCCTCGCTGGTCTCGGTCTTCAGCACCCGGGTGGCCTTGGCCATTGCCGCCTCGGGCGTGGTCTTGAGGAAGGTCGGGGTCATCAGGAAGCCGCCGTTGGCGATGGCGGCCACCGCCGCGGTCGCCTGGATCGGCGCCACCGCGAGGCCGTGGCCGAACGCGATGGTGATGGTGTTGATCTCGGTCCAGCGCGCCGGCACGATGGGCTCGGCGCTCTCGGGCAGTTCCGTCCGCATCCGGTCGGTCAGGCCCATCTTCTTCAGGAAGGCCTTGTGGCCGGGCACGCCGATGCCCAGCGCCATCTTGGCGGAGCCGATGTTCGACGAGTGGGTGAACACCTCCGGCATGGTGATGACGCGGTTGGTGCCGTGGTACTCGTGGATCTTCTGGCGGCCCCAGTTCAGCACGCCGCCGCGGGTGTCGAAGGTCGAGTTGACGTTGAACTTGCCGGAATCCAGCGCCATCGCCAGGGTCATCGCCTTGAAGGTCGAGCCCATCTCGTAGACGCCGACGTTCATGCGGTTGATGCGGTCGGGGTTGAGCGCGTCGGCCGGGTCGTTCGGATCGAAGTCCGGCAGGGAGGCGAGCGCGATCACCTCGCCGGTCTGGACGTCGAGGATCATGCCGGCGGCGGCCTTGGCCTTGAAGTGGTCGAGGCCCCAGGCGAGCTCGTCCCGCACGGCGAACTGCGCCCGAAGGTCGATGGAGAGCTGGATCGGCGACAGGTCGGTCTGCTTGGCCACGAGGCCGAAATCGTTGAGCGCCTTGTTGCCCTGGTTGTCGATGTACTTCTCGATGCCGGCGATGCCGATGTTGTCGAGGTTGGTCACGCCGAGGATGTGCGCGGCGGCGACGCCGTTCGGGTAGACGCGCTTGTGGTCGGGCAGGAAGCCGATGCCCGGGATGCCGAGGCGGTGGACCTCCGCCTGCTGCTTCGGGGTGATCTCGCGCTTGACCCAGACGAAGCCCTTCTTGGTGGAGAGCTTGGCGCGCAATTCGGTGGCGTTGATCTGCGGCAGCACGGCGGTGAGGAGTTCGACCGCCTCGTCCTTGTCGTAGATGTTGCGCGGCTCGGCGAAGATCGAGACCGTGCGGATGTCGGTGGCGAGGATCTCGCCGTTGCGGTCGACGATGTCCGGCCGGATCGCCGTGGTGGCGGCGGCCGCGATCCGGCGGTCGCCGTTATCCGCCTCCGGGAAGGCGGCGCCCAGGATCAGGCGCCCGGAAATGGTGGTGAAGACCAGGGTGAAGGCGAGGCCCACGAGGCCGACCCGGGTGTAGGAGCGCTCGATGGCGAGGTGGAACATCGCCCGCGCGTTGCGGGCGACCCAGGCGCGCTTCGACAGGGCCGGCGACGCGACGGCCTCTGCGGCCGGCTCCAGCCGCGTCCGCTCGACCGGGCGCGCGTCCGGCGGCGCGCCGGCGCCGGCCTCGACGGGCGCGCGGGTCGGCTCGGCGGCGGAGGCGGTCTCCGGGGAATGGATCGGGTCTTGGCCGGGCGGCGGGACTTCGGACACGGGCACTACCTCGAAGTCGTGGTCGGGGTTCTGGTCGTGGTGGTGCGCGGCGTGATGCTGCCGGTGGTGCGCGGCTCGTCACCGCCGCGCCCCGCCACCGGCTTCTCCTTCGGCGTCGCGGTGGCCGCCAGCAGCCGGCCGATCTCGTCGCCGCGGTCGGGCCGCGCCGGCAGGTCGGCGAGGCGGCCGAGATGGGCGGTGCCGATGGGCTCGAGGGCGAGGTAGCGCTCCACCGCCGCCTGGAGCCGGTCCGGCCGGGTCAGGAGCTGCCACTCGGCGCGCAGCACCGCGATGGCCTGGCGCTCCTTCTTGAGCTGGGTCTGGGCCTTCGAGACCTGCCCGGCCTGGTAGAGCGTGTCGTACTTGATCGAGTAGGCGTAGATCGCCGAGCCGATCAGGCCGAGCACCGCGATCAGGTTGAGCAAACGGATCACCGGCGTGCTCCTCCGCTCCGACCTGTCCGCGCGGGCAGCGCGGCCAGGGTCTCGATGGCGGCCAGGGGGGCGGGCACGGGGGCGTCCGTGCGTTCCACCGCGCGCAGCTTGGCCGAGCGGGCGCGGGGATTGGCGGCGGTCTCGGCGTCGGTGGGCAGCACCGGGCCCTTGGTCACCACCGCGAAGCTGCGGGGCGCCGGCGCGTCCAGGCTCGGCAGGTGGCGGGAGGCCTGGGCCGCCCGGCCGCTGCGGGCCGAGAAGAACTGCTTCACGATGCGGTCCTCCAGGGAGTGAAAGGTCACCACCGCGAGCCGGCCGCCCGGCCGCAGGATGCGCTCGGCGGCGTGGAGCGCCTGGACGAGCTCGCCGAGCTCGTCGTTCACCGCGATGCGCAGGCCCTGGAAGGTCCGGGTCGCCGGGTGGATGCCGCTGGCCGGATCGGCCCAGACCACGCTGGCGACGATGTCGGCGAGGGCCGCGGTGGTCTCGATGCGGGCCTTGCGGCGCGCCTCGATGATCGCCCGGGCGACGGCGCGGGAGCGGCGCTCCTCGCCGTAGTGGAAGATGATGTCGGCGAGGTCGGCTTCCTCGGACTCGTTGACGAGGTCGGCGGCGCTCGGCCCGGCGCGCTCCATGCGCATGTCGAGGGGGCCGTCGTTGCGGAAGGAGAAGCCGCGCTCGGCCTGGTCGATCTGCATCGAGGAGACGCCGATATCGAGGACGACCGCGTCGGCGGACGCGTGCCCCGCGTCGCGGACGCAGGCGTCGAGGCCGCCGAAGCGGCCCGGGACCAGGGTCAGGCGGCCGCCGGCCTCGGTCACCAGGGGCGCACCGCCCGCGATGGCGCCGGGATCGCGGTCGATCGCCAGAACGTGAACGGACGGATCGGCCTTGAGCATCGCGCGCGTGTAGCCGCCGGCCCCGAAGGTGCCGTCGACGGCCAGGGTCCGGCCCGGCAGGTCGAGGGCTTCGAGGACCTCCGCCAGCAGGACGGGGACGTGGGGCGCCCCGTCGGACACCCGGCTCACCCGCGCCTCGCGGGGGGCGCGCGTCATCGGGCGATCCCGACGCGCGGCGGTCGCGCGACCGAGGGCGCGGAGGGACGGAGCGAGGACTCGACCGGACTGATGCGGCGCATGCGTCCCTTCCACGGGGCTGGAGCGCGCGGGCGCGGCTCGGAGAGACGGGGCGTCTCCGGGTCGACGCGTCACGCGACCGCGCATGCGGACACCGGCCTGCCTGGGACAGGCTGCGTCCGTCGATCCGAAAATCGCCGTTGACGGGATGAATCGGGGTACCATGGGCCTCTGAGCGCCGTCAACGAACCTGGCCGAGGGGGAGCGGCTCGGACGGATCAGACCTCAGCAAGGTTAACCGAGCGTAAGTTTTCGCACGCAAAGGCGTCGTTCCGGACCGGTCGGGGTCCCTCCTCCGGCGCTGCGACGGGGCCGCCGCTCAGGCCGCCCGGACATTGCCGAGGAACTCCTCGATCTCGGTCCGCAGCATGCGCGACTGCCCGGCAAGGGCATCCGCCGCGGAGGCGACGGCGCGGGCGACGCCGCCCGCGTCGTCGGCCGAGTGGGCGACCTCCGCGATGTCGGCGGTGACCCGATCGGTGCCGGCGGACGCCTCCGCCATGCTCCGCACGATCGCGTGGGTGGTGGTCCCCTGCGCCTCCACGGCCCCGGCGATGCTCGTCGTGACGCCGCTCATGGCGTGGATCTGCGCCGTGATCTCGGCGATCGCCTGCGCGGCGCCGTCCGTGGCCCCCTGGATCGCGGCGATCTGCTGGCGGATCTCCTCCGTCGCCCGCGCCGTCTGCGACGCCAGTTCCTTCACCTCGGTGGCGACCACGGCGAAGCCGCGTCCGGCCTCGCCGGCCCGCGCGGCCTCGATGGTGGCGTTGAGGGCGAGGAGGTTGGTCTGGCCCGCGATGGTCGAGACCAGGCCGACGACGTTCCCCACCCGGGTCGCGGCACTGGAGAGAGCCGCCATGGTCTCGCCGGTGCGGGCGGCCGCCGTCACGGCGGCGGAGGACAGCTCCGCCGCCTGCACCACCTGCCGGCCGATATCGGCGACCGTCGAACCGAGCTGGTCGGCGGAGGCGGCCACGGCGGTGACGTTCCCGGACGTCTGCCGCGCGGCCTCGGCCGCGCTGGTGGAGCGGGCCGCGGTTCCGGCGATCGCGACCTGCATCGTCTCGGAAGCGGATTGCAGGCCGGTCACGGCCTCGCCCACATGCGCGACGATGCCGCCCACCGATCGCTCGAACCGGTCGGCAAGGTCGGACAACAGGCTGCGCCGGGCCTGCTCCTCGCGCAGGCGCGCGGCCTCCGTCGTCTGCAGTTGCCGGGCGGCCTCCGCCAGGGACATGTCCCGGATCCGCATCACGGCGCGGGCGATGTCGCCGATCTCGTCGCGGCGCCCCGTTGCGGAAAGCGTCACGGAGGTGTCGCCGCCGGCGAGGCGGGTGGTGTCGGCGGTCAGGCGCACCAGGGGCCGGGCCAGCGTGCCGGCCAGCCACCAGGCCGTGCCCGAGCCGAGGACCACGACGACGGCGACGAGGCCGAGCATGGCCCGGATCTGCCAGAGGGTCGCCGCCCGGGTCGCCTCGATCCGGCTCCGCGTATCCGCGGCGGCCAGCGCCACCGCCTCGTCGAAGCGCTGCCGCAGGCGCCGGCTTTCCTGCGCCATGCGGTCGAGGGTCGGGATCTCCCGGGCGGGGCGGATTCCCAGGAGGACCTCCGCGTCCCCGCGCCATTGCCGCGCCTCGGCGGCGGCGCTGCGGGCCAGCGTCACCATCCGCTCGGATTCGGCGAGGGTTTCGAGCCGGTCGAGCAGCGCCATCAGCTGATCCCCGGCGGCGGTGAACTCCGCCTGGATCGGCGCCATGTCGAGGAGGTCGGTCATCGCGCTCACCCGCGCGATCAGCGCCTCCGCGCGGTGGAAGCGGTCGCGGGCGATGCGGCTCGCCTCGTTCATCTCGGTGGTGCGGCTGCCCAGGCGGGACAGGTCGTCCACGGCCCCGAGGCCGACCCACCCGGTGACACCGGAGAGAATCCCCGCCAGGAGCATGAGGCCGAGCAGCGGAAGCAGGATCGTGTAGCGGATCGACATCGCGGTGGCTCTCGGCGTCAGGGCAGTTCGGTCAGGGCAGTTCGGTCGGGGCCGTTCGGCCGGGGCAGTTCGGTTGGGATCAGTTCGGCAGGTTGGGGAGCGCGGTCCGGGTCTGCTCGGCCGTGAGGGCGCGCAGGAACGCGATCAGGTCCGCCCGTTCCTCCGGGGCCAGCCGGAGCGGCTTCATCAGCGGCGACTTCGAGGGTCGGGCGATCCCGCCGCTCTCGTAGAAGGCGACGATCGCCTCGAGGTCGGCGAACTGACCGGCATGGCCGAAGGGGGCGCGATAGGTCAGGTTGCGCAGGCCCGGCGTCTTGAAGGCGTGCCGGGCCAGGACCGAATCCGGCTCGAAGGCCGCGCGGCCGAGATACCGGGTCGGCAGGCCGAGGTCGTGGAAGCGGTTGTCGGTGAAGTTCCAGCCGGTGTGGCAGCTGGCGCAGCCCGCCTTGCCGGTGAAGAGGGCGAAGCCACGCTGCGCGGCCGGCGCGATCGCGGTCTCGTCGCCATCGACCCAGCGGTCGAACGGGGCCCAGCCCGAGACCACCGTCCGCTCGTAGGTGGCGATCGCGGTCAGGATTCCCTCCTGCGTCACTCCCTTGCCGGGGAAGAGCCGGGCGAACCAGGCCTCGTATTCCGGCCGGGCCTTGAGGCGGGCGATGATTTCGGGAAACTTGCCGTCCATCTCCGCATCGGCGGTGATCGGGCCCATCGCCTGCGTCTCGAGGTCCGGCGCGCGCCCGTCCCAGAACAGGGTCGGGATCCAGGCCGCGTTCAGCACCGTCGGAGCCTTGCGGCCCAGGGGCGTGTTGGTCGCCCCGATCGCGCCCGGCACCGGGACCTCGAAACCGAAGGACGGGTTGTGGCAACTCGCGCAGCTGAGGTTCTGCTTGCCGCTCAGGCGCGGATCGAAGAACAGCATCTTGCCCAGCGTCGCCATCTGCGGCGAGTACGGGGCGTTCTCCGGAAACGGGATCGAGGTCGGCCGCCGGTAGGGGGTCCGCGGATCGTCGCGTTCGGAGGCCGTCGCAAGGTGCCCGGCGCAGAGCAGGGCGCCGGCGGCCAGCATCATCATCCCGCGCAGAAACGGCATCGCGAAACCTCGGATCAATCACAACAGAGACCCGCGAGATCGTGTCTCCGGCCGGCTCAGCCTTCGTCTATCGGTCCGATCTTAAGCTTTTCCTAGTTCGAGAAACAATCTTTCCCATCGCTACATCAGCATAGACCGGAAGCTGATCTTACTGCGAGCCAAGTCTATCGGAAGCCGTGCACGCCCCGGCCGCACGATCTCAGCGCGCGTGTCGCGACAACGCCGTGGTCGATCGGAGCTTCGGTGAGGGCGATTGCGGTGCGCCTGCACGGCGCGCGAGCCGGCCGACCTGCCTCCGCACATCGAATTCTGGCGATGCGGGGGCATTGCGACCGCGACACCTGCGATGGCCTGCGCGAACGCTGGCCATCGCGATCGCCGCCGGTCTCGGGGCGGCGCGACGGTGACTCGGCGAGCGGATCAGCCGGCCTATAAGCCGGGTTCTGTAGGGCCCGGGGACCTCGCGGTCCCCGGACGTGGCGGCCATTCCTCTGGGACGATCGTTGCCGACCGCCTCAAGCAACCAACCCGGGCGACGGGCCTGGAGAGAGGGCCTGGCGGACCGCGAGGCCCGCCCTGTCGCCCCTATTCGGTCTTGCTCCCGGTGGGGTTTGCCGTGCCGTCCGCGTTGCCGCGTCCGCGGTGCGCTCTTACCGCACCCTTTCACCCTTACCGCGGCCCGGCTCGCGCCGGTCCGTGGCGGTCTGCTCTCTGTGGCACTGTCCCTGGGGTCGCCCCCGCCGGACGTTATCCGGCACCGTCTCTCCATGGAGCCCGGACTTTCCTCCCCGGACCTTGCGGCCCGGAGCGGCCGCCCGGCCGACTGATCCGGCGCGGGTGTGCGCCGGGCACGGCCCGGGGGTCAAGGCCCAGATGTCGCCGCGCGGGCGCAGCAGCGGTGACGCTCGACGATTCACCCGCAAAGCGGCATCCCGAGAGACCCATTGCCGCCGGGAGCGGCATGCCGAGATGACGATTGCCGCCGGGAGCGGCATGCCGAGACGACGATTGCCGCTGGGAGCGGCATGGCGGGATTTTGGCCAGGCCGCTTGCGGAGCCGGCGCCCCGCGCCAGGTCTTCGGGGCTGGCGCACCGGCAGGTCCGGCGCCGCCAGGGACCATCCGGGCTCCCGGATCCGACCGGATCAAGGGGCCGCAACGGAGCAGGAGGACGCGATGGCGACGAACGACACCGCCTGGACGCTCGAATCCGTCCAGCAACTCACCGCGATGGCCCGCGAGGGCATTCCGGTCTCGGTCATGAGCCTGAAGCTGCGCCGGCCGATCGAGATCGTGGCGGCCAAGCTGAGCCAGCTCGGTATCACGCCCGTGCCGGAGACCGGGGACGCCTGAGACGAGGGCCCGAGGCCCCGGACGAACGGCCCCGCGCGGGGGTCGTTCGCCCGGACCGGACGCCTACCAGGAGCCGGTGTTCTCCATCGAGGACCAGGGCTCCTGCGGCGGCTTGGCCGGGCCCTTCTGCAGCAGCTCGATCGAGATGCCGTCGGGGGACTTCACGAAGGCCATGTTGCCGTCGCGGGGCGGGCGGTTGATCGTGACCCCGGCCGCCTGCAGCTTGGCGCAGAACGCATAGATGTCGTCGACCTCGTAGGCGAGGTGGCCGAAGTTGCGGCCGCCCGAATAGGTCTCCGGGTCCCAGTTGTGGGTCAGCTCGATCACGGGCGCCTGGGTTTCCCTGGCGGTGCCGGCATCGTCGGGGGCGGCCAGGAACACGAGGGTGAAGCGACCCTTCTCGTTGTCGACGCGACGCACCTCCTGAAGCCCGAAGGTGTTCACGTAGAAGTCGAGGGCGCGGTCGAGGTCCGCGACGCGGACCATGGTGTGCAGGAATCGCATGGGTGGGGGCTCTCCAGGGGACTAGCGCCTATGTGGTCCGGCGCGGGCACGGGTCAACGCGGGGCACGCGTCAACGAGCCGGAGCCCGCGCGCGTTGCGCCGCCGCGGCGCACCCCGCACAGTGGGGGCTCAGCCCGAGGAGTCCGCATGCGCACCGAAGCCCCGATCACGATCCGCCTGGAGGATTACCGCCCCAGCGACTACCGGATCGACACGGTGGATCTCGACGTCGCGCTGCATCCCACCGCCACCCGGGTCCGGGCCCGGCTCAGTCTGACGCCCAACCCGGCCGGGCTTCCGGGCGCCCCCCTCGTCCTCGACGGCGAGGACCTGACCCTGGAGAGCCTGACCCTCGACGGAGCGGCCCTCGCACCCGAGGCCTACAGCCTGACGCCGTCCGGCCTGACCCTGCACCGGCCGCCGGCCGGCCCCTTCAGCCTGGGCATCGAGACCCGGATCGATCCGAGCGCCAACACCAAGCTGATGGGGCTCTACCGCTCGAACGGGGTCTACTGCACCCAGTGCGAGGCCGACGGCTTCCGGCGGATCACCTATTTCCTCGACCGGCCCGACGTGATGGCGGTCTACACCACGCGGATCGAGGCCGATCGCGACGCGGCGCCGGTGCTGCTGGGCAACGGCAACCTGGTGGAATCCGGCGCGGCCGGCCCCGGCCGCCACTACGCGATCTGGCACGATCCCCACCCGAAGCCCGCCTACCTCTTCGCCCTGGTGGGGGGGCGCCTCGACTCTGTCCGGCGCCCCTTCACCACCAGCGAGGGCCGCACGGTGGAGCTCGCCGTCTATGTCGAGCCCGGCAAGGCGGAGCGGGCCGACTACGCCCTCGACGCCGTGGCGCGCGCGATGGCCTGGGACGAGACCGCCTTCGGCCGCGCCTACGACCTCGACGTCTTCAACGTCGTCGCGGTCTCCGACTTCAACATGGGCGCGATGGAGAACAAGGGCCTCAACATCTTCAACGACCGCTACGTCCTGGCCTCGCCCGAGACCGCCACCGACGCGGACTACGCCGCCATCGAGGCGATCATCGCGCACGAATACTTCCACAACTGGACCGGCAACCGCATCACCTGCCGCGACTGGTTCCAGCTCTGCCTCAAGGAAGGCCTGACGGTCTTCCGCGACCAGGAATTCTCCTCCGACATGCGCTCCCGCGCGGTGCACCGCATCGGCGAGGTCCGCACCCTGCGGGCGCGCCAGTTCCCCGAGGATGCCGGGCCGCTGGCCCACCCGGTGCGGCCGCGGCACTACACCGAGATCAACAACTTCTACACGGCCACCGTCTACGAGAAGGGCGCCGAGATCGTGCGGATGCTGCGCACCCTCCTGGGCGCCGAGGCCTTCCGGGCCGGGATGGACCGCTACTTCACCGACAACGACGGCACCGCCGCCACCGTGGAGGACTTCCTCGCCGCCTTCGCGAAAACCTCCGGCCGCGACCTCGGCGCCTTCGCCCGCTGGTACGAGCGCCCCGGCACGCCGCGGGTCGGGGTGCAGGGCCGCTATGACGCGGCGGCGCGGACCTATCACCTCGCCTTCCGCCAGAGCCTGCCCGGCGCCGCCGACGCCCCGCCCCTGGTGATCCCCATCCGCCTCGGCCTGATCGGCCCGGACGGCCCCCTCGCCGGGGCGGCGAGCGACCGGGTCGCGGACGGCGTCTTCGTGCTCGACCAGGCGAGCGACAGCCTCACCTTCACCGACGTCCCCGCGCGCGCCGTGCCCTCGCTGTTCCGCGGCTTCTCCGCCCCGGTGCGGGTCGAGATCGAGATGACCGATGCCGACACGCTGACGCTGCTGCGCCACGACACCGACCCGTTCAACCGCTGGCAGGCGGCCCAGAGCGTGGCCATGCGCCTCCTCGTGCAGGGGACGCGGTCGGGCACCCTGCCGGAGGCCGGGGCGGACGGGTTCGGCGCCGCCCTGGCGGGATTCCTGGAGGGCGAGGCCCTGGCCGACCCGGCCTTCGCCGCCCTGGTGCTCGCCCTGCCGAGCGAGGCGGACGTCGCCAACGAGATCGCCACGGAGATCGACCCGGACGCGATCCACCGGGCCCGGCACGCCCTGCGCCGGGCGCTCGGGACGCGCCTGAAGCCGCAGCTCCTCGCCCTGCGCGACGCCCTGGCGGAGGCCCCCGGCACGCCGTTCAGCCCCGATGCCGCGGCGGCCGGCCGGCGCGCCTTCCGCAACGCGGCCCTCGACCTCGTCGCGGCCGCCGATCCGGCCGCGGCGACCCTGCTCGCCGCGCACCAGACCGACGCGGCGACGACGATGACCAACCGGCTCGCCGCCCTCTCGGTCCTGTCCCAGGTTCCGGGTCCCGAGCGCGAATCGGCGCTCGACCGATTCGCCGAGGCCTACCGCGCCGAGCCCCTAGTCCTCGACAAGTGGCTCGCGATCCAGGCCGGGATCCCGGAGGCCGAGACCCCCGACCGGATCCGCCGCCTGCAGAATCACCCGGCCTTCTCGATGACCAATCCCAACCGGGTCCGGTCCCTGATCGGCAGCTTCAGCATGGGCAATCCGACCCAGTTCAACCGCCCCGACGGCGCGGGCTATGCCCTTGTGGCGGAGGCGGTTCTGGCGCTCGACAAGACCAACCCGCAGGTGGCCGCGCGGCTCCTGACGGCCTTCGGATCGTGGCGGATGATGGAACCGGAGCGGCGTGCCCAGGCCGAATCCAGATTGCTGAAAATTCGCGCTGTTGCGGGCCTGTCACGGGACGTCGGAGACATCCTCGGGCGGACCCTCGCCGGCTAGCAAGTGCCTGAAGAGAATCGTTTTTTCAGGCTCTCCCGACGTCGATTCCGCACCTTGGATTCGCGTTGGGAGTCAAGCGTGGCCGGAAAAAACGCGTGGACAAAACCCCACCGGAAATGTTGAATCGTATACGATTCGGAAAGCGGGCGACCCGCCTTCCCGGTGCCCAAATCCCAACGGCGGAGTTAGTCCATGCTGGAGGCGGATTCCGCTTCCCTCTCCGCGCGCGCGGATACGATTCTTGGCATCCACCGGCCCCAACACGCCGCTCATGTCCGTTTCGTGCGAGCCGAGACCTGGCTGCGCTTCGCCCTGCCGGCGCTCTTCGCCACGTTCCTGATCTGCCTCGGCGCGGTGGCGGCCATGCTGCTGCAGGCCCAGCGCGAGGAGGTGATCCGGGCGGCCACCACGGACGTGGAGGCGGTGACCCGCCTGGCCGCGGCGGCCTTCGCCGGGGTCGACATCGACGGCGAGGCCAAGGGCGAGGCGGCCCACCGCAACCTCGGCGCGCTGCTGCCGCCGGGCCTGCTCCATGCCGGCCGCCAGATCCTGCTGATCTCCCCCAACGACGTCATCGTGGCGGCCAATCCGCCCCTGCCCGGCCCGCGCCGCACCCTGACCCAGCATCTCGGGGAGATGCAGGCGCTCTCCACCCTGGGCGAGAGCGCCGGCGTCATGACCGTGACCCTGGCGGACGGCTCCGTGGTGATCGCGGCCCTGCGCAACCTGCCCGGCGGGCGGGGCCAGGTCGCGGTGCTCCAGCCGCTCACCGACATCACGGCCGCCTGGACCACGCGGATGCGCAACCAAGCGATCCTCCTCGGCGCCGCCGCCCTGGTCATCATCGGCACCGGCATCGCTTATGCCCTGCAGACCCGCCGGGCCTACGCCGTCGACCGGGTCTGCGAGGAGATCAAGCAGCGCCTCGACACCGCCCTCGGCCGCGGCCGCTGCGGCCTCTGGGACTGGGACATCCCGCGCGGGCGGATCTACTGGTCCGACTCGATGTACGCGCTGCTGGGCTATCACCGCGAGCGCGAGTTCCTGTCCTTCGGCGACGTCAACGCCCTGGTGCATCCCGACGACGGCGACCTCTACAGCCTGGCCCGCCACCTCGCGGCCAGCCAGTCCACCGTCGACCACGAGTTCCGGGTGCGCGGCGCCACCGGCAACTGGGTCTGGATGCGGATGCGGGCCGAGATCGTGCCGGACACCATCGACGGCGGCCGCCACCTCGTGGGCATCGCCCTCGACGTCACCGAGCAGCGCAACCTCGCCGAGCTCAACGCCACCGCCGACATGCGCCTGCGCGACGCGGTCGAGGCCATCTCCGAGGCCTTCGTGCTCTGGGACACCGGCAACCGCCTCGTCCTCTGCAACTCGAAATTCCGCCACCTCCACGCCCTCAGCCCCGAGGATGCGATCCCGGGCCGGCGCTACGCCGAGATCATGGGGCGGGGCGTGCTGCCGCCGGTCCGGCGCGAGCTGCGCGACCTGGAGCCGAGCGGCGCCACCGCCCGCACCTTCGAGGCCGAGCTCACCGACGGGCGCTGGCTCCAGATCAGCGAGCGCCGCACCAAGGATGGCGGCTACGTCTCGGTGGGCACCGACATCACCAGCCTCAAGCGCCACCAGGAGCAGCTGGTCCAGTCCGAGCGCGAGCTGATCGAGACCGTGCGCGATCTGAAGCGCTCGCGCCGGACCCTGGAGCTCCAGACCCAGCAGCTCGCCGACCTGGCCGAGCGCTACCTCGACCAGAAGGCGCAGGCCGAGGGCGCCAACCAGGCCAAGTCCGAATTCCTCGCCAACATGAGCCACGAGCTGCGCACGCCGCTCAACGCGATCATGGGCTTCGCCGAGCTGATGGAGAGCGAGGTCTACGGCACCCTCGGCTCGCCCCGCTACACCGATTACTGCCGCGACATCCGCACCAGCGGCGACTACCTGCTCTCGGTCATCGACGACATCCTCAACATGTCGCGCATCGAGGCCCAGACGGTGAAGCTCGCCCCGCGGGAGATCGCGGTGGCCGGGGCGATCGAGGGCACCCTGAAGCTCGTGGGCGAAGCGGCCCGGGCCAAGTCCCTGACCATCGCGGTGGACGTGGTCGAGGCCCTGACGGTGCTGGCGGACGAGCGCGCCCTGCACCAGATCCTCACCAACCTCGTCCAGAACGCGGTGAAGTTCACCCCCGCCGGCGACGGCCGCATCATCATCAAGGCGCGGCCGGCCGGGGCCAACGTCCACATCTACGTCGAGGATACCGGCATCGGCATCCCGAAATCGGCCCTGCGCCGCCTCGGCGCGCCGTTCCAGCAGGTCGAGACCAACCTCACCCGCAGCCACAAGGGCTCGGGCCTCGGCCTCGCCATCGCGCGCTCGATGGCCGAGCTGCATGGCGGCGCCCTGCGCATCCGCTCCCAGGAAGGCCTCGGCACCATCGTGATGGTGCGGATGCCGATCCCCACCGCGGAGAACCGCCGCAACCTCGTGGCCGACGCCGCCCAGGAAACCGTCGCCTCCCTCCGCGACGCTGCCGGCGCCACCCCGCGCCCGCCCGAGGCGGTGACGGAGCCGGTCTGAGGTTTTCGGGGCGGCGCCCCCTGCCGGCAGGGGGATCGAAGAGGCCGGTCGGCGCGTCGAAGGCCCGCGCGCCGCACGAGGTCATCCCGGAGCCGCGCAGCGGCGTCCGGGATCCAGACACACCGGCGATGCAGGACTGATCCAGCGTCGGCGGTTCGGGAGTCCGGGCTCGCCTGCGGCACCCGGGAATGATGGTGCGGTGCCATCGGCAAACGTCCGCTCGCGACCGCAGTCGAGGCACGAGATCCGCGTGCGGCACCCCGTCGGCCCGGAACCCCGCGGCGGACGGCGATCGCCCTGCCGGGACGGAGCGCCTCAGAGCGTCGGAACGATCCGCCGCTTACACGATGTCTCTCGTCTCGCACGAACGCTGGTCCCGGGCGGAGGGCCTCGGCCCGCCCCCTGTCCTCACCCCGCCATCAGGCGCTCGAACAGCGCCCGGATCCCGGTTCGCGCCTCGTCCAGCTGCGCGATCAGCCGGCCCGAATCCGGGGCGCCCATGGCGACGGCGAGGCGCGCCAGGGCCACGGGCGAGGCCTCGGCCGGGTCGCCCTCCACCATCAGGCGCTGCCAGTGCAGCACGTCGTCAAAGTGGCGATAGGCGTCCAGCAGGCTTTGCGCATCAGGCCGGGCGAGGTCGCCGTGATCGGCGGCCTTCGCGAACACCGCGCAGGCGCCGAGGCCGACGAGGTCCGGTCGCCGATGGGCCTGACCGAGCACCAGGGCCTGGGCCAGGAAATCGAGGTCGAGCAGGCCGCCGGGGGCGAGCTTGAGGTCGAGGGGGCCGCGATGCCCCTTTTCCCGCTCCACGAGGCTTCGCATCTCCCGCACCGCGCGCCGGACCTCGGCGGGGTCCCGCGGGCGGGCGACGATGGCGCGGATCTCGCCCTCGAGCTCGGCGCCGAGGCCCGCGTCGCCGGCGACCACCCGGGCGCGGGTCAGAGCCATGTGCTCCCAGAGCTCCGCCTCCTCGGAATGGTAGCTGCGGAAGCTGCGCCACTGCACCGCCACCGGGCCCTGGCCCCCGCCGGGGCGCAGGCGCAGGTCGACCTCGTAGAGATGGCCGCGCCGGGTCGGCACCGTGAGGGCGGCGACGATGCGCTGGGCCAGGCGGTTGTAGGCCACCGCCGCGTCGAGGGGTTTCGGGCCGGCGCTGGTGCGGTCGTCGGGGTCGAAGTCGTAGACCAGCACGAGGTCGAGGTCGGAATCCGCCGTGAGCTGGCGCGCGCCGAGGCGCCCGAGGCCGAGCACCGCGAGGCGTCCCTTGGGCACCGCCCCGTGCTCGGCGAAGAAGCTCGCCGAGACCCGCTCCACCGTCACGGCGATCACCGCGTCGGCGATGCCCGCGAAGGCGCGGCCGGCCTCCTCGGGCGAGAGGATGCCCGAGAGGAGCCGAGCCCCGGTGAGGAAGCGGAGCTGGCGGGCGGCATCGCGGGCCCGGTCGAGGAAGTCCTCATGGTCGCTCGGCTGTCCGAGGCGGGCGCGGACCTGCTGCGCCAGGGCCTCGGCATCCGTGCCGGCATCGGCGAAATCCCGGTCGATCACCGCGTCGAGGACGTGCGGGCTGAAGGCGACGGTCTCGGCGAGCCGCGGCGCCGTGCCGAGGAGGTCGGCGAAGAGCAGGCGCAGGCGCTCGTTCGAGCGCAGGATGGTGAGGAGTTCGAGGGCCGCCGGCATCCGGGCGAAGGCCCGATCGAGGGTGTCGAGGGCGGCGTCCGGGTGGGCGGTGCCGCCCAGCGCCTGCATCAGCACCGGCACCAGCTCGGTCAGCACCTCGCGGGCGCGGGGCGTCCGCACGGCCGGGCGCCGGCCGAAATGCCAGCCGCGCACGGTCTCCACCGCCCGCTCGGGCTCGCGGAAGCCGAGCTTGGTCAGGGTCGCCAGGGTCGCGGGGTCGTCGCCGGTGCCGCTGAACACGAGGTCGCCGACCTCCGAGGACAGGTCGGGCTCGGCCTCGAACAGCAGGGCGTAGTGGCCCTGCACCCGGCGGGCGTGGTGGAACAGGGCCGCCTCGAAGGCGTCCCGCGTGTCGAAGCCCGCGAAGCGGGCGAAGCGCGCGAGCTCGTCGGCCTCGCTCGGCAGGCGCTGGGTCTGCTCGTCCCGCAGCATCTGCAGGCGGTGCTCAATGGTGCGCAGGAAGTCGTAGGCCGCCGTGAGGTCGTCGCGGGCGGTGGCGTCGATCCAGCCGTCGCGGGTCAGGCCGTCGAGCATGGCGACGGTGCTGCGCCCGCGCAGCTCCGGCCGACGCCCGCCGAACACGAGTTGCTGGGTCTGGACGAAGAACTCGATCTCGCGGATGCCGCCGCGTCCCAGCTTGATGTCGTGGCCCGCCACCGCGATCGTGTCGTGGCCGCGCACCGCGTGGATCTGGCGTTTCATCGCGTGCACGTCGGCGATGGAGGCGAAGTCGAAGTATTTCCGCCAGACGAAGGGGCGCAGGTTCGCCAGGAACGCCTCCCCGGCCGGGATGTCGCCGGCGATCGCCCGCGCCTTGATGTAGGCCGCCCGCTCCCAGTTCTGGCCGAGGTTCTCGTAATAGACGTACGCGGCATTCAGGGAGAGCGCCGCCGGGGTCGAGCCCGGGTCCGGACGCAGGCGGTAATCGACCCGGTGGACGTAGCCGTCGGCGGTGCGCTCCTGCAGCAGCTTGGCCATCCCCTGCGCCAGCTTGCTGAAGAACGGCGTCGGCGGCAGGTCGGCCTTCAGGGGGGCGGTCTCGGGGTCGAAGAAGACCACGAGGTCGATGTCGCTCGAGTAGTTGAGCTCGCCCGCCCCGTGCTTGCCGAGGGCCAGGACGATGAGTCCGGAGCCGGCCTGCGGCTCGGCCGCGTCGCGGGGCAGGAAGCGCCCGGCGGCCGAAGCCTGGAGCAGCATGGCGTCGGCGGCGGCCCGTACCGAGGCGTCGGCGAAGTCCGACAGGGCCTGGGTCACCGTGGCCAGGGGCCAGAGCCCGCCGATATCCGCCAGGGCCACCAGGAGCGCGTGCTCCGCCCGGTTCTGTCGCAGCGCGCGCGCGACGGCGTCGAGGTCCGGCGCCTGCCCGGCCGTCCGCTGGCGGGCGATGACGGCCGCGAGGGCGGCCTCCGGCTCGGCCTCCACGAGGGCCGCGAGGCGGTCGGGGGCCCGGGCGACCAGCTGCCAGAGAAAGGCGGAATGGTCGGCGAGGCCGAGGAGCAGGGCGCGCAGGGGGACGTCGAGGAAGCCCGCCGGCCACGCGGGCGCAACCGCGGCGAGGCGCGCGGCGGCCGCGTCGGGATCGGACAGGACCGGGGCGGCGGACAGGCGCGCCCGGAGACTGCGGCGTTGCGCGTCGGCGGCCTGGTTCATGCCCTACCCTCCCGTCGGATCTCCGGCCGGCAGGGTTATCACGACGGAGAGCCCGGGGGCATGGTCTTCCAGCGCCAGCGTGCCCTGGTGCAGGCGCACCACCGCGTTGACGAGACTGAGGCCGAGGCCGAAGCCCGGCCGCGAGCGCGCCTCCTCCAGCCGGACGAAGCGGTCGAGCACCCGGCCGCGGGCCTCGCTGGGGATGCCCGGCCCGGAATCGGCCACGCCGAGGCGCACGGCGTCGCCGACCCGCGCGGCGCTGAGCCGGATCTCGCCGCTGGGCCCGCCATACTTCACCGCGTTGTCGATCAGGTTGGCGAGCGCCTGTCCGATCAGTTCCCGGCTGCCGCGCAGGGTCAGGGGCGCGCCCTCGGTCTCGACCTGCAGCGCCAGGCCCTGCTCCGAGGCCAGGGGCTCGTAGAGCTCGGCCACGGCCTGGACCACGGCGGCGACGTCGAAGGTCTGGAAATCCTCGCGGGCGTTCACGCCCTCCAGGCGGGCGATCATCAGGAGCGCGTTGAAGATCCGGATCAGGCCGTCGCTCTCCTCGATCACCCCCTCCATCGCCGCCCGCAGGGCGTCCGGCGTCTCGGCCGTGCGCAGGGCCTCCTCGGCCCGGTTGCGCAGGCGGGTCAGGGGCGTCTTGAGGTCGTGGGCGATGTTGTCGGAGACGTCGCGCAGGCCGCGCATCAGCTCGCCGATCCGCTCCAGCATGGCGTTGAGGTTGTGGGCCAGCCGGTCGAGCTCGTCGCCGGTCCCCGCCACCGCGAGGCGCCCGTCGAGGTCGCCGGCCATGATCCGGCGGGTGGTCTCCGTCATGGCGTCGACGCGCCTCAGGACCCGGCTGGCGATGAACCAGGTGCCGATCACGCCCAGCACCATCACCAGCCCCACGGAGGAGCCGAAGGTCCGTCCGATCACCGCCCGCAGCCGGTCGCGCTCGGCGACATCGCGGCCGACGAGGAGCCGGAAGCCCCCGGGCAGGACGAAGATCTGCATGATCGCCCGGTGCTCGAGGTTCTGCGCGCCGCCGATGCGGGCGTAGTTGGCCTCGGTCTGGCCCGGATCGACGATGAGCCCGGTGGGCAGGGCGTCGATGTTGCCGACGATGCGCTCGCCGGCGGCGTTGGTGACGAGGTAGAGCGAGGCCCCGGGCTCGCCGGCGCGCCGCTCCACCGCGGAGATCAGGCGCCGCAGGCCCCCGACCTTGTACTGCTCCGACAGGCCGTTGATCTCGGCCTCGATGGTGGACACCATCTGGTCGTCGAGGGCGCGGCTGGCGTTCCAGGCGACGTAGCCCAGCGCCAGCAGCGCGAAGGTGGCGAACACCACCAGGTAGGCGAAGGACAGCTTGAAGGCCGTCGTGCGGAACAGGTTCCCGAGGCGCCCGGCCGGGGCGTCGTCGAGAGTCGTCACGGCCTGAGCCTCACGCTGCGCCTCACGCCGACGGTCCCGGTGCCCGCGCCTCGTCGACCCGCAGCACGTAGCCGGTGCCGCGCACGGTGTGGATGATCGGGTGCTCGAAATCCTTGTCGACCTTCGCGCGCAGGCGCGAGACGTGGACGTCGATGACGTTGGTCTGCGGGTCGAAATGGTAGTCCCAGACGTGCTCCAGCAGCATGGTCCGGGTCACGACCTGGCCGGCATGGCGCATCAGGTACTCGAGCAGGCGGAATTCGCGCGGCTGCAGCACGATCTCCTGGCCGGCCCGGGTCACGCGGTGCGAGAGGCGATCGAGTTCGAGGTCGCCGACCCGGTAGGCGGTCGCTTCGGCGGCGGTGCCCGGCCCGGCCCGGCGGCGGGCCAGCACCTCGGCCCGGGCGAGCAGCTCGGAGAAGGCGTAGGGCTTGGGCAGGTAGTCGTCGCCCCCGGCCCGCAGGCCCTTCACCCGGTCGTCCACCTGCCCGAGGGCCGAGAGAATCAGCACCGGCGTGGTCACGCCCTGCTCGCGCAGGGAGCGGATCAGCGACAGGCCGTCGAGCTTGGGCAGCATGCGGTCGACGATGAGCACGTCGTAATCGCCCTCCTGCGCCAGGGCGTAGCCGTCGAGGCCGTCGGAGGCCTGGTCCGGCATGTGACCGGCCTCGCGAAAAGCCTTGATCAGGTACGCGACCGCCTCGCGGTCGTCCTCGATGATGAGCAGACGCATGGGACGGAGTGATAGGGTCTCGCCCGTCCTCGCGAAACCGCCTTGTCCGGCAACGCTCATGCCGCATCCCTCCGCGCTGGGTCGATGAGCCGGACCATGGGCAGCCGTGGGTTGCACGACCCTGGCGGCAACATGACGCTTTGGTCATGTCTGGGGACGACGGAGCTGACGAAGCCGCCTGAAGCCGGCCTAGTCCGGGCGCGGCCCCGCGCCGCCGGCAGGCGCGGACAGCCGGCTGCGGGCCCAGTCGCGCAGGAGGGCTTCCTCGTAGCCGAAGCTCCCGCCGGCGGCCGCGGCGCGGGCGCCGAACAGGAAGTTGATGTCGGTCAGGCGCTCCTCGCCCCCGGCGATCCGGCGGCCGCCGCGGCGCAGGTCGTAGCGCAGGCGGATCGCCGGCGGGGTCGCGTCGCTGACGATCCTCAGGCCCGAGGGGCTGTTCAGGTCCGGGCGGACGAAGCCGGCCCGGTCGATATCGAGGACATCCACGGACAGGGTCTCGTCCGGTCCCATCACCCGCAGGGCGGACGCCGCGATGATCCGCCGGATCTCCGCGAGGGTGCCCCGCAGGCCGGGCCCCGAACCGTAGCGGTCGTCGGCGTCGGTGTAGCGCTCGGGCGCGACGAAGCGGACGGTGACGCGCGCATCCGCCGGTGCGGCCAAGGCGGGGGCAGCCAAGGCGGGGGCGGCCAAGGCGAGGGCGGCCACGACAAGGGAGGCGGAAAGCGCCCGTTGCGCGAAACTGTGGCGCCTCATCCGCTCATGCTCCTGTGAATCGCTCCGACCGGACAGGCCCTGCCCTGCCGTGACACCGGCGCCCCCGGGCCTCGAGGCTCGGCCCCCGTCAGTAGCCCTTCTTCACCTGCGCCAGGGCACGGGTCAGGCCGTCGGCGATGACCTCGCGCTCCGGCGGCGAGGCGTCCCGGGCGACCACCACGAATTCCCGGCGGGATTCGAGGGTCAGGGTCTGCATGCCGTACTCGTCGTCCTCCACCCGGGTCAGCTTGGTCCAGAGCGGATTGAAGCGCCATTCCCGGCGCTCGCCCCGGTGGGTCACCCGGGCGAGCATCACCTCGATCGGGGTGATCATCACCTCCTCGAAGGAGCGGCCGCGCCGGAAGCTCGCCTTCAGCGCCACGTAGAGGGCGAGCATGTCGAGGCCGAAGAACCCGGCCACGGGCCAGAACCCGGCCCGGACGCAGGCGATCGAGGTGACGAGGGAGACGGCGCAGCAGCCGATCATGACGTTGCGGAAGCCGTCCGGCCCCAGGGACTGGTGCGGCCGGATGGTGGCCTGGAAGACAGGCCGATCCATGCTGTCGGGATCGAGGCCGTCCGGATGCCGGCCGATCGGAGGGACGTGGTCATTGCCGCTCGCCATGCGAGGAATATAACGCAGGGATGCCCAGCCGACAGCCGACCAAACCACGGAAATCGCCGATCTCCGCGCGGCTCGCCGCGCCGATCGTCGCAGCGGCGCCCGCCACGCCGGACCCCGTGGGCCCGGACACCGTGGCGGAGATCTTCGCGCGGCTCAGCGCGGCCAACCCGGAGCCGCGCGCCGAACTCGAGTTCGAGAACCCCTTCACCCTCCTGGTGGCGGTGGTGCTCTCGGCCCAGGCCACCGACCGCAGCGTCAACCTCGCCACCGCGCCGCTCTTCGCCATCGCCGACACGCCGGCCGCGATGCTGGCCCTCGGGGAGGCGCGGGTGCGCGACTTCATCCGCACCATCGGCCTGTTCAACACCAAGGCGAAGAACGTCATCGCCCTGTCGCGCATCCTGGTGGAGGAGCATGGCGGCGAAGTCCCCAGCGCCCGGGCGGCGCTGGAGGTGCTGCCCGGCGTCGGCGCCAAGACCGCCAGCGTGGTCCGCAACGTCGCCTTCGGCGAGGAGACCATCGCGGTCGACACCCACATCTTCCGGGTCTCCAACCGGATTCCGCTGGTGGTCGCCCCCACCACCGACAAGGTCCAGGCCGGGCTGGAGGCCATCGTACCCGCGCCCTACCGGCTCAACGCCCATCACTGGCTGATCCTGTTCGGCCGCTACATCTGCAAGGCGCGCAAGCCCGAATGCTACCGCTGCCCGATCGCCGACCTGTGCCGCTTCCCGGCCAAGACGGCCGCCCCGTGACCCGGCCGGACGAGCCGGCCCACCGACAGCCGCCCGCCCGCTCGCCGGGACGGGGCTGAGCCGTTCCGCTCCGAGGTCCGGTCGGCGCGAAGCCTCGGTTCGCGCCAAGGCGCAACCCGCGCCAAGGCTCAGTCCTCACGAAGGCCCGGTCCTGAAGGCCCCGTCCTGAAGGCCCGGTCCGCGAGGCCCGGTCCCCTTGCCCCCGACCCGCACACCGCTTTATCACCGGTGTCCTCCCAGGACGGCATGGGTCCCATCCGGCCAGCGCGTTGTGCTGCCAGCCGCCTTCGGGTAGTTTGCGCCACGGTCGCGGAGGCTTTCGACGTACGACGTGTCTCTCGGCCCGGCCCCACCCACAGGCCGCCACGCCGCGGATTCCGCATCGTTCGCTCGCAAGGAGTCACGGCCCATGGACTTCCTCAAACCACGGTACACGCCTATGAACCGCCGCCGTCGCATCTACGAGGGCAAGGCGAAGGTCCTCTACGAGGGTCCGGAGCCGGGAACGCTCATCCAGCACTTCAAGGATGATGCCACCGCCTTCAACGCGCAGAAGCATGATGTCATCGACGGCAAGGGCGTGCTGAACAACCGGATTTCCGAGTTCGTCTTCCAGCACCTCAACGACATCGGCGTGCCCACGCACTTCATCCGCCGCCTGAACATGCGCGAGCAGCTGATCCGCGAAGTCGAGATCATCCCGCTCGAAGTGGTGGTGCGCAACGTCGCCGCCGGCTCGCTCGCCACCCGCCTCGGCCTCGAGGAAGGCACGCAGCTGCCGCGCTCGATCATCGAGTTCTACTACAAGAACGACGCGCTCAATGACCCGATGGTGTCGGAAGAGCACATCACCGCCTTCGGCTGGGCGACCCCGCAGGAGATCGACGACATCATGGCGCTGGCCATCCGGGTCAACGACTTCCTGTCCGGGCTCTTCCTCGGCGTCGGCATCCGCCTCGTCGACTTCAAGATCGAGACCGGCCGCCTCTGGGAAGGCGACATGATGCGCATCGTCGTCGCCGACGAGATCTCCCCGGATTCGTGCCGCCTCTGGGACATCAAGTCGTCGGACAAGCTCGACAAGGACCGCTTCCGCAAGGATCTCGGCGGCCTGATCGAGGCCTATACCGAGGTGGCCAAGCGCCTCGGCATCATGTCCGAGAACGAGAAGGTCCAGACGGGCGGCCCGCGCCTCGTCCAGTAAAGGACCGGCCGGCCCCGCGGGTCTCTCCGGCCCGCGCCGGCTGGTCTTCGACCGACGGCGACGCCTGAACCCAGGGGTCGTCCGGCGCCATCATTCCGGGGCGCCGCCGGCGCGCCCGGGACCCGCAAGGGGCGCGCAGCGGCGTGCGATCCCGAGCCGCCGACGGCGTCACCTCCGGCACGCGCTGCGTGTCCGGCTCCCGGGCTCCGCGGCGCGGCCCCGGGGTGACGGGGTGCTGCGCGCGGGTTCCCGTATCCGGCAGCCTGCGAGAGGCTCACCGCAGATCGACCGGCCCCGCCTCCGGCCAGCCCGGACGCAGCCGCGCATAGGTGCCGAGATCGGGGTCGAACCCCGGGTGATAATGGGGGTCCTGCGCGAGCAGCGGCCCCCATCGGTCTTGAAAGGCCGCGACTTCGCGCCGGTGGCGCTCCTGCGCGGCGGGCGTCCAGCGCCGGCTCGCCGCCTCGTCGTGGCGCAGCACCGCCCCCGGCACGAACAGGGTGCGGTAGCCGGCCGCGTTCAGGCGGAGGCACAGGTCGACATCGTTGAAGTCGACCGCGAAGGCCGCCGCATCGAAGCCTCCGACCGCCGCGAACTTGTGCGCCTCCACCACGAGGCAGGCGGCCGTGACCGCCGCGACCGCGCGGGTCGCCCGCAGGCCGGCCAGGTAGCCCGGCGCCTCTCCGGAGAAGAATCGGTGCGCATGGGTGACGAGGCCACCCGGCCCGAGCAGCACGCCGCCATGCTGGATGCGGCCCCGCCCGTCGATGAGCTTGGCGCCGACCGCGCCCACATCCGGCCGCAGGGCCTCGCGTACCAGCCGCTCGAGCCAGTCCGGGTGCAGGGCCGCGACGTCGTTGTTGATGAAGGCCAGCACCTGCCCCTGCGCCGCGGCCGCGGCCCGATTGTTCATGCCGGCAAAGTCGAACGGGCCGCGACAGGACACGATTCGTGCGATGCCCGCCGCCTCCAGCTCCCGGAAATACGCCAGGGTCTCGGGCGCGCGACTGTCGTTGTCGCAGATCAGGATCTCCCGCTCCGGCCAGTCGGTACACCCGACCAGGCTGGTGATGCAGGTCCGCAGGAGGTCGACCCGGTCGCGGGTCGGCACGATGAGGCTGACGCGGGGGCGCGCCTGCGGCAGCGGGTGCGCGAGCGTCAGCACGCCGTCCGCCTCCACCTGGATCGTGACGGCGTGGTCGCCCCTGCGGTCGAGGGCCCGGCGCAGGGTGGCGGCCCGCGCCGCCGGATCTGGCATCCCGGTGGAGGCCGCGTCGCTGCGGGAGAGCAGGCGCGGCAGGTGCCCGATCGCCCCGTGCCCGAACCGCTCCGCCACCCTCAGGATGAGGTCGAGGGCATCGGTCACCGGCCCCTCCCGCTCGGTGACGGCGGCGAGGGCCGAGGCCCGGAGCGCCAGCACCGGGCCGCAATACGCCACCGCGCAGGCGTAGTCGGGGTCGAAGGCCGGACGCAGCAGCGGCATCGCGAGCCCGGTCTCGGACCCCAGGAGCGCATCGCCGTAGGCGAGCTGGTGCGCCGGGCTCCGGGCGAAGGCCTCGGCCAGGATCGCGGGTGCGCCCGGCAGCAGGGCATGACCCGGCGCCGTGAGCACGAGAATCTCGGCACCGGCGCGCGACGCCTCCGACGGACGACCCTGCGCCAAGTCTGCGGATGCCAGGTCCGCGGATGTCAGGTCCGCGGATGCCAGGTCCGCGAGCGTCAGGACTGCGACGGTGTCGCGTGGCCCCGCAGCGCCCCCGGCGGCCGGCGCCTGCAGGAGCCGGCCTTGCGCCGCCGGGCCGCAGAGAAGTCCCGCATGATTGAGGCCGAACAGGGCGGCCGCCGCCTGGCCGGCGCGGACGCGCTTGCCCGCCAGCCGCGCCCGCAGGATCGCCAGCCCCTCCCCCCGATGCCGGAGCAGGAGCGCGGCGGCACGGCCCCAACGCAGCCAGACCGGATGCCGGGCGACGCCCGCGAAGGCGAGCGCGGCGTCGGCCCTCCTACTCAAGGTCTTCCCCGAACGTCGTCAGCGACAGCACCGGGTGGTAATAGGGATCGTGCCGGATGGTGTCGCGCCAGCGCTCGACGAAGCGGTCGGCCTCCTGCTCGAAGCGCAAGCGCGCCGCCCCGACGGCGGGTCCGCGGCTGGTCGATTCGAGGTGGGCCATCACGGCGCGCGGCGTCCAGATCGTCCGGTAGCCGGCCGCATTGAGGCGCAGGCAGAAATCGACGTCGTTGAAATCCACCGCGAAGGCGTCCGCGTCGAGGCCCCCGACCGCGTCGAACTTGGCCCGCCCCACCGCCAGGCAAGCCGCGGTGACGGCCGAGACCTCGTGGGCGACCCGCATCCGGCCGAGCATTCCTGGGGTATCGGCCGGCCGCCGGCGCAGGATGTGCCCGGCCCGCCCCCCGAGGCCCACCACCACGCCGGCATGCTGCAGCGTCCCGTCGGCATAGAGGAGCTTGGCGCCCACCGCGCCGATCTCCGGCCGGCAGGCCTGGCGCACCAAAGCGGTGAGCCAATCCTCGCGCAGCACCGCGACGTCGTTGTTGAGGAGGACCACCACCGCCCCCCGCGACCCGGCCACCCCGGCATTGATCATCGCGGAGAAATTGAACGGCCCCGGATAGGACAGGATACGGACCCGCGAATCCTGCCGCAGGGTCTCGTAATGGGCGAGCACGTCCGGATCGGTCGAGCCGTTATCGACGATGACGAGCTCGATCGCCGGGTAGTCCGTCCCGTTGAGCACCCCGTCGGCGGCGACCCGGATCAGCTCCAGGCGGTCCCGCGACGGAATGATCACGCTGGCGAGCGGCGGCGGCTCGGGCAACGCCCAGAGCAGATCGAACCCGGTGGGGTTCGCCTCGACCCGCGCCGGACGGCGGGTCTCGTTGAGGTGAGTCTGGAGAATCGCCGCGTGGCGCTCGGCCGAATCTGGCGGCGGAGGCGCCGCGCGGGCGAGAACACGCGGGACATGCGCGACCTCGTCGAAACCCACGTGGTATACGGCGGCCAACCCGAGGCGGAGGGCGAACCCGTCCGGCGCTCCGAGCGGACGAGTCCTCAGTCGCTCGAGCAGGCCCCCGGCATAGAGGGTCGGCGTCCCGGGATAGGCGGTGGTCAGGGCCAGGTCCGGACTCCAGTCCGGCTTCAGCGCCGGTCTCGGGTCAGAGCCCTCGACCCGGGAATCCGCGTAGACCATCTGCGGGCGATCCGGCTCCGCCAGCGCGCGGACCAGGATCGCCAGGGCGTCCGGATCGAGAGCATCGCCCGGGGCCAGCACCATCAACGCGCTGTCATCATTCAGGAAATCGCCGAGGCAGGCCGAGGCCGCCCAGACGTGCTGCTCGATCCGCGCATCGTCCTCCGCGACAGCGAGCCCCGTGTCCGACCAGCCCACGACGAGGCGCCAGGCGGCGTCACGCTGGGCCTTCAGGCTCGCGATTGTCGCCGCGACCCGCTCGCCGTCCGCCGGCCCGGCCGGCATCACCATCCGAACCGCCGGCCCCGCCGGTACCGGAGTCGCGTCGGCGCGGGCACGGTGGCGCGCCCAGTCCGCGAAATCCGCGATCGGGGTCACGCCGCAACTGCCCCGAAGGATGTCGCGGGTGCGCCGCTCGTTTCGCCTAAGCCTCTGATAGAAAGCGGACATCGCCCGGAGTGGGCGTACGCGCAGGCATTCGGCGAACACGCTCGCCTCCGAACGCAGGCCGACCCGCTCCAGCACGAAGCCGCTGCGTCCGTCGGTGGCGAGGTCGATCGCCGCGGTATCCGGCGGAAGCCAGCCGAGCCACTCGGCCGCCCCCTGCCCCGTCCCGGGCAGGACGAAAACTTCGCGCCGACCGTCGTCGCGGGTCAGGCGCAGCAGCGGCCGCAGCGGACGAACCCGGGGATTCGCGCGATAGATCAAGACGATCCAGCAGCCGCGCCCGTTCTCGGCGAGGCGAAGCCGGCGGTCGAAGAGGGGATCATCCGTAGCATCGAGCGAGAAGGCGACGGAGCGTCCGGATGCGGTCAGGACATCACCTGCGCAGGCTCAAAGCTCACTCGGCGGCATCCGTTGCGGGCGCCGCCACCCGATCCTCCGACGTGGCAGCGACCGCCGGCTTCCTCGTCTTCCGCGGCGCAGCCTTCTGGGGCGCAGCCCCGAGACGCACCTCGATGTCGTAGTCGCGGGCCATCGCCGCCGGGACGACGAGATTGTCCTCGACGAAGGAGAACAGGCCCTGCGCCGCCCCCGCGGGCACCGTGACCGCCACGCGGTGAACCCGCGACTGCACGACTTTGTCGCCGGCCTTGATGCTGATGGAGACCGGTGCATCGAAGCGACCCGGCTTCCCGACGGGACCCAGAAGCACCTGCCCTTCGACGCCGACCTTCACCGAGACGGAGCCGTCCTGAAGCTTGGCGCATTCCCGGGCGAGACGACCGATCGTCACCTGGTGTCGAAGGCTGCTGCCGTCTCCGGCCCGGCCCGTATAGCTCTGGAGCGCCGCCCCCCCTTCCGGAACCGCCACCGTCGGACAATAGGGCGGATCGGCATCGTCCGGCTGCGACGGCGGCACCGAGGTTCCGCCGTATTTCAGCATGTTCGTGAAGAAGTTACCCTCCTCCGCAAAAGTGGCGTCGATCCCGAGGCCGCTCGCCGCGAGGGTTGCCGCCAGGAGGAGCCCGAACCGCTGCCGGCCCGTCATCATGCTGAGATACATGCCGAGATCCCGCTCTCTTCGCACCGTCCGTCGCACCCGCACCCCCGCGGGGGCCATCACTTGAGGCTATCGAAGCCCTGCGCGAATCCCTTCATCGACAGAGGAATGCCGACGCCCTCCTCCGGCGTCTGGAACACGATGAAGGTGGCCTGCGCCCCACCGCTGAACTGCTTGATCAGGCCATCATCCATGACGACCTCGGCGACGCAGCCCGTCGTCAGACACCGGACGAAGCCGGCGCGGCCCACATCGGTCTTATCGATCTTCAAACCGAGGCCGGACGGCAGCAGGACCCCGAGCGGCGCAACCACGCGCAGAAGATAGCCCCGATTGTCGGCCGTCTTCAGGACGATCACGACCAGCGTGAGGTTCGGCCGGTCCTCGGCAGCCAGGTATTGCACCAGGGCGCATTGTTCGGCCTTGGCGCCTGCCGGTGTCTCACACCGGAGCTGCCAGTCGCCGAACGTGTTCCGAACCATCCCCTGGGCGGCTGCACCCTCGGGCCCGAAGCCGGCGAGCAGGATTCCCGCAGCGAGCAGGCCGACCGCGACGCCCCGGGCGACCAGGCCGCGTGCAAGCTGCGCCATTCCTCGAAACCCCACGCGTCGACCCTTTCGCATGGCCCGCCGCCCCGCGAACCGTTAACGGAAAACACGGGTGTTCCGACCATGCTGGGCCATCGCATGTCAAGCGAAGGCCGGCCTGCGGGAACCGACTATCGCGCCGCGCGTACAGCCTCTAGTGCTGACAGCCACGCTTGCCCGACAACGGACCGATCCATGCGACTGCGCGCCCCCCTCCTCCTCGCCACCCTCGCTCTCACCGGTCCGGCCGTCGCAGAGCCGCTTCCCGTCGGCGAGACCACCTATATCGAGCGCTCCCTCAACCGGGACGGTCCCCTCGTGATCGAGCACCGTCCGGTGGCACGCACGCCGGGCGGTCGCCGTGGCGGAAGCTCGGCCGAGATCGCGGGATTTTGCCGCGATGGGGGCATCATCCGTCGTCGGGACGAGTTCGGCCAGCCGGTGATCCTGCGCCAGCGCGAGGTCTGCGACAGCGTCGCGCCGCGCACCCTGAACCCGGGCGATGTCGATCCCCGCCCGACCTGGCCGGCCGAGCAGGTCGTTCGCGGCCGGGCGCTTCGCGTCCGCGGCTGAGACGACCTCAGCCGTAACGGTGGAGGGTGGCGCCGTTGCGTTTCAGCCAACGCTCGGCTTCGTCCACATGCGGGCAGAGCGACCCCACCAGAGTCCAGAACCGTGTCGAGTGGTTCATCTCCCGGAGATGCCCCATCTCGTGCGCCACGAGATAATCGAGCACCATCGGCGGCGCGAGGATCAGCCGCCAGGAGAAATTCAGCTCGCCACGCACCGTGCAGGAGCCCCAACGGCTCCGCGTGTCGCGCAGGGTGATGCGCGTCGGCCCTTGTCCCAGCTTCTCGGTGTAGCGCGCCACCGCCTCGGTCAGATCGCGCCGGGCTTCCCGCTGCAGGAAATCCGTGATCCTCCGCGCGATGTGCGGCGCGTCGCAGGCAACGGATAGGACGGGCTCCGCGGCAAGCACCTCGAGCCGGGTGAGTCCGCTTCGACGATCACGATGCAGAACCCGGTGAGGCACACCCCGGATCGGCAGGACGGCGTCCGCCGCGAACAGCACACGCTCGGGCATGCGGGCGAGCCGTGCCGCAATCCATCCTCCGTGGCTCACGGCGAAGGTCCGGGCAACACCGATCGAGGTGCGCGTCGGAAGCGTCATGACGACTTCTCCGGTCGCACTCGAGACGCGCAGGGTGAGCCGGCGTGCGGTCGGCCGGCGACGCAGCAGAACGCGAAGGGTCTCACCCTCGTGCAGGATGTCGAGGTGATCCGGGTCCGCCCCGCGCAACAACGCCAATCGCATCCCGCCAGCTTAACCGCTGTCGCCCGCCTTCGCCATTGGCGCGGACGCCTCCGTCCTCACACCGGTGCCTCAGACAGGTCGGGCTCCGGCCGGTGGGTGATCGCCGCTTCGACCCGTTCAAGATTGCCCATCTGGCGAATGAAGGCGGCGATCCGGGGTGCAATGGTGGTGCGGTAGCGCGACCCGTTGAACACGCCGTAATGGCCGACACCGTGCTGCAAATGATACGCTTTCCGTTCCGGGGGAAGGTTCGGCGTGAGGTCTAAGGCCGCTTGGGTCTGGCCGACGCCGGAAATGTCGTCGTTTTCCCCCTCGATGGCGAGAATGGCACACGTGCGAACCGCGCCGAGGTCGACGCGAGCCCCGCGGTGGATCATCGATCCCTTCGGCAGGGCGTGATCGACGAAAACCGTTTTCACCGTCTGGAGGTAGAACTCTGCCGTCAGATCCATCACCGCGAGATACTCATCGTAGAACTCGCGATGCTTCTCCGCCGAATCGCCATCCCCCGTCACAAGGTGGTCGAACATCTCGGCGTGAGCGTTCACGTGGCGGTCGAGGTTCATCGCCATGAACCCTGACAGCTGAAAAAAGCCCGGATAGACGCTGCGCCAGACGCCGGGATAGCCGGCAGGCACGGTGGTGATGCAGTTGCGCTCGAACCAGGCCGTCCCGCGCTCCTGCGCCACACAGTTGACGGCTGTCGGTGAACGCCGCGTATCGATGGGACCTCCCATCAGCGTCATCGTTTGCGGCACTGGCGCGTAGCCCTGTGCCTCCATCACGGCGACCGCCGCCAGGACCGGCACGGCCGGCTGACACACGGCCATGACGTGCAGCTCCGGTCCGAGGTCCCGGAACATGTCGATGAGGTAGTCGATGTAGGAATCCAGATCGAACCGTCCAACCCCGATCGGCACCATGCGGGCGTCAGCCCAATCGGTGATGAAGACCTGGTGATCGGGCAACATGGCCTCCACGGTGCCGCGCAGGAGCGTGGCGTAGTGGCCCGACATTGGCGCGACGATGAGCAGCTTCGGTTGTGGCGCAGTGGGGCCGCGCACGAAGCTTCGATCGAAGGTGATCACACGGCAGAACGGCCGCTCCCAGACCACACGCTCACTCACCGGAACGCTCGTGCCGTCAACATCGGTGCTGAGGATGCCGAAAGACGGCTTGCCGTAGCGCCGGGTGACCCGCTCGAACATCTCGCAGGCGGCCGTTATCGAGCGGGCATAGGGCGAGTAGGCCAATGGATTGGCGGGGTTTTGTAGGCTGTGCCGTGCGACGTCGGCGACAAGTCGCGCCGGCGTCGTCATCAGTCGGGCGGCCTCGTACCAGAGATAGGACAAGTTCACGGACCATTCCCCCCTTTTGTCGACGTCGCTTCCGAGGGTCGCCTACGAAATCCGCCGTCGGCACGGCACTCCGCATCGATTTGCGCGGATGCGATCCGCTCGATTTAGCGCAAAAGCGATGTCGACAAGAGCGGATGTTGGAGCCTGGAGGGATAGACGCGAGACAGCCGGGCCCTATCGTTCCCCTGATATGATCGACATGAGCACCAACGGCTTCGTCCGCGACGCACGGCACCTGCGTCTCGACACCTTCGTGCGCCTGCGATGGCTCGCGATCACCGGCCAAAGCGCGGCGGTGGTCGGGGCGCAATTCGGGTTGGGCCTGCCACTGCCCTTCGGGTGGTGCTTCCTCGTAATCGCCACCTCGTCCTGGCTGAACCTCGCGCTGCGCATCCGCTTTCCCGCGAGCTACCGCCTCAGCGACGATTCCGCCGCCCTGCTCCTCGCCTTCGACATCATCCAGCTCGCCGCTCTGCTCTTCCTCACCGGCGGATTGCAGAACCCGTTCTCGCTGTTGTTCCTCGCCCCGGTGCTAATCTCGGCCACCGCCCTGCCGCCCGAGCGCACCCTCGCGCTCGGTCTCCTGGCGATTGGTCTCGCGACGCTGCTCGCCCTCGTGCACCGCCCCTTGCCTTGGTTTGCCGATGGGCGGCTGGAACTGCCCTTCCTGTACATTTCGGGCATCTGGACCGCGATCCTGCTCGGGACGGCCTTCACGGGGGTTTATGCCTGGAAAGTCGCGGAGGAGACGCGTCAGCTCGCGCAGGCCCTGGCCGCCACGGAACTGGTGCTGGCCCGGGAGCAACACCTGTCGCAGCTCGATGGGCTCGCTGCCGCCGCCGCCCACGAACTCGGTACGCCGCTTGGGACCATCATGGTGGTGACAAAGGAACTGACCCGTCAGTTGGCGACGACGGCCAGCCCCTCTGTGCGGGAGGACCTGGCGCTCCTACGTGATCAGGTCGATCGCTGCCGTGGCATTCTTTCGAAGCTGACGTCCCTCGATAGTGATGAGGCCGGCTTCCTCCAGACTGTCAGCCTCAGCCACCTCGTGGAGGAGCTCGTCGAGCCGCAGCGTGCCATGGGCATCATCCTCGACGTCTCGAACCAGGGCGAAGGTCGGGAGCCTGCGTGCAGGCGCAATCCGGGAGTGATGTTCGGGTTGGCCAACATCGTGGATAACGCCGTCGACTTCGCCACCGAGCGGGTGATCATCGAGGCGCGCTGGACCCTTGAACGGGTTTGGCTAGAGATTCGGGACGACGGCCCAGGCTTCTCGAGCGATGTCCTGCTGAGGGCCGGCGAGCCCTACGTGACGACACGAAGCCCGGATCGCTCACGCAGCCCGGACAGCACCGGCGCCGGTCTCGGCCTCGGGCTTTTCATTGCCAAGACGCTGATCGAGCGCTCCGGAGCTCAGTTAACACTGTCAAATGTCTCTCAACACGACGCGACAGGCGCGGTGGTCCGCGTCAGCTGGGCGCGTCACATCTTCGAGCGAGGCGCGCTGGCGGTCGATCATGCGCAATTGAGTAGTGGGCAACCCCTGACGGAAACGGGTGCGACACCTATATAACGACCAGAGCAGAACCCAATCGAAGTTGGTTCGTGAACTACGGAGGAGCGTCGGATGCTGACGCAGACTGGAACAACGGCGCCGAGTGCCGATATCGCTCAGCTTGCCGACAATGATCCCCTGGCCGCTTTCCACGATCGTTCGCTGCTGATCGTCGATGACGACAAGCCTTTCTCGACGCGTCTAGCCCGTGCCATGGAGATGCGAGGCTACGAGGTACAGGTTGCTGAGAGTGTCGCCGAAGGCGTCTCGATGGTCGATGTTCGTCCGCCGGCCTTCGCAGTCATCGATATGAGGCTCGGCGATGGCAATGGGCTCGACGTCATCGCTCGGCTCAAGGAGCGTCGACCGGATGCACGAGGGGTCATTCTGACTGGCTACGGCAATATCGCAACGGCCGTAACGGCCGTGAAACTCGGTGCGTTTGACTACCTGGCCAAACCAGCCGACGCCGATGAGATCCACGGGACACTCATGGCGCAGCCCGGCGAGCGAGCCGACCCGCCCGAGAACCCGATGTCGGCGGACCGGGTGCGCTGGGAGCACATCCAACGCGTCTACGAGCTTTGTGGACGGAACGTCTCTGAAACGGCGCGTCGCCTGAACATGCATCGCCGGACGCTCCAGCGTATCCTGGCCAAGCGCGCTCCGCGCTGACGTCTGGGGAAAACAAGGGCGACGTTGCGCAACCGGTTCGGTTCGCGCTACGCCGCCCTTCATCGTTTCAACGCCGGGTTTCCTGGGCGTGAAGTTGGCAACGGGGTGACACTCCTGTGAACACGCGCAATTTCGTCACCATCCTGAGCATGATGGTTCTCGTCGGCACGGAGGTGTTCGCCGTGGCCATCGCAGCCGGCTGGGCTTTGGCCGGTCTGTTCGATCTTGGTGACACGGTAGGCCATGTTCTGATGGCGCTGTTCAGTCTCTTCGCCGCCTGGGTGATGCTACAACTATGGCGACGCGCGACGAGCATTGAGCCACTGCGCGGACCAGAAACCATTAGGCGCTGAGCGGAAATCACACCTTCGACCTCTACGCGCGGCCCCTCCGGGGCCGTTTCGCGTTGCTTGCTTGGCATTTCCCGATTATCGGCTGGATGCCCCGACACTAGACGAGTTCGAACCCATGAAAGCACGCATCATCGTCACCCTTAAGACCGGCGTGCTAGACCCGCAGGGCAAGGCGATCGAAGCGGCCCTGACATCGTTCGGGCTATCGGGTATCGACAGCGTTCGCCAAGGAAAAGTCTTCGACGTCGAGGTCGCGGGGGAAGACCGCACGGCCGCAGAAACGACGCTGAAAAGCGCCTGCGAGAAGCTGCTCGCCAACACCGTCGTCGAGAACTACGTCATCGAGATCGCCTGATGCGCGCCGCCATCATCGTTTTCCCGGGCTCTAATCGCGACGCGGACGTGGCCCGAGCCCTGGCCCAATCCGGTGCCGAGGTCATTAAGGTCTGGCACGCGGATACAGCCCTGCCGGCCGGCACCGATCTCGCTGTGCTGCCAGGTGGGTTTTCCTACGGTGACTACCTCCGTTGCGGTGCTATCGCCGGCCGCGCTGCCGCGATGGACGCCGTCCGCGCGCATGCCGCGCGGGGTGGCCTTGTGCTTGGCATCTGCAATGGCTTCCAGATCCTGTGCGAGTCTGGCCTGCTGCCCGGCGTCCTGATGCGGAACGTTGACCGGCGTTTCATCTGTCATCGGCAGTTGCTCCGGGTGGAGCGCGCCGATACCCGTTTCACGTCAGCCTACGCCAAAGATCAGGTCATCGACGTTTGCGTAGCCCATGGCGAGGGCAACTACTTTGCAGACCCAGAAACGATCGCGCGCCTCGAAGGCGATGGACGGGTGGCGTTCCGTTACTCCGACGCTGCGGGCAACCTCACGGTGGACGCCAATCGCAACGGCTCGCTAAATTCCATCGCTGGCATCTACTCCGAGAACCTGAACGTACTCGGCCTGATGCCGCACCCGGAGAACTTCGTAGAGGACCTCGTCGGTGGGACCGACGGACGTGGACTCTTCACCAGCTTGGCGGCGTAGCGCCCTCATAAGCCTCTTCTTCGCAGGAAGAGGCTGGCCAACGGCGGGGCGGGTCGGGTCGAGGTGAACGATGGGTCCGGAGAGGCTCTGTATCCTCTCCTGACTGCCCCGCGGTCAGACAATCCCGAGCCCCAAAGACAAGTGTGGGGCTCGCGACCGCTCAATGGCCCTCGAATTCCATTAAGGTCCGCACCGGCACATCAAGGTCCCGTAGCTTCTGAGCGCCGCCGATCTCCGGTAGGTCGATGACGAAGCAGGCCGCCACCACTTCAGCGCCAATCCGACGCAGCAGGTTCACAGCCGCGCAGGCTGTGCCGCCGGTGGCGATCAGGTCATCCACCAGAAGCACCCGGTCGCCCGGCTTGATGGCATCAACGTGGATTTCCATCTCGTCGGTGCCGTACTCGAGGGCGTAGGCAATCGATACTGTCGTATGTGGTAGCTTGCCCTTCTTTCGAATCGGGACGAAGCCGGACGAAAGCTGGTGCGCGACCGCCCCTCCAAGAATAAAGCCCCGCGCCTCGATACCCGCGACCTGATCGATGCGTCCCCCCGCATACGGATGCACCAGCGCATCGACCGCCCGACGGAACGCGCGCGGGTCGCTGAGCAGGGTGGTGATATCGCGAAATACGATGCCGGGCTTCGGGTAATCCGGGATGGACCGGATCGAGTCCTTCAACGCAATGTGGCGGCGGCTTTCCATCGGGGAGCCCTTGTCGAGGAGATTGGAGGCGAAGACGCGCCCCTCAGGCGTTGGCGCGGCGTAGGAGTTTCACGAGCTCGCCGTGTAGAATCTCGTTGCCGCAAGCGACCGAACGGGCTGCCAGCGGCTCGGCGCCACCATCGGCGCTGGTAACGAAGCCGCCGGCCTCACGCACTAGGATGATCCCCGCAGCGATGTCCCAGGTTTGTAGATCGCGCTCCCAGTATAGGTCCGAGCGGCCGCAGGCGACATAGGCGAGATCGAGAGCGGCCGATCCGAAGCGGCGAGCGCCTCCGGTGACGGCCATCACGGCGGCGACCTCCCGCAGGAGCTTCGGATGGTCGCCGCGACCAAGATAGGGTGAGCCGTAGGCGACAAGGGCATCGGCCATGTCAGTGCGCCCGGAGACGCGGAGGCGACGGTTGTTAAGATAAGCACCCTTCCCACGCTCGGCTACGAACAGTTCATCCTTGGCCGGATCATAGATCACGCCGGCGACGATCTGTCCCTCGCGCTCCAGCCCGACGGAGATGGCGAAGTGCGGGATGCCGTGAAGGAAGTTCGTGGTGCCGTCGAGAGGGTCAACATGCCAAGTGTGGCTCTTGTCCGCGCCCTCGACATTGCCGGACTCTTCCAGGATGAGCCCGTAGCCTGGACGCGCCTTCATCAGGGCATCCTTGAGGACTTCCTCGGCCTTGCGATCGGCAGCCGAGACGAAGTTTCCGGGCCCTTTGCGTGAGACCTGGAGGTTCTCAATCTCGCCGTAGTCGCGTTTGAGGCCGCGGGCCGCTTTGCGCACGGCGTCGACCATGACGGTCATGAGGGGTGAGCTGATCATCGATCTTCAGGTCCAGGCCGATTCAAAGAACGTCGGTTCACATAACATTCGGCGCGGCAATAGCACGTTTGCGCGCCGGCTCACCCCTATCGAATGCGGGGCTGCCCCACGGGACTCCGCTAATTGACCTTCGCTCGATCCGCAGCAAGCGTTTCGGCGCGTGTGCGCTCGGCCGGCTCAAGGCCTTTCAGGTTCTCGTCCAGCCAGGCGTCGGACAAACCCTGCGCAGACGCCGCGAGGTTCCAGGCAGCCGCCTCGACCAAATTCTTTTGAACGCCACGCCCGACCGCGAACAGGCGCGCAATCCGGTTCTGTGCGATCGCATTTCCGCGGGCGGCGGCATGCTGGAAATAACGCGCCGCACGCATTTCGTCCTTCGGCAGACCCGTCCCGTTGAAGAGAAGGATGGCGAACTCAACCTCGCCGGCCAGATCACCGTTATCCGCCGCACGCCGAAACCATTCGGCAGCCTGAGTCGGATCTTTCTGCACACCGCGCCCCTGTAGGTAGAGGACGCCGAGATCGTGCTGAGCCGCACCGATCTCCCCTTCGGCCGCCTTGCGGAACAGGGTGGCAGCCCGAGCTTGATCCGGCTCAGTGCCGGTCCCCAGAAGAATCAAGGCGAGATTGTAGGCTGCCGTAGTGTCGCCAGTCTCAGCAGCCTTTTCGAGCCATTGCCGGCCGGTCTTCATGTCTTTGGCGCCGCCCCGCCCATCGATGGACATCAGACCCAGCGACGCCATCGCGTGCACGTCTCCCTGCGCCGCCGCAAGGCGGTACCATTCCGCGGCCTTGACCGGATCCTGTTTGATACCGAGACCCTGATTGTAGAGTTCGCCTAGCAGCGTCATCGCCGCCGCATCCTTCGGATCCGCCGCAATTCGCTTTGTCGCCTCGCGAAACGCCGTGGTGTATTGCCCACGCTGGTAGGCACCAAAGGCCGTATCCGCCGACTTGTCGCTAGGCTTCGCGGTGAAGGGTACCGCCCGCATAGCGTTGGGCGAATAAGGAGTCGGCAGTTCCTTCAGAGGGGCAGAGAAGACCTCACGCGTCGCTGGCTTGGCTGCTTCCGGCGATAGGGACGACGCGGCCCAGACGTCAGACAGGCCAAACATCAGAGCCAGAAGGCTGAACAACAGTCTCACGCGGCCGTCTCCGCGGCAGCGGCAACCTGCACTTGGATTGTGGCGACGTCAGCGTCCTGGCCGATCCAAAGCGGGCTTTCTAGGCCGAGGAACTCCGCGCCCGTGGCCAGGAGCGGCCCGACTTGATCCGCGGCATGTGCGACGGCGATGCACGGCGTCTCGAAGATCTCGGTCCACCACCCGGCGCGATCAAGAACCGTCTCAGGATCGGGAGCCATCCCATCCGCGTAGAGACCACCGAACATGACGTAGTCGACGCCAGCCTCACCGGCCTCCATTGCGGCGTGCTTCTGCTCGTGACCGCCGGCTCCCAGAATTCGTCCGTCGGCCAAGCGCTCGCGCAGTCCGCGTAAGTCGCCTTCCCGCGGCTTGTCGAGATGGACGCCATCGGCGCCACCGCGGGCCGACACGCTCACAAGGTCGCCGTCGAAATTTGTACAGGCGACAACCACGGCCGCACCGGCCTCCTGTACCGTCGGTGCCAAGCGCTTGACGAGGTTCACCAAGCTTCGCTCATCGGCTGGGGCAAGCCTCAGAATGACAGCTGCAACATCACCGGCCGCACAGGCGGCCGTGATCGCTGCACTAAGCGCGTCGGCGTCACCGGCCTCGACTCGGTGGGGGCTAAGCAGGGCGAGGCGGGTGCGAGTTTCCGACATACAGGGTCCTTCTGACGCTCAGCCCGCCGCACCGATCTTCGGATCGAGGGAGCCGTTGGCGTAGCGTTTGGCCATGGTAGCCACGGAAACCGGGCGGATCTTAGAACCCTGACCGGCGGTACCGAACTCCTCAAAGCGTTGCTTGCAGAGCTTCGTCATCGCCTCCATGGCGGGCTTCAGGTATTTGCGCGGATCGAACTCAGCCTTATTCTCGGCCAGGATCTTCCGAATCTGGCCTGTCATCGCCATCCGGTTATCCGTGTCGATATTAATTTTTCGCACGCCGTGCTTGATGCCGCGCTGGATCTCCTCGACCGGCACTCCCCAGGTCGGCTTCATCTCGCCGCCATACTGATTGATGATGTCCTGCAAGTCCTGCGGTACCGACGACGAGCCGTGCATCACAAGGTGGGTCGAGGGCAGGCGGCGGTGGATCTCCTCGATAATATTCATTGCCAGGACGTCGCCGTCGGGCTTGCGAGTGAACTTGTAGGCGCCGTGCGAGGTGCCCATGGCAACCGCCAGCGCATCGACCTTGGTGGCTTCGACGAACTTCACAGCCTCGTCGGGATCGGTAAGGAGTTGGTCGTGACTCAGCACGCCCTCTGCGCCATGGCCGTCCTCGGCCTCGCCCTGTCCGCTTTCGAGCGAGCCGAGCACGCCGAGTTCGCCCTCCACCGAGACGCCCGCCCAGTGGGCCATCTTCGTGACATTGCGGGTGATCTCGACATTGTAGTTGTAATCGGCCGGGGTCTTGCCGTCCGCTTTCAGCGACCCATCCATCATCACCGAGGTGAAGCCGTACTGAATAGCGGTGGCACAGGTGGCCTCGTCGCTACCATGGTCGAGGTGCATGCAGACGGGGATATGAGGATAAATCTCAACAAGACCGTCGATGAGCTTGGCCAGGACGATGTCGTTGGCATAGGCACGCGCGCCTTTGCTCGCCTGCAGGATCACCGGGGAATCAGTCGCATCCGCCGCGGCCATAATGGCGAGACCCTGCTCCATGTTGTTCAGGTTGAACGCCGGCACGCCGTATTCATGCTCGGCGGCATGGTCCAGGAGCTGCCTCAGGGTGATGCGGGCCATAGGTTTCTCCACAGATACGACCGCCGCCGAGGCGATCCACCAGTTGTCGCGCCAGAAAACGCGATCCATCCGAATTCGGTCGTCTTTTCGGACCTTTGCGGATCCGTTGCAACTGTCGCAAGACAGCATTTCGGCCAGGGGGCGCAGCGTCAATAAACGGCGGCCGTCATTCCCTGACGCGCTGGGTCGCGGATGCGATCAACTTTTGGCGCGCAGGGCCTCGACGCCCGGCAGTTCCTTGCCCTCAAGCCACTCCAGGAAGGCGCCACCGGCAGTTGATACGTAGGAAAAGGTCTCGCCTACACCTGCATGGTTCAGCGCAGCGACCGTGTCACCGCCACCCGCCACCGAGACAAGCTTCCCAGCTTGCGTACGCTCAGCAGCGTGCCGGGCGGCTGCCACGGTTGCGGCATCGAACGGGGTCAGTTCGAAGGCACCTAGGGGGCCGTTCCAGACCAGAGTGGCGGCCTCGTCGATGGCCGCGTTGATCTCGGCGACCGAGGCAGGCCCGGCATCAAGGATCATTCCTGTTTCCGGCACATCATCGACCGTGACGGTCTCGTGCGCGGCGTTGGCCTTGAACTCAGAGGCCGAGACGGCATCGACCGGCAGAATAATCCGACACTTGGCCGCCTTGGCTGCCACAATGATGCGAAGGGCAGTCTCGGCAAGATCCTTCTCGCAAAGCGATTTGCCAACCGCCTTACCCTGCGCGTGCAAGAAAGTGTTGGCCATCCCGCCGCCGATGACCAGCATGTCGACCTTCTCCACGAGGTTTTGGAGAAGGTCGATCTTGGAGGAAACCTTCGCCCCGCCGACGAGAGCAATGACTGGGCGGGCAGGAGCCTCAAGCCCCTTGGTGAGAGCGTCGAGTTCGGCCTGCATCAGGCGGCCCGCATAGGCCGGCAGCAGATGTGCCAGCCCCTCTGTGGAAGCGTGCGCCCGGTGCGCCGCCGAGAAGGCCTCGTTCACGTAGAGGTCGCCGTTCGCCGCGAGCTGCTCGGTGAAAGCCCGGTCGTTCTTCTCTTCGCCGGCGTGGAAACGCGTGTTTTCAAGGAGGACAACGTCCCCGTCCTCCAGGCGCGCGACCGCTTCTGCCGCAGCCGAACCCACACAATCCTCGGCGAAGGCAACGGGACGGCCGAGCTTCTGACTGAGAGGCTCGACCACGGGCTCCAGCGACTCGGAGCTGACGGGCTTACCTTTCGGTCGTCCGAAATGGGCCAACAGTACGACGCGGCCGCCCTTATCGGCGACTTCATTGATCGTCGGCACGATTCGCTCAATGCGGGTGGCGTCGGTGACGCGCCCGCCCTCCATCGGAACGTTCAAGTCTACACGAAGGAGAACGCGCTTGCCCTTCAGCGGGCCGGCATCGTCGAGGGTTCGAAAAGCGGTCATCGGGGCCTTGGCTTCAGTCGGGCAGGACGAGGAAATCAGCGCGGGGGCAGCATCGCATCGAGGTGGAAGCGCTGCGCCGCGATGGTGAGCGCAACCGTGAGAACGGCGGTGATGATGGCGGTAAGCACCAAGGCGCCGGACCCGGGTAGGCCGCGCGTGCGATCCGCGATGGCGCGAACCTCGCTGCGCAAGGCGGAGAGATCGCTCTGGCGGGCCGCCTCGTTCATACGGCCAGCGGCGCCCTCGACCTTCTCCTCGACGCGGGACAACAGCGCCTCAGAGCGAGCGTACTTGTCCTCGATCCGGGAGCATTTATCCTCGATTCGGGCGAGCTGATCGCCGCCGGCAGTGCCGCCGTGCGATGACAGAGGTTCCACCTTGCCGGCCACGACGGGACCCGCAGGAGCCTGACCGGCAGTAGCCACCGCCGGCGGGGAGTCCGCCGGCGGGATTGCTGAAGTGCCTGGAACGAAGCCGCGTCCGGAGGGGGAGGTCTCTGTCATGTCAGGCGCACCATGCTCGTCTTCGCGTGGTCTTCGGGAACGTTCAACCCGTCAGGATACGGCGATGCGGCTTAGAGCAGTTTGCCCATTGCCACGGCCGTGTCAGCCATCCGGTTCGAGAAGCCCCACTCGTTGTCGTACCAGGACAGGATGCGCACGAAGGTGCCGTCCATGACCTTGGTCTGATCGAGGTGGAAGGTCGACGAGTGCGGATCGTGGTTGAAGTCGATCGAGACGTTCGGCTGGTCCGTGTAGGCCAGTACGCCCTTGAGGGGACCGTCCGCAGCTGCGCGGATCGCGTCGTTGATCTCCTCGACGGTGGTCTGGCGCTTGGCGGTGAACACGAGGTCGACAGCCGAGACGTTCGGGGTCGGCACGCGGATCGAGGTTCCGTCGAGCTTGCCTTTAAGCTCCGGCAGCACGAGACCGACGGCCTTCGCGGCGCCAGTCGAAGTCGGAATCATCGAAAGTGCGGCGGCACGGGCCCGGTAAAGGTCCTTGTGCATCTGATCGAGCGATGGCTGATCGTTCGTGTAGGAATGGATCGTCGTCATGAAGCCACGCTCGATCCCAACGAGATCGTTCAGCACCTTGGCCACCGGTACGAGGCAGTTGGTGGTGCAAGACGCGTTCGAGATCACGCGATGGTCGGTGGTGAGCTTGTCGTGGTTGACGCCGTAGACCACGGTCAGGTCGGCTCCGTCGGCCGGTGCCGAGACAATGACGCGCTTGGCCCCAGCATCCAGGTGGGCCTTGGCCTTGTCCTTCGAGGTGAAGATGCCCGTGCACTCGAGGGCGATATCGACACCGAGTTCGCGATGCGGCAGCTCCGCCGGATTGCGAACGGCGGTGACCTTGATGCGCTTGCCGTCAACGACGATGAAGTCGCCGTCGACCTCAACCTTGGCGTTGAACCGACCGTGGATCGAGTCGAAGCGCAGCAGGTGAGCATTGGTCTCGACGGGGCCGAGATCGTTGATCGCCACCACCTCAATGTCCTGGCGGCCGGCCTCATGGATGGCGCGCAGAATGTTGCGGCCGATGCGTCCGAACCCGTTGATGGCAACCTTCACCGACACGGCGTGAGTCCTTCCCATAATCGGGCGCCGGCCACGCAGCACCCTCCAGCAAGTTGATCGTCGCGGCTTGACCGGATGTCAGGCCTCGATCCGTTGCCCGCTCTGTGCGAGTCCCGATTGAACGGCAGATGAACTGCCGCGCAGGCTCGGGCACGCAAACACAGCCCAAGACCGAGGTAGCGCGCGGCAGGACGGTGCCCAGGGCGGCGGACAGATCCCTGCCCTATCGCCTGAGCCCGTCGCGTGCTGCCGTATAGCCGGTCTGCGAGCGGCCGGTCTCTAACATGGTGACAAATCGAGGCAAAGGTTACATCGCCCGGCGCAGGGGGTGGATAACCGTTTCACGGTGGATACCGTGCTGGCGTTCAGGCGTGGCGTGAACGACTTCGTCGGATAGAAGCAGGTAGAAGTGAAGGGCATCCATCCGTGAGCCAGACCGTCGATCTGGCGCTGCAGCGCCTCCAAGCCGTGCTCTCACGGCTGGAGAGTGCGGTCACGCAGCGCTTCGAGGCCGAGCGCGATCCCAGCGACTTGGAAACCGAGCTCGCGATCATGGGCGAGGACCGGGCGAGGCTCGCCGCCGAACTCGATGCGGCGAGCGCGCGCCTCGCAGAGGTCGAGGCGACCTCGTCCGATATCGATCACCGCCTCGGGCGAGCGATCGACGCCGTCGAAGGCGTACTGACGCCGTCCCGCGCACTCCGCTAAGTTTCGCACTTCAACGCTCCAGCGACCCAACGCCCGATGCCCCAAATCAACGTTACCATCGACGGCAAGAATTACCGGATGGCCTGCGCCGAAGGTGAGGAGGCGCACCTGACTGCCCTGGCTGAGGGACTCGATGGACGGATCGTGGAGATGCGCCGATCCTTCGGCGAAATCGGCGACATGCGCCTCCACGTGATGGCCGCCTTGATGCAGGCTGACGAATTACAGGAGGTACAAGGACGCCTAGCCGCGCTCGAGCAGGAAGCCGCCGCCCTCAGGGAAACGGTGGAGTCGGCCGAAGCGGTGCGTGCAGCCGCGGAGGAGCGGCTTGCCGAGGGACTCGTGCGCTGTGCCGAACGGATCGAGCGCCTTGCGCACGTCATCTCGGCCGGCTGAACACGCTAGGTCGACTCAATGCCAGTCAGCGAAGCGTCGAGCGCTGATCTCGCTCGTGTTTTCTGCGGGTCGAACCGGCGCCCCCCTGGCGCGGGACGCGTACCGTCGCTACATGGGATCTGCGGGGCTGCCGGGTCCGTCAGGAGAACTTTTCCCCGGGGCCTTATCGACTCCCCAGGGAGCTGTCCCTGGCCTTGTCCCTGGACTTGGCCAACACGGCGCCCACCTACATTGTAGGTTTCCCGGGATCGACACTCCAACGGCTCACGTGGCTCCGCACTCAGATCTTTCTCCCTCCGAGATATCCGTTTCCAGCCGCAAGGCGGCCCTCCGCAACGAGGCTCTGGCCCGCCGTGATGCCCTCCGAGAGGCGGATCGGCACATTGGTTCGATGCGGATTGCCGAGACGGTGATGACCATCGGGGCGCTGACCAAGGCCGAGATTGTCGGGGCCTTCTGGCCCATCCGCAGCGAAGTCGATCCGCGTCCCCTCGCCCGCCTCCTGTTTGCGCGAGGCCAGCGCATCGCCTTGCCGAAGGTCACTTCCGAAGGGCTGGTGTTCCGGGAATGGCGTGAGGGCGAGGCCCTCGTCGCTGGTCGCTTCGGTCTCAGTGAACCGCACGACGACCTGCCGCCGCTCGATCCGACCGCGCTCCTCGTGCCGCTGGCGGCCTATGATCGCCGTGGCCATCGCATCGGCTACGGTCGCGGCTACTACGATCAGGCGATCGAGCGTCTTTCGCGGAACGGTCCCGTGCTCACCATCGGGATCGCCTTCTCGGTCCAGGCCGTCGACGCGGTCCCGTCCGAGCCGCACGATCAGCCCCTCGATCATCTCGTCACCGAAGCGGGGCCGGTCCCGCTGATACGGACCTAACTTCCCGCAATGCGCATTCTCTTCCTCGGCGACGTGGTGGGCCGTCCCGGCCGGACTGTCATCTCGGACCGACTGCCGGCCCTTCGTGAACGTTGGCGCCTCGACTGCGTGGTCATCAACGGCGAGAACGCCGCCGGTGGGTTTGGGCTTACGGAAGCGATCTGCGACGAACTCCTCCAGGCAGGGGCCGACGCGGTGACGCTCGGCAACCATTCCTTCGACCAGCGCGAGGCCCTCGTCTTCATCCAGCGGCAGACCCGTCTGGTCCGGCCGGCAAACTATCCCCCGGGCACACCTGGCCGCGGAGCCACCGTGGTGGAAACCCGCAAGGGCGCCCGCGTGCTCATCCTGAACGTCATGGGCCGGCTCTACATGGATGCCCTGGACGATCCCTTCGCCTCGGCCGAACGGGAACTCTCCGTCTGCCCGTTGGGCGCCGTGGCGGATGCCGTCATCGTCGACGTCCACGCCGAGGCCACGAGCGAGAAGCAGGCCTTCGGTCACTTTCTCGACGGCCGCGCCAGCCTGGTCGTGGGCACCCACACCCACACCCCGACCTCGGATCACAGGATTCTCCCCGGCGGCACCGCCTATCTCTCGGATGCCGGCATGTGCGGTGACTACGACTCGATCCTCGGCATGCAGAAGGAGGAGCCCCTGCGCCGGTTCCTGCAGAAGACGCCGGGAGCCCGCCTGGAAGTGGCCCACGGCGAAGGGACGCTCTGCGGGATCGCGGTCGAGACCGACGACGCGACGGGCCTCGCCAGGAGCGTGGCCGCGGTACGCCTCGGACCGCATCTGGAGGAGACGTGGCCGCGAGCGTGGGATTAGCCGGCGCAACGGAGCGCCCATCCACGGAACGAAACCGCGGGCGACTTGATCGGCGCCGAACCACCCTGCAATGTGCCGGCGCGTTCGCCCCGCTCGCTCTGCGCGGGGCGACAGTTCCGCGTTGAGAGTGTGCCCCAGCCGATGGCGACCCCACCCGCACCCGCGACGATCGCCAAGCCGGGCATCTACCTCGTCCGGATGCTGGTCTTCCTGATCCTGGTCGGCTTTCTCGCCTTCGTCCTGTTCCGTCAGATCACGCCGGCCTTCCTCGCCAATCCGGGTCTCAACGGGCTCATCCTCGGGGTCCTGCTCATCGCCGTGCTGCTGGCCTTCGGGCAGGTGGTGCGGCTCTACCGGGAGGTGACCTACGTCAATGCCGTGGCGGCGGGCGAGAGCCCGAGCCGGCCGCCACCGCTGATGGCGCCCTTGGCACCGGCCATCGCCGCCCGGCACGACGGCCTCACCCTGACCACCAGCCGCGCCTTCCTCGACACCGCGGCCGCGCGCCTCGACGAGGGCCGCGAAATTCTGCGCTACGTTTCGGGCCTGCTGATCCTGCTGGGCCTGCTCGGGACGTTCTGGGGCCTGATCGACACGCTGAGCGCGGTCGGGTCGGTGATCAAGACCATGCGGGGCGGCGGCGAGGCCGCGGCGATGTTCGACGAGTTGAAGAACGGCCTCGCGGTGCCCCTTTCGGGCATCGGTCTCGCCTTCTCGGCCTCGCTGTTCGGCCTCGCGAGCTCGCTGATCATCGGCTTCCTCGACCTGCAGGCCGGGCAGGCGCATGCGCGCTTCCACAACGAGCTGGAGGACTGGCTCCTCTCCGGCGAAATACCACAGGGTCGTGTCGAGGTCGCGGCCCCGGCGAAGGTGCAACCCGCGCCCCTGCCGATACAGGACCCTGCCAGCGCCCGCGAACTGAAAGAGGCCGTGGACCGTCTGACCGCCGTGGTGGCGGAGGGCGCCAACGGGCGCGTCGCCACCCAGGCCATGACGAATCTCGCGGAAGGCATCCAGGGGCTCGTGCAGCACATGCGCGCCGAGCAGCAGATGATTCGCGACTGGGTCGAGGCCCAGGCGACGCGCGAGCGCGAACTGAAGCAGGTGCTGGAGCGCCTGGGCCGCGAGCGGACCTGACATGGCCTCGACGCGCGGTCGCCGCGACCGGAGCCTGAACGTCTGGCCGGGCTACGTCGATGCCCTGGCGACGCTGCTGCTCGCGGTGGTCTTCCTGCTGACGATCTTCGTGGTCGGCCAGTTCTTCCTCTCCCAGGAGATCAGCGGCCGCGATTCGGTGCTGACCCGGCTCAATCGCCAGATCGCCGACCTGACGGACCTGCTGGCCCTGGAGCGCTCGACCCGCAAGACGCAGGAGGAGCAGGCCTCGTCCCTGCGCAGCACCCTGCTCGGCGCGCAGGCCGACCGCGACCGCCTCAAGGCTCAGGCCGACGCGTCCCAGGGCGCGGCGGGGCGCCAGGGCGAGGTCGACAGGCAGCTGGCGGCCGAGCGCGCCAACACGGCGCGGGCCGTCTCGCAGATCGACCTGCTGAACGAGCAGATCGCGGCGATGCGGCGGCAGCTCGCCGCCCTCGAGGATGCCCTCGCGGCCTCCGAGACTCGCGACCGCGAGAGCCAGGCCCGCATCGCCGACCTCGGCAGCCGCCTCAACGTGGCCCTGGCCCAGAAGGTGCAGGAGCTCGCGCGCTATCGTTCGGACTTCTTCGGCCGCCTGCGCCAGATCCTCGGCAACCGCCCGGACATCCGCATCGTCGGCGACCGCTTCGTCCTGCAATCCGAGGTGCTGTTCCCGGCGGGGTCCGCCAGCCTGAAGCCGGAGGCCGGGCCCGAGCTCGACCGCATCGCCGGTGCGATCCTCGACCTCGCCAAGCAGATCCCGGCCGACATTCCCTGGGTGCTGCGCATCGACGGGCATACCGATGCGCGGCCGATCGCCAGCGCGCAGTTCCCCTCGAACTGGGCGCTGTCGGCGGCCCGCGCCATCGCGGTCGTGCAGGCGATGGTGGCCAAGGGCATCCCGCCCCAGCACCTCCTCGCCGCCGCCTTCGGCGAGTTCCAGCCCATCGAGGCCGGCACGACCGAGGAGGCCTATGCCCGCAACCGCCGCATCGAGATGAAGCTCACCGAGCGCTGAGCCGGTGCCTCACTTCACAATCCGGTCGAGGTGGTTGTTGACGAAGAAGTACAGCTCCTTCGCGCCGGGCTCGTTGTAGAGCACCTGCACCTCGCGGCCAGCGCGCCCCTCCCCCACCAGCACGTCGGTGGGCGGCTTGCCCTTGAGCCGGACGAGGTCGCACTCGCCGATGCCGATCTCGATCGCGGGGGCTCCGGCCGGCGCGGGCGCCGTGCAGGTCCCGTCCCCGGTCAGGACGGGTCCCTGGAACGTCGGGGCGGGTGCGGGCCGCGGCGCGGCGACGGGGAGCGGCTCGGGCGCCCGGGTCTCGGTGCTGGTGCTGGTGCAGGCGGACAGGCCGCCGGCCGCAAGCGCGGCCAGGATGAGCAGGCGCGGGAGGTGGGAAGCGGGCACGACACGGGTCCTCAGCGCTGCGCGGGGCTCCGCGCGCTGAGCGCGGCCGCGTAGAGAGCCGCCGCGTCCCGATGGAACGCGGCGCGCGAATCCGGTCGGGAATAGAACATGTGCCCGCCCGGGTACACGGCGAGATCGAGGCGTCCGCCGCCATAGGCCGGCATCTGGTCGATCAGGAGCTTCGACGCGAAATACGGAGTGACCAGGTCGGTATACCCGTGGGCGACCAGCACCCGCATGTTGCCGTCGAGGGCCAGCACGCCGCGCAGGGCGCCGAGGGATTCGGGCGCCGAGCGGCCGCCGCCCCAGGTCCAGCCCCGGTTCACCGCGGTGTTGAGCAACTCGTAGCGCAGATCCGGCACCCGGTAGTTCAGCGTGTCGTTGTAGAGCGCGATCATCGCGCTGGTCAGCGGCGCCTGGAGCGCGGTCAGCAGCGGGTCCTCGAAGCCCGAATAGGCGGCATTCGGGTCCGGGTCCCAGCCGGTCACGCCGGTATCGTAGGCGCTGGCGACGCGGCCGGTATCGCGGCCGATCTCGCGCTGGACGCTCTGGCCCGAGAGCCGGCCGGCCTGCCGCCGGACGAAGCTCGGGTCGAGCCCGGTCAGGGCGCCGACCCGGTCGCCCAGCCGGGCCACGGCGGCGCTGTCGGACGGCCCCTTCAGGAGATCGGCGAGGTAGGGCCCAGTGGCGTAGGCCTCCGCGTCCGCCATCGTCTCGCGCGTCGGGCTGCCGCCCGCCCGCTCGATGGCCGCCGCCGCGAAGGACGGCAGCTTGATCACGTGGCCCCAGGGCGTCCTGCGCGGTGCCTGCAGCCAAGCGAAATCGAGCACCGGCGAGAGCAGAACCATGCCCGACAGGCCGACGCCGATCTCCTCCTGGAGCTTCGAGGCGATCAGCGGACCGCGGAAGCCGCCATAGCTCTCGCCCACGTAGAATTTCGGCGCGGCCATGCGGTCGTTGGTGCGCAGCCAGCGGGCGATGGCCGAGGCCAGCACGGAGGCATCGGCATCGATGCTCCAGTAGCGCTTGGCATCGCCATCGGCCGCGCGGCTGTAGCCGGTGCCCACGGGGTCGAGGAACACGAGGTCGGTGAAGTCGAGCCAGGTCCCGTCATTGGGCACCAGGCCGATCGGTGCCGACGGGCTGATGCTGGCGCCCTCCACCGGCAGACGCCAGGGCCCGATCGCCCCGATGTTCAGGTAGGCCGAGGCGGCGCCGGGCCCGCCATTCACCGCGAAGGTGACGGGGCGCGCCGCGTCCCCCGTCTTGCCGCCGCCCTGGCCGGCCAGGCTGTAGGCGATAAAGGCGATCTCCGCCTGGAGCTTGCCGGCCTCGTCGACCAGGGGCAGGCTGCCGGCGCGGGCCGTGAAGGCGAGCGTGCGCCCATCCGGGAGCGTGACGCTGTGTTCGGTGACCACGTCCGCGGGGAGCTTGCCGCCCTGGGGGGCGCGCGGCTCGGGCGCTCTTCGCGCCTCGGCCGGCCGCTCACCCTGCGGGGCGGGCTGCGCCTGCAGGGGCGGGGTCGCGATCAGCAGGGCCGCGAGGCCGATGGCGAGACGTCTCATGGCGGATCCTCTCGGCGATGGTCGGTAGGGGGACGACGTCAGGCCTTCTTCTGCCAACGGCCGTCCTCGTCCTGCTGCCAATAGGCGATGGTGTGTCCGGCGGCCTTCGCCTCCTTCCACTGCTCGCGGGCGCGCAGCAGCGAATCCTGGTCGGTGCCGTCGAACAGCACGCAGATCCGCGCATAGTCGGCGGCATCGGACGGCAGGTCGGCGCCTTCCACCAGGAAGCGGATCGAGGCAGCGTTCGGGTTCACCGCCTTCAGGGTCAGCACGACGGGCTGGCTGGCCGCGTCGGCGTCCCGGTCGGTCCCGTGCGGCAGGAAGCTGTCGTCGCTGTACGTCCAGAGCTGGTCGTCGAGCGCCTGGAGCCGTTCCTCGCTGGCCGCCTGGATGGTCGCACGCCACTGGCGCTCCAACGAGCGCTCCAGCAGGTTCGGGAGCACCGTCTCGAGGGGCTGATTCTGGAGGTGGTAGAACAGGATCTCGGTCACAGGCTGCAAGGTAGTCATGCGGCGCGCCAAAGCCAGCGGCATCGCCGCCCGCCGCGCCTCTTCCCCTGGGCGAAGCCGCGCGTGAAAACCGCGCAGGCGCGCCCTGGGAACAGAACCCGCGGGCCTCCCGCGAGTAAGCGTTCGAGGACGCCGGTGGCGATCCGTGCGAACGGGCGGGGAATGGGCACGATGCGACACCGGAAGGCGCTGCGCGATCAGGTGATGGTGATCACGGGAGCTTCGAGCGGCATCGGTCTCGCCACGGCCCGCATGGCAGCCCAGGCCGGGGTCCGGGTGGTCCTGGCGGCCCGCAGCGGCGACACCCTCGCGCGCATTGCGCGGGAGATCGAGGGCGCGGGCGGTCACGCCGTCGCCGTGGCGGCGGATGTCGGCCAGCGCGCCGACGTCCAGGCCGTCGCGGACCGCGCCATCGCTGCCTTCGGTGGGTTCGACACCTGGGTGAACGTGGCCGGCCTGACCATCTACGGGCCACTCAGCAAGGTCTCCGATGCCGATCACGAGCGCCTGCTTCAGACCAACCTCTGGGGCACGGTCTACGGCACGCTGATCGCGGCCGATCACCTGCGCGAGCGGGGGGGCAGCATCATCAATATCGGCAGTGTCGCGAGCGACCTCGCCTTCCCCTTCCAGGGCATGTACTGCGCCAGCAAGCACGCGATCAAAGGATTCACCGACGCCTTCCGCATGGAGCTCGCCGATGAAGGCGCACCGATCTCGGTGACCTTGATCAAGCCGACCTCCATCGACACGCCGCTGCCGCACCGCGCGCGCAACTACATGGATCACGAGCCGATGCTGCCGCCCCCGGTCTACCGGCCGGAAGAGGTGGCGCGCGCCATCCTGCATGCCGCCGTGCATCCCGAGCGCGACATCGTCGTCGGCGGCGGGGGCAAAGCCCTGACCAGTCTCAAGGAATTTTCGCCGGGCACCTACGATCTGCTGGCGCCCGCGATCATCGCCCTCCAGAAGCGCCGCGAGGCCCCGCGCAATCCCGACGGCACCTTGCACGGCCCCGGACAGGACGGCGAGACGCGGGGCGACCAGCCCGGCTACGTGCAGCGAAGCAGCACCTACACAAGGGCGTCCCTTCATCCGGCCTCGACGGCGCTTCGGCTCGGTCTCGGCCTCGCCGCGACCGCCTTCCTCGCCGGACAGAGCCGCCGTCGCCGGCGTCCGCTCTGATGGCGGCCGGATCCCTCGTCAGCCCGGTCGGCCGGGTCTCGCCCGCGGTCTCCGAGCGTCTCGTGCCCCGATCGACCCTCGACCTGCCGGACGGGCGCACGCTGGCCTATGCCGAAGCCGGGACCGGAGCGCCGGTCGTGGTCATCCACGGCACGCTGATGACCCTGGAAGACATGTGGCTCGGACCGGTGCCTCGCCTCGCCGAGCAGTTCCGGGTCATCGCCGTCGACCGACCGGGCCACGGCTTCAGCAGGCGCCGCGGCGCCAGCGATGCCCATCTCTGGCAACAGGCGGCCCTGATCCGCGACGGCGTTCGGGCGCTCGGCCTGGAGCGGCCGATCATCGTCGGGCATTCCTACGGTGGTGCGGTGGCGCTGGCCTACGGCCTCCAGTTCCCGGAAGAGATCGCCGGCGTCGTCGCCCTGGCGCCGATCTGCTTCCCCGAGCCGCGCCTGGAACACCTTCTCTTCGGCCCCCGGGCGGCCCCCGGCGGACATTTCGCGTCGCGCGTCCTCGGCCGCGCGATGGACCCGGCGCTGCTGCCCCTGCTCTGGAACGCGATGTTCCTGCCGGCCACGATGCCCCCCGGCTACGCGGCCGCCAACCCGTTCGGCCTCGCGGGAACCGCGGAACAACTGGTGGCCGAAGGGGAGGATGCGGCCGGCCTGATGTCGGGCCTGACCCGCAGCGCCCTGTCCTATCAGGCCTGCCGGGTGCCGGTCCGGATCCTCGCCGGCGACTCGGACATCGTGGTCAGTACGCCGCGACACGGATACTGGGCCTCGCACCGGATTCCGGGCGCCGCCTTCACCCTCCTGTCGGGGACCGGGCACATGCTGCATCACCAGCATCCCGACGCCGTCCTGGGCGCGGTCCGCGCCCTCGCCGATCACGTTCCCGCGTGAGCGCGGTCTCAATCGCACCGGGCTCGTTTTTGCTCAGGCTTCGTCAACCGGAAGCCATTATTGCGGTGCACACGCAACCCGGCGGCGGCGCAACCCCAGGCGCTGCCCAACTGTCTTCCCCCGATCGTCGTCTCTTCCCCCCATTCTCGCCGGCGACCCGCGACCGGGTGACCGAGCGATCAGCCAAGGATCTCAGTCCGTGAGCTTCACCGTCAGCGCGCGCGTCTCGGAGCGGTGCTTCAGTTTCCGCCACAGCTCGATCCTGGGCGCCGTGGAGCAGGGCTGGTCGCTGATGACCGCGGGGATGACCGAGGTGAAGATCACCGATCCCTCGGGGCGCGTCCATTGCCCGAACGCCCTGCACCAGCACCTGTTCGGACCGCGCGACACGGCGCGGCCCGAGACGAGCCTCACCGCGCTCGCGGCCTGAACCTCGCGCGTCAGCGCTGAACGGTCTTTCCACCGAAGGTAGAGAACGACTCGTCGATGACGCCCTTCTGCGCGGCATCGGCGTCGACCCGAACCTGGATCGCCGCCGTCAGCGCGGGCTCGCCCTCGGTCTCGCCCTTCTTCCGCCCGTCCTCCAGATCGCCGCCGGCCTGCTCGGTTCCGGCACTGTTGCGCTCGCCCGTCGAGACGACCGTGATCGCCTTCCGGTCGAGGCCGTGCTCCTGCACGAGGTGCTCCACGCTCATCTCGGCATCGCGGCGGGTCTCGAAATCAGCGGTGAAGATCGGCGGCATTCCATGACTCCATCTGGGGAAGCGACCCCGTGTGGACAGTCAATGGAGCAACGGGGGTGACGTTCCCCCCGGCAGAAGCGTCGCCGGCTCGTCCGGTGCGCGGTCCGGGCGGCGTCCGTCCGCGCCCGGCCGGAACCGCGCTCCGTCGGACCGTCGTCGGTTCTCGCCCTGGGCCGGTGCCGGCGTATCGGGCCGCGCTCCGGCAGGGACGGTCGGCGGGCGACCGTCCCCTCCGGGGCTAGACCAGGCGGCTCTGGACCATCGCGGCGCCGACGAAGCTCTCGAAGAGCGGGTGCGGCTCGAAGGGGCGGGACTTCAGCTCCGGGTGGAACTGCACGCCGATGAACCAGGGATGCCCGACATGCTCCACGGTCTCCGGCAGGAGCCCGTCCGGCGAAAGGCCCGAGAAGCGCAGGCCCTTGGCCTCCAGGCACTCGCGATAGGCCATGTTGACCTCGTAGCGGTGGCGGTGGCGCTCCGAGATCTCGGTCGTGCCGTAGATCTCGGCGATCTTCGAATCCGGGCGCAGGCTGGCCTGGTAGGCGCCGAGACGCATGGTCCCGCCGAGGTCGCCGGCCGCGGCGCGGCGCTCCAGCTCATTGCCCTTCAGCCACTCGGTCAGGAGACCGACCACCGGCTCGCTGGTCTCGCCGAACTCGGTCGAGTTGGCGTCCGAGACGCCGGCGAGGGCCCGGGCCGCCTCGATCACGGCCATCTGCATGCCGAAGCAGATGCCGAAATAGGGGATCTTGCGCTCGCGGGCGTAGCGCGCCGCGCGGATCTTCCCCTCGGCGCCACGCTGGCCGAAGCCGCCGGGGACGAGGATGCCGTGGATGCCCTCGAGGAACGGCGCGGGATCCTCGCGCTCGAAGACCTCGGCCTCGATCCACTCCAAGTTGACCTTCACCCGATGCGCGATGCCGCCGTGGGTCAGCGCCTCGGTCAGCGACTTGTAGGCGTCCTTGAGGCCCGTGTACTTGCCGACGATGGCGATGGAGACCTCGCCCTCGGGGTTCTTCACCCGCTCGGAGATGGTGCGCCAGCGCGTCAGGTCCGGCTCGTCCTGCGACGGCAGGCCGAAATGCGCCAGCACCTCCCGGTCGAGGCCGGCCTCGCGATAGGAGAGCGGCACGTCGTAGATCGAGGCGACGTCGCGCGCTTCGATCACGGCGGTCTCGCGGACGTTGCAGAACAGGCCGAGCTTGCGGCGCTCGTCCGTCGGGATCGGCCGGTCGCAGCGGCAGAGCAGCATGTCGGGCTGGATGCCGATGGAGCGCAGCTCCTTCACCGAGTGCTGCGTCGGCTTGGTCTTCAGCTCCCCGGCGGACGGGATGTAGGGCAGCAGGGTCAGGTGCACGAAGGCGGTGGCGCCGCGGGGCAGTTCCTGCCCGAGCTGCCGGATCGCCTCGAAGAACGGCAGGCCCTCGATGTCGCCGACCGTGCCGCCGATCTCGACCAGCACGAAGTCGAAGGCCTCGTTGCCTTCGAGGACGAAGTCCTTGATCGCGTTGGTGACGTGCGGGATCACCTGGATCGTCGCGCCGAGGTAATCGCCGCGGCGCTCCTTGGTGATGATGTCGAGGTAGATCCGCCCGGTGGTGATGTTGTCCGCCCGGGTCGCGGGCAGGCCGGTGAAGCGCTCGTAATGCCCGAGGTCGAGGTCCGTCTCCGCACCGTCGTCGGTGACGAAGACCTCGCCGTGCTGGGTCGGGCTCATCGTCCCCGGATCGACGTTCAGGTAGGGGTCGAGCTTGCGCAGGCGGACCTTGTAGCCCCGTGCCTGGAGCAGGGCCGCGAGGGCGGCCGATGCGAGACCCTTGCCGAGCGAGGAAACCACGCCGCCGGTGATGAATACGTACCGCGTCATGGGCCTCGGTCCATAAACAAGGGAAGACGATTCGCCAAACAACAAAAACGCCTATCCCCCGCGAGGTCTGCGCATGCGGGGCGAGGACGCCGTTCGATCGGCCTTGCAACGATGATCGGCGTCTGAACCCTCGGACGCCGCGTATCTCGATCACCCGGGCGCTCGCAGCGAGCGACCGGCCCCAGCGAACACGCCGCGGTTAAGACGGGGTCAAAGGCGACGTTCGTGGCGCCCTGAACCGCCCGATCAGCGCGACTGCGGCGCCTGCGGCACGGCCGGCTGGGCCGGTGCCGTCTCGGGCACCTGCGCCGGGGTGCCGGGCTGGGTGCTGGGCTGGGCGCCGCTCTGCCCGCGCAGGGTGTCGAGCAGGTTGCCGGCGTTCGGCGGCGTCGCGGGCTGGCTGGTCCCGGTTCCCTCGAGGATCGAGCGCGGGGCCGCACTGCGGTGCGACAGGATCGCGAGCGCCATGCTGGTGGTGAAGAACAGGGCGGCGAGGATGGCGGTCGCGCGGGTCAGCGCGTTGGCCTGGCCCCGCCCCGTCATGAAACCCGCGACACCGCCGCTGCCACCCCCGCCGAGACCGAGACCGCCCTCGGAGCGCTGGAGCAGGACCACGGCGATGAGGCCGAGGACGACGATGAGATGGATCGAGATCAGAACGGTCTGCATCGGGTTTCCGGAAGCTTCGTCATCCGCGCGCTGGTTCCGGGGAGGGAACCGGCCACGGGTGCATTACGGGCCGGAGAGTCCTGGCGCCGCCGACATATCCGCGGGGCCATACACCAGATGACCGCGCGCGCCAACCGGACCGAGGCTTCGGCGCAGATCCGGCGCCGCGGCGTGTCCGACGCCGAAGGGTCTCGCGCCGAAGGGTCTCGCGCCGAAGGATCTCGCGCCGAAGGATCTCGCGCTCGCAGCGCCTAGTCGCGGCGGCGGTAGCGGTAGTCGTAGAGGTTGCGGGAGAACCCGAGCCCGCCATAGAGCGCCCGCGCCGGCGCATTGCCCGCGATCACCTGAAGGCAGGCGCCGGTCGCTCCCTCCTGCCGCGCCCAGGCCATCAGCGTCGCGATCAGGCTGCGCGCATGCCCCGCCCGACGATGGGCCGGGTGCGTCGCGACGGATTCGAACACCAGGATCCCGCGATGCAGGACGCCGTAGGCCACGGCCACCGTCCGATCCGCTTCGATCCGACGCGCGAACATCCTGGGCAGGATCAGGCATGCGAGCGAGTCGCGATACGCTCGCAGAGCGGCCTCGGACACCACGCCCTCGCAGGCGGCATGGGCCTCCAGCCATGCCGCGTCGGGGGCATCGGTCAGGATGACGTCGTCCGGCACCGCGCGGTCGTCCGGCGGAAGCGCCGCGAACAGCGTGCAGGCCTCTCCTTCGGAGCGATATCCGAGACCATCGAGCACGGCGCCCATCTCGGGCACGAGATCCGGCACCCGGACGATCAGCGGCCGGCCGAGGCTCCTGTAGAGGCTCTCGGCCTCCGCGATGATGCGGGCGGGATCGTCGCGCCAGCCGCGCAGGGGATTGAGCGAGTTCGTCCGCCGCGTCGGACCGCCCGAGGCCCGCAGGATCCAGCCCCCGAGGCCGATCTCCAGCGGCGAAGGTCGGGCGTTGCGGCAGGCCTCCTCGACGGCCCAGGCGCGATCCTCGTCCGACTGCCAGATCATGTCCGCCGATGCCTCCTGGGCCACTCCTGCCGGAGCCGGACTGTCACGGTCCGGCTGCGGACGTCCGCTGCAGTGGACTGTCCGGGCCCGATCCCTAGCGCAGGTAGGCGCGGGCGATGCCGAGGAAGTCGTCGGCCACCAGGCTGGCGCCGCCCACCAAGGCGCCGTCGACGTTCTCCACCGCCATCAGCTCGCGGGCGTTGCTCGGCTTGACGGAGCCGCCATAGAGGATGCGCACCGCCTGTGCCTCGGCGCCGATGAGCTGGCCGAGCATCTCGCGCAGCGAGGCGTGAACCTCGGCGATGTCGGCCGGGGTCGGCGTCAGGCCGGTGCCGATCGCCCAGACCGGCTCGTAGGCGATGACGGTGTCCTTGGCGGAGGCGCCCTTCGGCACGCCGATCGCGAGCTGCGCGCGAACGATGTCGAGGGTCCGGCCCTCCTCGCGCTCTTCCTTGGTCTCGCCGACGCAGATGATGCCGCAGAGACCCGCGCGGCGGGCCGCCAGCGCCTTGGCGTGGACGCCGTCATCGGTCTCGTGGTGGTAGGCCCGGCGCTCGGAATGGCCGACGATGACGTAGGTGGCGCCGAGATCGGCCAGCATCTCCGCCGAGATGCTGCCGGTGAAGGCGCCGTTCGGCTTGGCGTGCAGGTTCTGGCCGCCGATGGCGATCGGCGAGCCGTAGGCGGCGGCGACGCAGGACGCGATCAGCGTGGAGGGCGGGCAGATGAGGACGTCGACCGTGTCGAGCAACGCCGCGGTCAGGCCGCTCCGCACGGCCTCCACGACGGCGACAGAGCTGCGCAGGCCGTTCATCTTCCAGTTGCCGGCAACCAGCGGCCGTCGCCCCGACTTCGTCATCCCGTTCCTCGCTGATATGGCTTCGCTTCGCGGTCGCGCCGGCCCTAACAGAGCCTCAGGAAGGGCGCAAACCGCGAACGCCCTTTGCGGTGACAGCGCGGATGGTCTATCGCGGGCGACCTTCCCAGGAATGACGGGGCGCTTCCGGCGCCCACGCGACGGGTACCCGGACGTTCGATGCTGCAGAACATGCGCAAGGCCAGCCAGCACTGGCTCGGCAAGATCATCCTCACGGTGGTCTTCACCTTCCTGATCGCCGGCGTGGCGATCTTCGGTGTCGAGGAGTTCTTCCGGGCGGGCTCGTCCACCAGCGTGGCCACCGTGGGCCGGGCGCAGATCTCCGCCGAGACCGTGCGCAGCGCCTATCAGAACCAGCTCCAGCGCTACCAGAGCCAGACCCGCCGCACCCTGACGCCCGACCAGGCGCGGGCGCTCGGCATCGACCGTCAGGTCCTGGCGCAGCTCGTGAGCGAAGCCTCCCTCGACCAGCAGACCGCGGCCCTCGGCCTGAGCATCCCCGATGCGGCCGTGCTGCGCGCGATCCAGGAGGAGAAGAGCTTCCAGGGCGCCGACGGCAAGTTCGATCCCGCCCTGTTCTACCAGACGCTCCAGCGGGCCGGCATCAACGAGGCGACCTTCGTGCGCGAGCAGCGCTCGGTCGCCGCCCGCCTGCAGCTCGCCGAGGCGGTCGCCGCCGACCTGCATGTCCCCGAGGCGCTGCGCGAGGCGGTGCACCGCTACACCACCGAGCGCCGTTCGGTCGCCCTGATGATGCTGCCGCCCTCCGTGGCGGGGGACATCCCGGCCCCCTCCGAGGAGGCGGTGAAGGCGTATTACGAGGACAACAAGTTCGCCTTCCGCGCGCCGGAAGCCCGCGCCGTCACCCTGCTGGTCCTGGACCCGCAGGCGATGGCCAAGCCGGAGGCCGTGACCGCCGAGGAGATCGCCCAGCGCTACGAGTCCGAGAAGGCGCGCTACGGGACGCCGGAGCGTCGCACGATCCAGCAGATCGTCTTCCCGGATCAGGCCGCCGCCGAGGCGGCCCGCAAGGCGATCGAGGCCGGTGAGAAGCCGTTCGAGACGGCCGCCGCCGAGACCGGCGCCGATGCGAAGAACCTCTCGCTCGGGACGCTGTCGAAGGCGGAGCTGTTCGATCCCGCCGTGGCGGATGCGGCCTTCAGCCTGCCGCTGAACACGGTGAGCGCACCGGTGAAGGGCCGCTTCGGCACCGTTCTCCTGCGTGTCACCGCCATCGCGCCGGAGACGGTGAAGCCGCTGGCCGACGTCTCCGCGGACATCGCCAAGACCATCGCCCTGGAGCGCGCCAACAGCGGCCTCGACACGACGCACGACGCGATCGAGGACCAGCGCGCCAACTCGAAGCCCCTGGCCGACATCGCCAAGGAGCGCGACCTGCCGCTGACGACCATCCCGGCCGTCACCGCGCAGGGCCTCGATCCCGCGGGCAAGACCGTCGAGGGCATCCCGGATCGCGACACCACCCTGACCGCCCTGTTCCGGGCCGAGATGGGCGGCGACAACGAGCCCCTGCGCACCAAGACCGGGGGATACGTCTGGTACGACGTGACCGGCATCGACCGGGCCCATGACAAGCCCCTCGACGAGGTGCGCGACGAGGTCGTCGCCCGCTGGCGCGCCGCCGAGGTCCAGAGCCGCCTCCTCGCCAAGGCCAAGGAGCTGTCGGCGCGCCTCGACAAGGGCGAGACCGTCGAGGCCCTCGCGGCGGAAGCGGGCCTGAACGTCCAGACCCTCACCGACCTGGCCCGCAACCAGGCCCAGGGCGATCTGACGGCCGAGGTGGTCAACCGCGTCTTCGCGACGGCGGTCGAGAAGTCGGCCTCCGCCGAGGCCGGCGAGAGTCGCGCCCTGTTCAAGGTCACCGCTGCGACGATGCCCGCCTTCGTTCCCGGCTCGCCGGAGGACGAGGCGATTACCAAGCGCTTCCAGCCCACCATCGCCGACGATGTCCTGGGCCAGTACATCGGCGACGTGCAGACCTCGGTGGGCGTGACCATCAACCAGGCGGCCTTCCGCCGGGCGATCGGCGGCGGCGAGTACTGAGCCGACGATGTCTGAGGACTCCGCCTTCACGGCCTTCGTCGAAGCCTACGAGGCGGGTCGTCCCACCCTCCTCAACATCACCCTGGTGGCGGACCTCGAAACGCCCGTCGCCGCCTTCCTGAAGCTGCGGGCGCAGCATTCCGGCACGGCCTTCCTGCTCGAATCGGTCGAGGGCGGCGTCGTCCGCGGACGCTACTCGATGATCGGGCTCGACCCCGACCTGGCCTGGCGCTGCCGCGAGGGCCGGGCGGAGATCGCGCGCGGTCCCGACCTGTCGGTCTTCGCGCCCGAGGCAGCGGCGCCCCTGGCGAGCCTGCGGGACCTGATCGCCGAGAGCGCGATCGGCGCGGAGCGCGACGCGGAGGTGCTGCCGCCGATGGCGGCCGGCCTGTTCGGCTACCTCGGCTACGACATGGTCCGGGCCATGGAAACCCTCGGTCGCCCGAACCCCGATCCGCTCGGCGTGCCGGACGCGATCCTCGTGCGACCGCGCCTGATGGTGGTCTTCGACTCGGTTCGCGACCTGATCACCGTGGTCGGCCCGGTCCGCCCGGCCGCCGGGGTCGGCGCACGCGCCGCCTACGAGGCGACCCTGGCTCGGCTGGAGCGGGTGGCCGAGATCCTCGAAGGCCCCCTCCCCGTCGAGGCGCGGATCGACCCGCGCGCCATCGCGCATCCCGAGCCCGTTTCGAACACCACACCGGACGAATACCTGGGGATGGTCGCCCGGGCCAAGGAGTACATCGTCGCCGGCGACGTCTTCCAGGTCGTGCTGTCGCAGCGCTTCGAGGCGCCCTTCACCCTGCCGGCCCTCGCCCTGTACCGGTCGCTGCGCCGGACCAACCCGGCGCCGTTCCTGTGCTACCTCGATTTCGAGGCGTTTCAGCTCGTCTGCTCCTCGCCGGAAATCCTGGTTCGGGTCCGTGACGATCGCGTCACGATCCGGCCGATCGCCGGCACGCGTCGGCGCGGCGCCACGCCCGCCGAGGACAAGGCGCTGGCCGAGGAACTGCTGGCCGATCCGAAGGAGCGCTCCGAGCACCTCATGCTGCTCGACCTCGGCCGCAACGACGTCGGCCGCGTCGCGCGGATCGGCAGCGTCACGGTCACGGGTTCGTTCTTCCTCGAATTCTACAGCCAGGTCATGCACATCGTCTCGAACGTCGAGGGCGACCTCGACCCGAAGCACGATGCGCTCGCGGCCCTCGCCGCCGGCTTTCCGGCCGGAACCGTCTCCGGTGCCCCGAAAGTGCGGGCCATGGAGATCATCGACGAGCTCGAGCACGAGAAGCGCGGCCCCTACGGCGGCTGCATCGGCTATTTCGGCGCGCGCGGCGAGATGGACACCTGCATCGTGCTCCGCACAGCCCTGGTGAAGGACGGCCGCATGCACGTGCAGGCCGGCGCGGGCATCGTCTACGATTCCGACCCGGCCTCCGAGCAGCAGGAATGCGTCAACAAGGCCAAGGCCCTGTTCCGGGCGGCCGAGGATGCGGTGCTGTTCGCGAGCCGGGCCCGGCGGGGGCAGTAGCGCCCGGTGCGGGCGGGGGCGACCCCGATCCGTCGACATGGATGCGTCGACCCCGGATGTGTTGACCCCTCGCGGGAGTCCGGTCAAACCGCTTCCATGCCTGCGCGTGAGCCGCCCATGTCCGACGTCCTCGTCATCGACAACTACGATTCCTTCACCTGGAATCTCGTCCACCTGATCGGCCCCCTCTGCGGTTCGATCGACGTGGTGCGCAACGACGCCATCACCACCGCGGAGATCCGTGCCCGTCGGCCCGACGCCGTGGTGCTGTCGCCCGGACCGTGTTCGCCGAACGAGGCCGGCATCTGCCTCGACGTGGTCAAGGACCTCTCGGCCGAGATCCCGATCTTCGGCGTCTGTCTCGGGCTCCAGGCCATCGGGCAGGCTTTCGGCGGAGACGTCGTGCGGGCCCCGGCACCGATGCACGGCAAGGTCTCCAGCATCCAGCACCGGGCCTCCGGCATCTTCCGCGGTCTGAACGGGCCCTTCGATGCGACGCGCTATCATTCCCTGGTGGTGGAGCGCGGCGGCTGTCCGACGGACCTGACCGTGACGGCGGAGGCCGACGGCCTGATCATGGGGCTGCAGCACGCGCATCTGCCCGTGCACGGGGTCCAGTTCCACCCCGAGAGCATCCTCTCGCACCACGGTTCGCAGATCCTGCGCAATTTCCTCGACATCGCGGCGGCCTGGAACGCAACGCGTGACAAGGGCCGCGACGGCGTGCATTGACGAAGCCTGTCGCTCGTCAGGAACAATCCCGGCCTCCCGCGCCGGATCTTCACGCCCGAGACCCATGGAATCCTTCAAACCCCTCCTCGCGAAGGTCGCTACGGGTGCGAGTCTCACGCGCGACGAGGCCCGCCGGGCCTTCGACGACCTCCTGTCGGGCGAGGTGACCCCGGTCCAGGCCAGCGCCTTCCTGATGGCCCTGAAGGTCCGCGGCGAGGCGCCGGACGAGATCGTCGGGGCGGTGGAGGCCATGCGCGCCCGGATGCTGCCGGTGCGCAGCGTTCCCGGGGCCGTCGACGTCGTGGGCACCGGCGGCGATCATTCCGGCAGCTACAACGTCTCGACCCTGGCGGCGATCGTGACGGCCGCCTGCGGCGTCCCCGTGGCCAAGCACGGCAATCGCGCCGCCACCTCGCGCTCCGGGGCGGCCGACGTGCTCGCGGCCCTCGGCGTGCGCATCGGGCTCGCCCCGGACGAGCTGAGCCTCTGCCTGGCCGAAGCGGGCCTGTGCTTCATGTTCGCGCAGACGCACCACGCCGCCATGCGCCACGTGGCGCCCGTGCGGGCCGAGCTCCCGACGCGCACGATCTTCAACATGCTCGGCCCCCTGGCCAATCCGGCCGGCGTCCGGCGCCAGCTCTTCGGCGTCTCGTCGCCCGCCTGGGCCGAGCCGCTGACGGGCGTGCTGTCCGAGCTCGGCAGCGAGCGGGTCTGGACCGTTCACGGCAGCGACGGCCTCGACGAGATCACCGTCACCGGTCCCACGGCCGTGGTGGCCCTGGAGGGGGGCCGGGTCTCGCAATTCACCATCGATCCGCGCGATGTCGGGTTGCCCCTACACAGCCTGGACGCCCTGCGCGGCGGCGATCCGGCGCACAACGCCGCGGCGCTGGCCGACGTCCTCGACGGGGCGCGGAACGCGTATCGCGACATCGCCGTGCTGAATGCCGGGGCCGCCCTCGTCGTGGCCGAGGCGGCACACGCGCTCGCCGACGGCGTCGCCCGGGCGGCGCAGGCCCTCGACAGCGGCGCTGCGCGCGCCACACTACAGACGCTGGTCCGTCTCTCGAACCTTCGCTCGAACGCCTGAAAGCCCGTCATGTCCGAGCCCACGTCCGAGTCCAAATCGAAACCCGGCTTTGTCCCCGAGATCGCTCCGGCCGAGCGCAAGGACGTGCTCGCCCGCATCGAGACCTACAAGCGGCGCGAGATCGCCGAGGCGAAGCTGCGGGTGCCGCAGACGAAGCTCGAGAAGCGCATCGCCGATGTCACGGCACCGCGCGGCTTTGCCGATGCCATCGCGGCGCACATCGCGCAGAAGCGTCCCGCGCTGATCGCCGAGGTGAAGAAGGCCTCGCCCTCGAAGGGCCTGATCCGCGCCGACTTCGATCCTGCGATCCTGGCCGCGGCCTACGAGGCCGGCGGCGCCACCTGCCTCTCGGTCCTCACGGACACGCCCTCGTTCCAGGGCAAGCCCGAGTACCTCACCGAAGCGCGCGCGGCCTGCGCCCTGCCGGTCCTGCGCAAGGACTTCCTGTTCGAGCCCTACCAGGTGTTCGAGGCGCGGGCCTGGGGCGCCGATTGCATCCTCGTGATCATGGCCTGCCTCGACGACGAGGAGGCCGCCGCCCTGGTGGAGACGGCCCACGACCTCGGCATGGACGTGCTGGTCGAGGTCCACGATGCCGAGGAGTTGGCCCGGGCCCTGCCCCTCGGTACACGGCTGGTGGGCATCAACAACCGCAACCTCAAGACCTTCGAGGTCTCGTTCGAGACGGCGATCCGCCTCGCCGAGGGCGTGCCGGCCGACCGCATCGCCGTGGCCGAGAGCGGCATCGCCGGGCATGCCGACGTGGTCCGGCTGGCCGAGAACGGTCTCGATACCATCCTGGTCGGCGAGAGCCTGATGCGCGAGGCCGACGTCACCGCCGCAACCCGCCGCCTGCTCTTCGGCGACGCGAAAGCCTGAGCGCAGCGATGGCCGAACTCACTCACCTGGACGCCTCCGGCGCGGCCAACATGGTCGATGTCTCGGAGAAGGACGCGACCACGCGCACGGCGCGGGCCACCGGTTCGGTGGTCATGCTGCCCGAGACCTTGCGGCTGATCCGGGAAGGCGACGCCAAGAAGGGCGACGTCATCGGCACGGCCCGTCTCGCCGGGATCATGGCCTCGAAGCGCACCCACGAGCTCATTCCCCTCTGCCATCCCCTCCTGCTCGCGAAGGTCCGCGTCGATTGCGAGCCCGATGACAGCCTTCCGGGCCTTCGGGTCACCGCGGAGGTGAAGGTGCTGGGCCCGACCGGCGTGGAGATGGAGGCGCTGACCGCGGTCTCGGTGGCCTGCCTGACCATCTACGACATGGTGAAGGCGGCCGATCGCGGCATGCGCATCGAGGGGATCCGGCTGCTCGCCAAGGATGGGGGCCGCTCCGGCGCCTATCGCGCCGAGGATCACGCTTGAGCGGCATGTCTTCGAAGAAATCGCGGTCCGGGGGCATGATCCCGGTCGCCGAGGCGCTGGCGCGCATCCTGCAATCCATTCCGGGACCGGTCGAGACGGAGACCGTCCCGATCGGGCAGGCCGCCGGGCGTACGCTCGCGGCGGATGTGCGGGCGACCCGGACGCAACCGCCATTCCCGGCCTCGGCCATGGACGGTTACGCGGTCCACAGTGCCGACCTCGCCGAAGCACCCGCGACCCTGCGGCTCATCGGCAGCAGCGCCGCCGGCCACGGGTTCGCCGGCGTGCTGGGACGCGGTGAGGCCGTGCGGATCTTCACCGGTGCGCCGGTGCCGGAGGGGGCCGACGCCATCCTGATCCAGGAGAACGCCGAGGCGACATCCGACCGCGTGACCGGACGCGACCCCGTACCGGCGGGTCGCTTCATCCGCCCGAGCGGCCTCGATTTCCGGAGGGACGATCGCCTGCTCGCCGCCGGTGACGTGCTGGATTCGCGCCGCATCGCCCTCGCGGCTGCCGGGGGGCACGGCGCACTCCCGGTCCGGCGGCGCCCACGGGTGGCCATCCTGGCCACGGGGGACGAGTTGGTGGCGCCCGGGGAACCGGCGCGCTGGGACCAGATCGTCGCTTCGAACGGGCTCGCCGTCGCGGCCCTGGTCCGGGAGGTCGGGGCGGACGCCATCGATCTCGGGATCGCCGGCGACACGCTCGCGGCCCTCGACGACGCGATCCTGCGCGCGGTGGCGGCCGATGCGGATCTTTTGATCACGCTGGGAGGGGCCTCGGTCGGCGACCATGACCTCGTGCAATCGGCCCTGACCACCCGCGGTCTCGAACTCGGTTTCTGGCGCGTCGCGCTCCGGCCCGGCAAACCGTTGATGCACGGTCGCCTCGGCCGGATGGCCGTTCTGGGACTGCCGGGCAATCCGGTGGCCTCGGTGGTCTGCGGGCTGCTGTTCGTGGTCCCGGCGATCCGGGCCCTGCTGGGGGATCCGCGCGCGTCCGCGGATCTGTCCGAACCGGCCATCCTCGGCAGCGATCTGCCCGAGAACGACCTGCGCCAGGACTATCTCCGGTCGCGGATCGAGACGGGGCCCGACCGCATCCCGGTGGTCCATCCCGAGAACCGCCAGGATTCCTCGATGCTCTTCATCCTGGGTTCGGCCGAAGCGCTGCTCATCCGCGCGCCCCATGCACCGGCCGCCAAGGCCGGCGACCCCTGTCGCATCCTCAGGCTCGACCGGCGCCTGCTCTGAGACCCGGACGGTCTCAGACGAGGTAGAGCGTGGTCTCGGCGCGGAAGACCCGCGGGCAATGCTCGGCATCGACCCAGCGGCGTGCCTGATCGAGACTGATGCTGCGGGACTCGGCGATGTCCTGCAGGGTCATCCAGCGTGACGACATATTCGGCTCCCTCATGGTTAACGGGGCAACGGCCAAGGCTGTCGTTTGTTTCCGCCCCGAACGAAGACCGCGTCGGCGCTCAGCTCAGCGCAGGTACGTGACACTGTAGAGGGTGCGGCGCAGGGCCTCCTCGTCGACCCAGACGCGGCCATTCTCGCAGGCCTCGCGCATGCCCGATCGCATGCGGGCGCAGTACTCGCCGGTGTTGTCCTGCACCCGGTACTGGCAGCGACCGCCGATCCTTCGCCGCCCGATCACGGGACTGGCGTGATCCGCGTGCAGGTCCGGGTCCTTGGGATCGCGGTCCTCCAGGAGGTACCAGCTGTAGCCGATGGTGGGCACGCGGCGGTGGTCCAGGGCGTAATCGATCATCGCCAGGATCCGGCTGATCGCCCGCGGGCTCGGCGGCGTCCCGGAATCCCGCATCTCGACGAACTCGGCCTGATTGGCTGCCACCCGATAGGAGACCGGCAGCAGAGGCACCGGCAGGCTGGCCCGTCGACAGCGGGCATCCACATGGGCGATCCAGCCCGCATTGAAGGTGTCGGTCCGCGGATGCCGAAGGTGCGGGACCGTGCCCGCGAGGCTGCGGAAGCTCATCGGCCGGGGCGCCAGGCGGCTGCGATAGCGCAGGCGATGCAGGGTCGGCGCGGCGTAGCGGTAGCCGTCGTTGGACGGCAGGTCGCGGTCCTCGCACAGGCCATCGATGTTGTAGAGGAGCGCGGCCGTATCCTCCTCGCCCCCCTCGATCTTGTCGAAATAGGGCAGCAGCTTCGGATTCCCGAGACTCGACATCTCGGCGGCGTTGCGGCTCCAGGCGATGTCGGCGCGCCAGTTCGGATGCGCCTTCAGGTGCTCGCGGAGGGCCGGAATGGCCGTCAGGCGCTCGGGATCGGCGAAATAGTATTTCGTGGCGACGTCGAGGGGGGCGATCTGGCGCCCCAGCCGATGCGAGATCATGTCGGCGGTGGCGTAGGCGAAGCAGATGGCGCTCTCGCCCTGGTTCAGGGGCATCTCGCGCGGGGACGGCGACAGTCCGACGTCGCGCGTTCCCTCGTGCGCCGCGAAGGGAATGCTGGTCGCGACCGGCGCGCAGGTGGGATTGCGCGCGTAGGCCGGCCGCAGCGGCAGGATGCGGGGATCGACCTGCGCCCGGGCGGGCATCGCGCCCGCGGCGAGCGCTGCGAGCAGGACCAGGACCGATGCCAATCCGTGACGGGCGCCTCCGAACCGGACCGCGCGCATCGCTCAGGTCTTTCGGCGCAGCCGGCTTGCGAAGAAGCCGTCGAGGCCGCCGAGTCGCTCCGGCGTGGCGCCGTCGAGGTGGGCAGGCAGCGTCCGCAGGTCGCCCGCGGCGTCGATCGGCTCCGACAGGCCGCCGAGTTCAGCGGCCTCGACGGGGACGCGTTCGAACGCGGGGTTGCGGGTGAGGAAGGTCGCGACCTGATACTCCCCCTCCTCCCGCTCGAGGGAACAGGTGCAGTAGACGAGGCGTCCGCCGGGGCGCACCAGGGCGGCGGCCTTGTCGAACAAACGCTTCTGCAGCCCGATCAAGCGGCTGATATCGCTCTCGGTCTTGGTCCAGGCCACGTCGGGGTGGCGGCGCAGCGTGCCGGTGGCCGAGCAGGGCGCATCGAGCAGGACGGCATCGAAGGCCAGATCGTCGGGCAGCGCCAGGGCATCGCCGACGCGGATCTCCGCCTCCAGCCCGAGACGGGCGAAGTTCTGCGACAGGCGCTCCAGGCGCGGGCTGGACCGGTCCACGGCCAGAACCGAGGCGCCGGCAGCCGCGAGCTGCGCGGTCTTGCCGCCCGGAGCGGCACAGAGATCGGCGACGCGCTCTCCGGGTTGTACGGCGAGGAGCCGGGCCGGGAGGGCGGCGGCGGCGTCCTGCACCCACCACTGGCCCTCGGCGTATCCCGGCAGGTCCGCGACGGCGGCATGAACGTCGTGCAGGCGCACGCTGCCCGTCGGCAGGGCCACCCCGCCGAGGCGTTCGGCCCACGCGGCGGCCGAGCCCCGCACCGTGATGTCGAGGGCCGCGCCCTGCAGGTGAGCCGCCGCGATGGCCCGGGCCGTCTCCTCGCCGTAGGCGGCGCGCCAGCGGCGGGCGAGCCAGTCCGGGGTGTTGTCGGCCAGCGGATCGCCGGGATCGGCCACGATCTCGGACCGTTCGCGCACGATCCGACGCAGGACCGCGTTCACGAGGCCGGAGAGGTGCTGGAGTTGCGGATCGGCCTTGGCGAGGCGGACGCCGAGGTCGACGGCGGCGTGGTCCGGCACGTTCAGGTCGAGGATCTGCACGGCGCCGGTGGCCAGGAGCGCGACGAGACGCGGCTGGTCGTCGGGCAGGCCCTGCGACAGGCGCGCGGCGAGCACCCGGCGGAGAAAGCCGAGGCGGCGAAAGGTGGCGGTGGCGATGGCGCGGGCGAGGCCCGCATCGGCGGCGTCGAGGCCGGCATTCCGGCTCGCCTGCGCGAGGGCGTCCTCGAGGGCGAAGCCGCGGGTCTTGCCGATGAGGTCGGCCACCGCGCCGTGCGCGACCTGACGGGCGCCGAGCCCGGCGACGCCGCGATCGAGCGGCGCCATCGGCGCATCCGTGTTGCGGCGTGTCGTCATGAGTGCCACTTCCTAATTCATGAGCCCGCTGAGCCCGTGCCCGCCAAACCCGTGCCCGCCGAGCCAATACCCGCCAAGCCATGAGCCCGTGCGCGGCGGGCCTCCCTGCGATGCCCTTCCACCCGAGACACCGAGATGCAAGCCATGACCAGCCCGGAACCGACGGAAAACGCTGCGGATGAGGCCCCGGCCGAGGCCCGGACCCTGACCCCGGAGGCGGCGCGGGCGCTGGCGGAGGCGGCGGAGCGTCGGGCGGCGATCGATGCCCGTGCGACCGAGATCGCGGCACAGCGGGAGCGCCAGGGCCGGGGCGGCCTGGAGCCGGTGCGCTACGACGATTGGGAGATCAAGGGCATCGCCGTCGACTTCTGAGGGCACTTCGTCGCCGGAACGGCGGCGATCCCCTCCCGTTGTTCCGGCCACGGACATACCGGAGGGAGCACGACGATGGCGATCAAGGTTTCGAGCAAGAACGCGGGCGAGGGTGCGCATGGCGAGGTCGCCCTGGCCCGGGGGCAAGTGGTCGCGATGCGGATGTGGCGCGACGAATCGCCGAGCGCCGACAAGCCCATGGCCAAGCGCCCCTACGAGACCGTCGGCTACGTGATCGCCGGGCGGGCGGAGTTGATCGTCGAGGGCGAGACGGTGGTGCTCGAGCCGGGCGATTCCTGGCTGGTGCCCGAGGGCGCCGAGCACACCTACCGCATCCTCGAGGCCTTCACGGCCGTCGAGGCGACGTCGCCGCCGGCGCGCTAAACTCTGAGGAAGGCCCGCGCGGCCGTGCCGCGGTCGCGCGGGTTTGCAGGCTCAGCGGGTGACGTAGACCTGCGTGCCGACCGAGACGCGCTCGTAGAGGTCGGTGATGTCCTGGTTGTACATCCGGATACAGCCGTAGGACGCGTAGGTGCCGATCGAGTTCGGCCGGTTGGTACCGTGGATGGCGTACTCGCCACCGGCCAGGGTCATCGCCGCGACGCCCATCGGGTTCGAGGGCGAGCCGCCGGCGATGACGGCGGGCAGGCGCGGGTTGTCGCGCTTGACCTCGCGCGGCGGCGACCAGGCCGGCTCGACGTACTTGCCGTCGATCTGCGTCGCGCCGCTCCACTGCTTGCCGGGCTTGCCGACCGCGACGGGGTAGCGGATCGCTGTGCCGTCACCGTTGACGAGGTAGAGCCGGCGCTCGGCGGTGCGCACGATGATCGAACCCGGCATCACGCCGTCGTGGAAGGCCACCACCTCCCGGGCCTGGGCGGGCGCACCCAGAAGACCCGCACCGAGGGCGGCGCCCAGGATTGCCGCAGCCCACGCGCGAGGGCGAAGCTTGCCGTGCCGAACCATGACCTGTCTCTCCGAAAGCGTGACCGTTTGCCCGACCATCAATGGCGGAGGCAGGTTCGCGTTCCGGTAAAGCGAAGTGCTCGGGCGCAGTCATACCCGGGAATCCTCCGGCGCGGTAAAGCACGGCCCCCGGAATCCCTGTAAATCGTCCGCTTCGCCTTCGGACTTTCTTGACTCTGACAGTGCCCGGAAGATCAGCGCTCGATCAGGGGCATTCCGCCGTCGAGGCGCTGCTGCCAGCCATGGCGCACGAGTTCCGGGTCCTCGTGTTCCTCCACGGGGAAGCCGACGCAGAGATAGGCCACGAGGCTCCAGGCGCAGGGTACCTCCAGGGTCTCGCAGACCGTGCCGGGCTCAAGGATCGAGACCCAGCCCACGCCGAGGCCGTGGGCCCGGGCGGCGAGCCAGAAGGTCTGGACGGCCGTGACCACGGAGTAGCGCAGCATCTCCGGCATGGTCGCGCGCCCGAGGCCGTGCCCGGTGGCGGTGGCCTCGTCGCAGAACACCGCGAGATGGATGGGGGCCTCGCGCAGGCCGGCGAGCTTCAGGCGGACATAGGCCTCGCGCTGCTCGGCGGCGTAGGCCTCGGCGGCGGCGGCGTTGCAGCGCTCGAAGCTGGCGAGCACCTGGGCCCGACGTGCCGGGTCCGCCACCCGGACGAAGCGCCAGGGCTGGCTGTTGCCCACGGAGGGACTGAAGCGCGCGAGATCGAGGCAGCGGCGCAGCAGCGCCTCGTCCACCGGGTCGGTCCGAAACCGGCGCACGTCGCGGCGCCAGGCGAACAGGGTCGCGAGCGTCTGGCGAAACTCGGCATCGAAGCTGACCACGACCCGTCCCCGGCGATGAACTCGCCCCTTCATAGACGGAGTTTCTCCGCGGAGCGGAAGTTTCGCGCAAGGCCTTCCGCGATTCGACGGTCTCGACGCCGTCCGGCCCTCAGTCGGTGGGCTCACCCAGCTGAGCCTGGGGGCTCATCCACAAACCCGAGAAGGTCAGCGTCGCGGTGTAGACCGGTGCGTTGTCGGCGTTGCGGACGATGACCGTGAAGGCCTGGGCATCGGCGCCGCGATGGGGAATGGCGTCGCGCGCGATCTCCGGCAGGGCGCGCATCGCTTCGCGACGGATGTGGTCCCCGTCGATGCAGTCCTGCCCGATCGAATCCTGGAGGAACTCCCGCCCATCGTGGATATCGAAAAAGTAGCGTGCCACTCGGTTGCTCCGCTGTCGTCGTGTCAGCCCCTCTTGCGAGGAATGCACGGGTGTCTCGCGGGTTCTGTCGCGGGCGCTGGATCACCCAGGGAGACGGGGACGCCGGCACCCGTTCCGCGGCGCCTGCCAAAAAAAGGGCCGCGCTCCGAAGAGGCGGCCTGAAGTCCTTGGGTCTCGAAACCTCTGGAGTGTCGGTCCCGCCGAACCGGGCACCGTCCGAAAAGCTGGGGAGCCGTGGAGATCGGACGCCGCGTCGGGACGGGATCGACGAAGTTTCGGCCACAGGTGTCGCGCCTCATCAAGGCCGACGCTGGGCCTTATGGCGGCGAAATCGTGATGATGTGTTTCCCCGCGCCGGCGCGAATCGCCGCCCTTGCGGCCGGGAAAGCCCGGCACCATGATGAAGGATCGGTCCGCAGCAGGAGTGACGATGAGCGAGAGAACCGGTGCTGATTCGCGATTGCCCGAGGCGGCTGCCCGGGTCATCCCCTTCCCGACCGCGCCGGTCCAGCCCCAGATCGCCTTCGACCGCGCCGAGCTGCGCGTCCTCTTCAATCTCTACGGACGGATGGTATCGCAGGGCGAGTGGCGCGACTACGCCCTCGATTTCCGGCGCGACAAGGCGGTGTTCTCGATCTACCGGCGCAGCTCGGAAATGCCCCTGTACCGGGTCGAGAAGGACCCCAAGCTCGCCCGGCGCCAGGGCGCCTACGCCGTGGTCGCGGCCTCCGGCCTCGTGATGAAGCGCGGCACCGACCTGGCCCGAGTCCTGGCCGTCCTGGAGCCGCCGCTACGGGCGGTCTGACCGCACCGCCGCGTGAATGGGCTCGGAGAGATCGCCCCGAGGATCGACGCCGGAAGCGCGAGGTCTCCTCGCCTGCCGGGAGCGGCGACCCGCGCAGTCTTCCGGCATTCCGGATTAGGGGATCCGTCATGGCCTGGCTGCCCCGCCGCGGCTTCGGCCCGAGCAGCGTTCGGGGAAACGGGGCCGGCGCGCACAGGATCAAGCCTCGGGCGCGCCTCCGGTCGCGGTCGACGGATAAGTCCACCGTCCCGCCCCGAAGCCGCGCGAAACCGCCGAACGCGATGTTTCGCCTCCCGATGCTCAACCCAGCAAAAAGGCCCCGGCGGTGATCCGCCGGGGCCTTCGCGTCACGCGTCCGAGAGACTGGGTTCGCTTAGCGGCGGTCGCCGAGGAGCGAGAGCAGCATCTGGAACATGTTGATGAAGTCCAGGTACAGGGTCAGGGCGCCGTTCACAGACAGCTTGGCCGCGCCCTCGGCATCGGCGCCGCTGTAGAGGAACATCTCCTTGAGCTTCTGCGTGTCGTAGGCGGTGAGGCCTGCGAAGATCAGCACGCCGATCACCGAGATCGCGAACTGCAGCGCCGAAGAGGCGAGGAAGATGTTCACCAGCGAGGCGATGATCAGGCCGATCAGGCCCATGACCAGGAACGAGCCCATGCCCGACAGGCTACGCTTGGTGCTGTAGCCGTAGAGGCTGAGACCGCCGAAGGTCGCCGCCGTGATGAAGAACACCCGCACCACGCTCGCGCCCGTGAACACGAGCAGCAGCGAGGACATCGAGGCGCCCATCACCGCCGCGAAGGCGAAGAAGGTCATGCGCGCCGAGGACGCGGACATCCGGTCCATCCGCATCGAGAAGATGAAGATGAAGGCGAGCGGCGCCAGCATGACGACCCACTTCAGCGGGCTGGTGTAGAGTAGCTGGCCGAAGGGCGTCAGGGCGACGCGACCGGTCGCCGTCTGCGCGACGGCGGCCATGTTGAGGCCGAGCGCGACGAGACCGGAGATCCCGAGGCCGATGACCATGTTGTTGTAGACGCCGAGCATGAAGGTACGCAGGCCCTGGTCGATCTCGACCTGGCTGCCGGCATACCCGGTCGGCTGGGCGCCATACCGGAAGGGGCTGTTATCGAATGCCATGGGAGTTTCCCTTGGACGCTCTCTCAGCGTGTGGTTTCGGAAGGAGGCTCACGCACAGGACCTCTTGGCGCCAAGCGGCGCCTCACGGCGAAATATGTTCGGTCACGCTGCCCTGCACAAGGGGCCGGCCAAGGCTGAAAGCCCTGAATCGCACGGGGCTATGCTGGTATTTTGTTCGGTCCGGCAGGGATTAAAATGGGACCTGACCATGCGAGCATTGCGCGCGCGGGGAATTAACCAAGTCGGGCCCCAAGGTCCGTGGTGAGATCGGAGCTCTCCGCGTCTGAGCGCCCGCCGGAATGCCGGGTCGTCGCAGGGCGACGATCGACGCGGCGCGGTCCCCTCAGGCGACGGCCTTGTCGAGACAGCACTTCTTGAATTTCTTGCCGCTGCCGCAGGGGCATGGGTCGTTGCGGCCGACGTTCTTCCAGGGATTGCGCACCGGCTGGCCGAAGCCCTCCGCCGTCCAGGCGAGGTCCGCCAGGGGATCCTCCAGGGGAGCGAAGCGCTGGGGATCGAAGCGGGCGAGGTCGTCGCCCTCCGCCTCCGCCTCGCGCAGGGCCCGGGGAAACCAGGTCGGGTCGCTGTTCGACGGGGTGAGCCGGCCGTCCCGGCGGGCGGCGAGCACGCGGTCCCCCAGGTCGCGCAGGCCGAGGAGGGCGATCGCCTCCTCCCAGCCGGCCCAGGCCAGGTCCCCCTCGACGGCGGCCCGCTTGTCGTCGAAGCGGACCAGGAGGTCGTGGGTCTCCCGGGGCGGGATGCGGCCGGTCTGGGTCAGGTAGGCCAGGGCGGCGAAGGCTTCGTTCCGCACGGCGTCGTCGACCGTGCTGTCGACCAGCAGGGCGCCGAGGGGGGCGGCGTCCCCGTCGAAGACGCTGACGAGCATCCGGGTCAGGGTCGTCGTCACCGCGTCGCCGAGGAGGTCATCGAGGGTCTCGCCGTCCAGGGCGAGCAGCCGGATCAGCGGCCGGTAGACCCGGGTGTCCCGGGCCGCCGCGAGGACGTGCAGCCCCCAGAACAGGAGGTCGGCCTCAGCCTCCTCGAGGTCAGGCTCCCGGGCGGCCCGATCGAGGACCGCGAGGACCGCGTCGGCGATGCGATCCGGCTCCGCCAGGGCCGCGCGCATCTCGGGCACCGGGAGGTACTTGGCGGCCGAGAGGGCGGCAACGAGATCCGGATCGAGCATGGGGGGTCTCTTCTGTCAGGAGCGAAGGGTCGCCCCGGTCTTGCGCGCGACCTCGGCGACGATCCGGGCGCTGACCGCCTCGATCTCCGCGTCGGTCAGGGTCCGGTCCACCGGCTGGAGCCGGACCGCGATCGCCACCGACTTCGCGCCCTCGGGGATGCCGACGCCCTCGTAGATGTCGAACACGTCGATCCCGGTGATGAGCTTGCGCTCGGCGGCCTGGGCCGCCTTCACCACGTCCCCGGCCGCCACGTCGCGGCCGACCACGAAGGCGAAGTCGCGGGAGATCGGCTGGAAGTCGGAGAGGGCCAGCGCCGGCTTGACCTTGGTCGGACGGTACTTCGGCAGCGGCACCGCATCGAGGGTGATCTCGAAGGCGACGAGTTGGCCCTTGAGGTCGAGGGCCTTCATCACGCGGGGATGGACCTCGCCGAAGAAGCCGACCGGGTTCTTCGGCCCGAACTGCAGGGTGCCGGAGCGGCCCGGATGCAGCCAGTCCGGCCCGCCGGCCACGACCTGGAGGCCGCCGCTGGGGACACCCATGGCCGCCAGGAGCGCCAGGGCGTCGGCCTTGGCGTCGAAGGCGTCGACGCCGTCGGTGCGCCCGTCCCAGTGACGGCCCGCGCCCGCCTGGGTCGCGGTGCCACGACGGATGGCGGCGGCCCGGATGGTCTGCCCCTCCGGCTGGTCGGTGGCGAAGCACTGGCCGACCTCGAACAGGGCGACGTCCGGGCTGCCACGGTCGGCGTTGCGCTGGGCGGCGCGCAGCAGGCCCGGCACGAGGCTCGGGCGCATGTCGGAGAGATCGGCGGCGATCGGGTTGGCCAGGGCGAGGTCGGCGCCGCCGCCGCCGAACAGCGCCGCATCCTCGTGCGGAATGAACGACCAGGTCACGGCCTCGACGAGGCCGCGGCTGGCGAGGGCCCGCTTGGCCAAGCGCGTGCGCTTCTGCATCACGGTCAGCACCGGCTTGCCTACCGCCGCCTCGATGCGCGGCAGGGGCTTGGGCTCGATGCGGTCGAGGCCGGCGATGCGCACGATCTCCTCGACGAGGTCGGCCTTGCCCTCGACATCCGGGCGCCAGGAGGGCGTGAGCACCTTCACCCGGTCGCCCGAGCCGGCGACGTGGAAGCCGAGGGCCTCCAGCGTGACCTTCATCTCGGCCCGGGACAGCTCGATGCCGGCGAGACGCCGGGTCTCGGTCCAGGGAAAGTCGATGACCCGCTCGGTCTGGGGCGGCTCGCCGACGATCACCGGCTCGCTCGGGCTGCCGCCGCAGATCTCCAGCACGAGGCGGGTGGCGAGATCGAGGCCCGGCAGGGTGAAGGCCGGGTCGACGCCGCGCTCGAAGCGGTAGCGCGCATCGGTGATGACGCCGAGGCGGCGGCCGGACTGGGCGATGTTCACCGGGTCCCACAGGGCCGACTCGATCAGCACGTCGGTGGTCGCGGCATCGCAGCCGGAGGCCTCGCCGCCGATGATGCCGCCGATGGACTCCACGCCGTTGTCGTCCGCGATGACCACGGTGTCGCCGGTCAGGGTATAGGTCTTGCCGTCGAGGGCCTTCAGGGCCTCGCCGTCGCGGGCGCGGCGGACCACGAGGCCGCCCGCCACCTTGGCGGCGTCGAAGACGTGGAGGGGTCGGCCGCGGTCGAAGGTCAGGTAGTTGGTGATGTCCACCAGGGCGTTGATCGGGCGCAGGCCCAGCGCCCGCAGGCGCGCCTGCATCCAGTCCGGCGAGGGGCCGTTCTTGACGCCGCGCACGAGGCGCAGGGTGAAGTAGGGGCAGAGGCCCGCGTCGGGTGCCGCGAAATCGAGGGTGACGGGCACCGGGCAGGCGCCCTCCCCGCGCACCGGCGGCTGCGGCGGGCGCTTGAGGTCGCCGAGGCCGGTCGCCGCGAGGTCGCGGGCGATGCCGTGGATGGCGGTGCAGTCGGGCCGGTTCGGCGTGAGATTGATCTCCACCACCGGGTCGTCGAGCTTGGCGTAGAGGGCGTAGGCCTGGCCCGTGGGCGCGTCCGCGGGCAGGTCGAGGATGCCGCTGGCCTCCTCACCGAGGCCGAGCTCGGCGCCCGAGCACAGCATGCCGAGGCTCTCGACACCCCGGATGGTGCCCACCGCCAGGGTCTTGTCGAGGCCGGGCACGTAGGTGCCGGGGGGCGCGAACACCGTCTTCATCCCGGCGCGGGCGTTGGGCGCGCCGCACACCACCTGAACGGGCTGTCCGTCGCCCGTCTCCACCGTGCAGACGCGCAGGCGGTCGGCGTTCGGGTGCGGCTCGGCGGTGAGCACGTGGGCGACCACGAAGGGCTTGAGGCTCGCCGCCTTGTCCTCGATGCCTTCGACCTCGAGCCCGATCCGCGTCAGGGTCTCGGCCACGGTGTCGAGGGACGCCTCGGTGTCGAGGTGATCCTTGAGCCAGGAGAGGGTGAGTTTCATCGCTTGAATCCCCTGGCGTCCGAGGCTCCCGGGAGGGTGGGATGCCGGCGCCGAACAGGAAAGGAAAGGTCTCGTCCGGCCGGGGCCGGGGCGCGAAAGCCGGGGATCAGCCCGTCAGCCCGGCCACCAGGCTCGGGATGTCGAGGGGCCGGAAGCCGTAATGGTCCAGCCAGCGCACGTCCGCCTCGAAGAAGGGCCGCAGGTCCGGCATGCCGTATTTCAGCATCGCGATCCGATCGATGCCGACGCCGAAGGCGAAGCCCTGCACGCTGTCCGGATCGAGGCCGCAATTGCGCAGCACGTTCGGGTGGACCATGCCGCAGCCGAGGATCTCGAGCCAGTCGGTGCCCTCGCCGAAGCGGATCTCGCCGCCCTTGCGCGAGCACTGGATGTCCACCTCCGCCGAGGGCTCGGTGAAGGGGAAGAACGACGGGCGGAAGCGCATCTTCACCGCCTCGACCTCGAAGAAGCTGCGGCAGAACTCCTCCAGCACCCATTTCAGGTTGGCGATGTTGGCCGCTTTGTCGATCACCAGGCCCTCGACCTGATGGAACATCGGCGTGTGGGTCTGGTCGGAATCGTGCCGGTAGGTCCGGCCCGGGCAGATCACCCGGATCGGCGGCTGCTGGGCGCGCATCGTCCGGATCTGCACCGGCGAGGTGTGGGTGCGCAGCACCTTGCGCTGGCCGTTGCGGTCGGGGGCCAGGAAGAAGGTGTCGTGCATCTCCCGCGCCGGGTGGCCGGGCGGGAAGTTCAGGGCGGTGAAGTTGTAGTCGTCGGTCTCGATGTCGGGCCCTTCGGCCACCGAGAAGCCCATATCGGCGAAGATCGCCGTGATCTCGTCCATGACCTGGCTGATCGGGTGGACGCGGCCGCGCACCTCCGGCGCCTCGCGCACCGGCAGGGTCACGTCGATGCGCTCGGCCGCGAGGCGGGCGGAGAGGGCCGCCTCCGCCAGGGCGTCCCGCCGGGCCGTGAGCGCGCCCTGCACCCGGTCGCGCAGGCCGTTGATGAGGGGGCCGCGCGCCTTGCGCGCGTCGGGCGTCATCGCCCCGAGGGTCTTCAGGAGTTCGGAGACCGACCCCTTCTTGCCCAGGGCCGCGACGCGCACGGCGTCGAGGGCGGCCTCGTCGGCGGCGTCCGCGACCTGACGGAGCAGGTCGCCTTCGAGGGTGTCGAGATCGGTCATCGGTTCCACTCACCGGCTGCGGCGCCGGCCCCTTGCGGGACCGGGCGGGCTCGATCGGCATCGGGGGATCGGCTTCAGGGCGTGGGTTTTCCCGGTCCCCGGCCGCAACGCAAGCGGTCGGGCGCCGAAAATCCCGGATCGTCGGGCAGAAAGACGAAAGGCGCGGCTCCCCAGGGGTGCCGCGCCTTTCGTGAAGAACAGCGCCCGGCTCGGGCAGCCTCGAATCGGGCTAACCCGACTCAGGCGGCCTTGGCAGCCGGGAGGGCGGCCTTGGCCAGCTCGACCACGGCGGCGAACGAGGCGGGCTCGTGGATGGCGAGCTCGGAGAGGGCCTTGCGGTCCACCTCGATGCCGGACTTCGACAGGCCGTTGATGAAGCGCGAATAGGTCAGGCCATGCTCACGGACCGCGGCGTTGAGGCGCTGGATCCAGAGGGCGCGGAACGTGCGCTTCTTGTTCTTCCGATCGCGGTAGGCATACTGCATGCCCTTCTCGACCGCCTGCTTGGCGATCCGGATCGTATTCTTGCGGCGGCCGTAATAACCACGGGCGGCCTTGAGGACTTTCTTGTGCTTCGCGTGACTGGTCACGCCGCGCTTGACGCGGGCCATGGGTGTTCTCCTGGATTACGAAAAAAGCAGTGTCGGCGTCGTGAAGGCTTACCGGCTGTTGGGCAGGAAGTACTTCTTCACGTTGGCAGCATCGCCCTCGAACAGGGTGGTGGTGCCGCGCAGGTTGCGGATCTGCTTCGTCGTCCGCTTGATCATCCCGTGGCGCTTGCCGGCCTGGGCATACATGACCTTGCCGGTGCCGGTGATCTTGAAGCGCTTCTTCGCGCCCGACTTGGTTTTCAGCTTGGGCATTTGGCTCTCCTGAACGCGCAGCGGCTCCGATCCGGTTGGATCGAAGAGATGCGCTCGGTTGATGCTTCTGATGGAGCAGCACGAACCGCCACGGCAGCCCGATCGGCCGGGCGGTTCAACGCGAGGGGGCTATGACAGAAAAGCGACGCGGTTTCAATGCCGCGTCTCGGGGCCGGATCTTGGGCCGGTTCTCGGGGCCGCATCTCGAAGCCGGCGCGGGACCTGAAATTCCCGGCCGAATGCGCTCCGGGATTGCTTGACAGCCCCCGGCACTGAACCTACACCCCCGACACCGCCGGAAACGGGGCGGGACGTCAAGCGGGCGTAGCTCAGTCGGTTAGAGTGCCGGCCTGTCACGCCGGAGGTCGCGGGTTCGAGTCCCGTCGCCCGCGCCATCGCGTCCCAGATGCACCCATCTCGTCTTTCCAGTTCCGCGCCCTATCCTCTCGTCGAGGACTGTGCCGGAGGGCGACGGATGTCGGGTGTCTTCTTCCTCTACTTCACCGTCTGCCTCACCCGCGCGCCGGATACCTGCGAATCGCGCAAGCTCGCCCTCGACGTCGAGGACGCCCCGGCCTGCCTGCACGTGGCGCAGCCGCAGCTGGCACGGTGGATCGGCAGCCATCCCGAGTTCCGCATTACGGCTTGGCGCTGCGGCGCACCGCCCCGCGATCACGGAACCCGGATCTGACAGCGCCCCGTGACCCGGGAGACACAGGCACTCCTCTGGCGAGCGAACCCGTGAAGACCGCCGCGTTTTCGCCGCATGGAATGCCGAGGCGGAGGGCCGACAGCCCTAGCCTCGAGATCCGTCCGCACCGATGCGCTTTTTCCGTTCCGCCCCTCTGCGCCCGTCGCTCCGCCTCGGCACGGCGGCCCTCGGCCTCACCGTCCTGCTGGCGCTGGCCGGCTGCGGCACGCCGACTCTCCTCGCCCCCGACCAGCCCACCAGCCTCGTCATCCTGGACGAGCAGGCGGCCGCCGCCGCGATCTCGCGCTACCGGGCCCAGCACGGACTCGGTCCGGTGGTGATCGATTCGAGCCTGATCCGGGCCGCCTCCTATCAGGCCGCGTCGAACGCCAAGGCCGGCCGCCTCAGCCACGAGATCGGCGGCACCTTCGATTCCCGCATGGCCCAGGCCGGCTTCGGCCGGAGCTACGCCGCGGAGAACCTCAGCGCCGGCTCGGCCACCTTCGACGAGGTGCTGGCGCGCTGGAAAGCCTCGAGCGAGCACAACAAGAACATGCTGATCCCGCAGCTCCGGCGCATCGGCATCGCCCGGGTCGACGCGCCGGGCACGCGCTACAAGCGCTACTGGGCCCTGGTCATGGCCGGAGGCTGAGGCATTCGCGCGCCTCGGCGCCGTCGGACACGCCTCAGAGCGCCCCGGTCGGGGCCGCAAGTCCCGTCGCAGCTCGGGACTGGGCCTGCTCCTGCGCCCCCTGGAACAGGCGCTCGCTGGTGAGCTTCAGGAAGAAGAAGCCGAATTCCGGATTCTGGTAGTAGAGCTGCTTGACCTCCGAATAGGAGATCCGCAGTGCCTGCCCCGCCTCGACGCAGACCAGCGAGGCGGTGCGGGTGTTGCCCGGCGAGAGCAGCCCGAGTTCGCCGACGACCCCGTCCGGCCGCACCGCGATCCCGTATTCCGGGATGCGGAAGCTGCCGCTCTCCACGTAGAACATCTCGCCCGCGTCATCCCCCTTGCGGAAAACCGTCTGCCCCGCCCTGAAGCGGACCGCGCTGCCGAAGGGCCGGAGCCAGTCGAGGGAGAGGTCGCCCTCCGCCGCCGTTTCCACCTGGCGCACGAGACGGATCATCTGCCAGAGGCGGAAGGCGTTGAAGGGGATCTGGATCGCCTCGGTGAGAACCACCGGCCAGCTTCCGATCAGCATCCCGTAGGTGATCACGGCCGCACTGGCCACGAGGGCGATGATCCGCAGGGGGATCATCGTCGTCATCGCCGAAGCCGTGATGGTGAGGGCCGTGCCGAGATAGCCGATGGCCTCGACCCCATCGATGCCGAGCCCGGTCATCGCGCGGTCCCAGCCGATCGCGGCGGCTCAGCCCTACGCATCATCGGCATCCGCCTCGGCGAGCCCGTCCTGCAGCGAGCGAATGATCGTGCGCATCTCCGGTACCATGGCGATTGCCTTGGCGATGCGCTGCGCCTCCTCCCGAGTCATCGCGCCCGTGGCCGTGCGCGCGTCGGCTTCCTCGGAGAAGTAGGTCCAGGCCACGGCCAACCCCTCCCCGTCCTCGACGCAGAAGCTGCCGTCGCGCTCGACCACGATCCAGGGCGGCGGGAATCCCCGGGCCGGCCGCGGTTGGATCTCGGCATCATCCGCCACGGGACACCTCAGCGTTGGGGCAGGGTCGCGATCGCCGCGTTGCATCATATGACGGATGGAGAGTGCCGCGAACCCCCGCCCCCCCTCTCCGTGTCGATCAGATGTGCGCTGATTTACAACCTTCGACGCGCGCTTACCAGCGCCGCACGTCCCTTGAGAACGTGCGCACGTTCGCAGAAACGATCTCCGTATCGCGCGCGGCGCGCCGTGGCAGGCGTCCCATCTACTTCCCTCACACTGACACCTGAAGGGATACAGGCTCGTTGAACCGCACCGTCTAATCCCAACGCCGAACCCACCGTTTATTCGTGCTCAAATCCTGATGCCTACGCCGGTCCTTCCTTCAGATCCCGGACCGAGCGCTGACGAAGCGGGACGCGGTGCAGTTGATCGGCGAGGCCAAAGCGCTCGACCACGCCAAGACCGCCTGCAGCGCTCGTGCCGTGTACTGGATCGACAGCGTTCGCCGCGACTTGGCGCGCTGATCCTCTTCCGCGCGACCGGACACCGTCGGGCCTCTGGTCTGGGGGCCGACATGACACGGAACGGCCGGCACGTAGCCGCGCGGCTCAGCGCAATCGAGACGCGCGTCGAGGGAATCATCGGCACGGTCCAGAGCATAGCCACAGCGGTCAACTCCCACGGCGAGAAGGTGGACAAGCGCTCGCAGCCGTAGTGGTCCGTCTACATCTCCTACTTCACGGCAATGCTGATGATGCGCGGATCAATCGGCGTGTCGTGGAGAGCGCCGATCGAAACACCGATCGCGGGTATCACCTCCGACGTTGCAAGGATGCAGACCGACGAAATTACCCGGTGGGTTCACGAGCAGGAATGGACGCAAGACGAGCGCGAGGCTCTGCAGGCCCACGTCGCCCGGCTGTCCGCGCGGAGGACGCAGAGGGCGAGCGCCTCGCCCGTCTTGAGGATGGTCAATTCAAGCCACGCTGATCCCGGCTATCTACGGCTGTCCACAGCGCCCCGGAGCTTCGGCCCCGGAGCTTTTGTCGTTCCAGGCTAACGTCGACGCGCGTTGGCCGGTCTTCGCAGCAAGGTTGTCATGAGCTTGGCCGGGCGACACACCATCTGATCCCTGCTATCACTCCGCGAGCTTCCCGCTCCCTCGAGTGTGGAAGCACTACTGTTTGACGATGTTGTCTGCCGCCTGCCAATTAGCACAGACGGCTGGCACGGAACAATTGTTGCTACCAAGCTAGCGGTATCGACTTCCAATTATACGAACAGGGTCAGGGATGTACTCAGCCTTCTATAACTTGGAACAATATGTTACCGACAAACTAGTGGAAAATAATTATTCCGCAGCTCTCGACTCCGTCAGAGATTTTGTCGTCTCCATGCTGCATGCTCAGTTTTCGCCCGGCAACATCAACGGATCACCGAAGCTGGATGCTTTATGCGCGCGCATTGGCGCCTCGTACTCTGTCTTCGCAGAAAAAGACAAAAAGATTGAGTCTGGGTTTGCCGCCCGCAATGATCGTGTATTGTTCATCTGTACAGGGCTTTACCGATACGGTGGAACATCTCTGGTGATCGCCGATCTCATCAAGGCACACCCGGGAAGCGAATGCACTGTAATTGCTACAGATTATCTCAACGATATGACCGAGCAGGACATCAGCGCGGCGCGAATAGGCGATACATCCGCTGATTTGTTGACCTGCCCCAAAGGTAATGCAGTCTCTAAATTAGAGTGGATAATTGAACAAATAGACCAACTAGAACCAGCGCGCATTTTTCTACTAAACCATCACCAAGACTCGGTAATTATTGCAGCGGTCCAACCATTTCTAAAAAAGACCAAAGTCCTATTTTATCACCATGCTGATTACAGCATGTGCCTTGGCGTCCATCTAGAAGGAGTCACCCACGTAGATCCACACAACGTTGGATACTGCAACTGTAGAGAGAAAGAGCTGATCAGGGATAATGTCTATCTTCCGCTCGTCGTCAGAGATAAATTATCCAATCGAAGCGGTGCGATTTTTATCGAAAACGATGAGCTTATTACGTGTTCTTGCGCGACATTTCATAAATTTGCTGCTTTCTATCTATATCCTTATACAAGCCTGATCGTAGATAGGCTTGTAGTGAGGTCGGGAATTCATATCCATGTAGGCAATATACCCAATGGATACCTGGTAAGCATCAAGGCAGAACTTGCACAAAAGGGCGTTGACCCGCAGAGGTTCGTTCACGTCCCATGGGTCAAAGATCTGTGGGAACTTCTGATTGAGAAAAAAGTCGATCTGTTCATCGCGTCATTTCCGATTGGCGGCGCAAGAACTACGCTCGAAGTCATGGGAGCGGGAATCCCCATTCTAATTGCAGAAAATTACCTTACAAGGTTCCATAGCAGCCGAGATATTGTTTATCCAAACGCTCTAACGTGGAAATATCCCCACCAATTTCTAGAGGCGCTCAAGGCTGTCAGCAGCGAGATACTTAAAGCTCACTCGATCAGGTCTCGGGCCCATTATTTGGCGCACTACTGCTTTGAGAGTAGCGGCATAGGTGATGAGATCAATCTCAACTGTGCTGGAACGCCTACTTTCGAGCCGCCGCCGCTTTATTCATACGAACCAGACAATCTAGATCGCGCTCTGCATTTCTCGCATTTAGAGCACAGCACTCGTGGCGCGGGCGCATCACCAGCCAGCGTTCTAGGCAACCTTAGAAGCAGCGGTGTCATTACCCGCATGGCACGCTCTACGATGAAGCTGATCAAGCGAACTTAAAGTCTTGATGCGCATACGCAGGTCGCCCGGCGGCTGATTGGGTCCGCCGGCGCGAGTCGTTTAGTCCTCAATAAATCCTTTATGTTGATTGGGTACTTGGCGAAGCAATTCGTCATGGATTTTTATGATCCAATCGCTGTCACGCACAGCCTTAGCGCCCCAGCGCCTATTTCCCCCATTACTCAATTCTAATTTGACACGCGTAACGTTGCTGGATCTAGCACCAATTTGATGGAGTATGGCCACCGAACCGTCAGACAAAATAAATATATTTTTATCTGCACTATCCTCTTCCGAGGCTATTAACGCTCTAACACTTAGATAAGTGATCGTCTGCGGGTCATTTAAATTGATATGACTTGCCATTTTTGTCGTCCAAATTTTTATTACTGTAGCCTTGCGTAAGCTTGATCAGTTTCGATCCACACGATTTCCGGCTACCGTCCCAAAACAGGCTATCACGCCCGTCATCTGCCGTCATAGCGGTCCCGCTCACTTTGTTTCCGGTTCTGCGTACGCTCGTGCTAGGTCCACCTATGACATCCACCTCGGTCCGCCTTGCTCTTCCTACTATCATTGCTGCGTTCACCGGCATTTTGCTTGGCACGCCTTCTCAGGCTGACCAGCTTCCCTGGCAGGGTCGGATTGACAGCGCATCGCGCAATCTGTGGGTCAACCCGGATGGTGCCGTTGGTGATCAGGTCCCCAAGGTCGTCCACAACGACGGTCTGAGCGTCTACGGACCTCGGCGCTGGATCTTCCAGCAGGTAACCCTGACTCCCTACGTAACCGGGCAGCGCGTGACGTGGGCAGACGGCAGCACCGCCATCCGGATGCTCAACGGCTTTGCAGCCTCGGGGCCGGTCACTATCGGAACCGGCTTCAAGACCTTCACCGTGGCTCGCGGCTTGAATTTTGCCGCTGGTTTCCCGGTCAATGCGGTTGCGGCCCACGATCACTCGAAATCGATGCGTGGAACGATCGCTTCGTACAGGGGTACGAAGCTTGTCCTGGATGTCGCTGTCGTAGCCGGCTCGGGTATCGTCGATCATTGGACGATCGGCGCATCGGGTACGACGAAGCAGGGCCAAACGAAGCTCGTCACGTCGGCGGCGTCTCCCGCAGGCAGCACCATGCTGACCTTCGCCAACACGGCTGGCGTGCAGAGAGGCGCAAACGTGGAGTTCGCCTTCGACGCTCAATTCAGGTCGAACAACGGGATCCGGCGCGGCACCTACGTCGTCAGCAAAACAGATACGACCGTCACGCTGAGCCAAGCCCTTGTCTCGCCGGCCGGGGCACCGGCAGGCGTCTCCGTCATCGAGGGGCAACAGGTCACGTTCTACGGGAACCAGGGCAATTTCCTGTACCAGGACATTCAAGCCGCGGACGCCGTGGGCTTCCGATATGGGACACCCGAGGCGCGAGATGCGACGCTTTCCTTCGACGTGGTTTCGTCGGGACTGCCGAACTGCACGGCGTCGATCATGATGCTCGGCTACAAATCGCTCTCCAAACTCGGTCGCTCGTACGTTCAGTCCTTTCCCGTCACGTCGACCAAGACGCGCGTCACCTTGCGCATCAAAGGTGACAAGGTCGGTGCGCCAGGAACCTGGAAAGCAGGCCTCGGAGCCAATGACTGGGGCGGCCTCTGGGGTGCGATCGGGTTCGCCTGGGAAAGCCAGGGCACCCCGACCGCACGGAACATTCCGGATGGCCAATGGAGCGACGTCACTGCGGTCGGTGGTTCGGATCAGCAAACATGCGATCTAACCGGAACGGTGGGGGCTATGGTCGACGTCTCGAACGTCAAGCTTACGCTCGATGAGCCGAGGCCTTAGGTCGCGTTGCTCCGCTCAGGCCGCAATCAACGAAGATCTTGGAGTCCGCCAGTCCCGCTTCAGCGGGCGAATCCCGTCTCGCCGGAACGCCGACGCCGACCGTCCTTCTTCGTCCGTGGCAGAAAGAGACGTAGGCCACGGCGAAGCTGCTAGCGGCCTCGATGCGGAAGGCTTCAGCCAATTCGATGTGGCGCCTAGGGTCGGAAAACGACGCGGTTCAGAGGACAAAATCAGTCCCATAATCGGGGTTTCCGAGGATTTTCGGGGATCGGCCACCAGCCCGTCAAAATCAAAACGGCTAAGTCGTTGCAATGCATGGTGGGCGGTGAGGGACTCGAACCCCCGACCCTCTCCGTGTAAAGGAGACGCTCTACCAACTGAGCTAACCGCCCGAGCCACCGCAGGTTTGCGCGCGATGCGAGGCTTCGTACCGGAAGGGCGGGCGGGGGCGCAACCCCCTCCCCCGGCGGGCCCCGGGTCCGGGTACGAAAAAGGCCCCGGCAGGGTTGCCGGGGCCTCGCTTCGAGTCAGGGTCGCATCGCGCTCAATGGGCGATGACCGTCGCGGAATCCTCGTCGGCGATGACCGGGCGGACCTTCGGAGCAGGTTCCTCCCACTCGATCGCCTCGGGGACGCGGACCAGGGCGTGCTGGAGCACTTGATCCATCCGCGAAACGGGGATGATCTCCATCCCGTTCTTCACGCTGTCGGGCACCTCGGCGATGTCCTTGGCATTCTCCTCCGGGATGAGGACCGTCTTGATGCCGCCGCGGAGCGCGGCGAGCAGCTTCTCCTTCAGGCCACCGATCGGGAGCACGCGGCCCCGCAGGGTGACCTCGCCCGTCATCGCCACGTCGCGGCGCACCGGGATGCCCGTCAGCGTCGAGATGATCGCGGTCGCCATGCCGATGCCGGCGGACGGACCGTCCTTCGGGGTCGCCCCCTCGGGAACGTGGACGTGGATGTCCCGGCGCTCGAACAGCGGCGGCTCGATGCCGAAGTCGACGGCCCGCGAGCGGACGTAGCTCGCCGCTGCGGAGATCGACTCCTTCATGACGTCGCGCAGGTTGCCCGTGACCGTCATCTTGCCCTTTCCAGGCATCATGACGCCCTCGATCGTCAGCAGCTCGCCGCCGACCTCGGTCCAGGCCAGACCCGTGACCACACCGACCTGATCCTCCTCGTCGATCTCGCCGTAGCGGAACTTCGGCGGGCCGAGGAAGACCGGGAGGTTTTCCTCGGTGACGCTGACGGCCTTCACCTTGGTGATGAGGATCTCCTTCACCGCCTTGCGGATCAGGTTGGAGATCTCACGCTCCAGGTTGCGGACGCCCGCCTCCCGCGTGTAGCGGCGGATGAGCATCAACAGACCGGAATCGTCGACCTGCCACTCCTTGGCGTCGAGACCGTGCTTCTTCACGGCGCCCGGGATCAGGTGCTTGCGCGCGATCTCGAGCTTCTCTTCCTCGGTGTAGCCGGCGATGCGGATCACCTCCATGCGGTCCATCAGGGGCGCAGGGATGTTCAGCGTGTTGGCGGTCGTCACGAACATCACGTTCGAGAGATCGTAGTCCACCTCCAAGTAGTGGTCGTTGAACGTGGCGTTCTGCTCCGGGTCGAGAACCTCCAGCAGTGCGGCCGACGGGTCACCCCGGAAGTCCATGCCCATCTTGTCGATCTCGTCGAGCAGGATGAGCGGGTTCGAGGTCTTCGCCTTGCGCATCGACTGGACGATCTTGCCGGGCATCGAACCGATATAGGTCCGGCGGTGACCGCGGATCTCGGCCTCGTCGCGCACGCCGCCGAGGGACATGCGCACGAACTCACGGCCCGTCGCCTTGGCGATGGACTTGCCGAGCGAGGTCTTGCCGACGCCGGGGGGACCGACGAGGCACAGGATCGGGCCCGTGAGCTTGTTTGCACGCTGCTGCACGGCGAGGTACTCGACGATCCGCTCCTTCACTTTGTCGAGGCCAAAATGGTCCTCGTCGAGCATGACCTGGGCGCCGAGCAGATCCTTCTTGATCTTCGAGCGCTTGCCCCACGGGATGCCGAGCATCCAGTCGAGGTAGTTGCGCACCACGGTCGCCTCGGCCGACATCGGCGACATCTGGCGCAGCTTCTTGAGCTCCGCCACCGCCTTGTCGCGGGCTTCCTTGGTGAACTTGGTCTTCTCGATCTTCTCCTCGAGCTCGGCCAGCTCGTCCTTGCCGTCCTCGGAGTCGCCCAGCTCCTTCTGGATCGCCTTCATCTGCTCGTTGAGGTAGTACTCGCGCTGGGTCTTCTCCATCTGCCGCTTGACGCGGGTCCGGATGCGCTTCTCCACCTGGAGCACGGAGATCTCGCTCTCCATCAGCGACAGCACGCGCTCGAGGCGCTGCGCCACCGTGGGGATCTCCAGGATCGCCTGCTTGTCGGCGATCTTGACCGCCAGGTGCGAGCCGACGGTGTCAGCGAGCTTCGAGGGCTCGTCGATCTGGGTCACCGCGGAGACGACCTCGGGCGAGATCTTCTTGTTGAGCTTCACGTAGTTCTCGAACTCGGCGATCACCGAGCGCGCGAGGGCTTCCGCCTCGACGCTGTCACCGAGCTCGTCGGTCAGGGTCTCGGCCTCGGCCTCGTAATAGGTGTCGGACTTGGTGAAGCGGGAGATCTTGGCACGGCCGGCGCCCTCGACCAGCACCTTCACGGTGCCGTCGGGCAGCTTCAGGAGCTGCAGCACGCTGGCCAGGGTGCCGATCTTGTAGATGGCGTCCGTCGAGGGATCGTCCTCGCTGGCGTTGATCTGCGTCGCCAGCAGGATGTGCTGGTCGGTGCGGACCGCCTCCTCGAGAGCGCGGATCGACTTCTCGCGACCGACGAAGAGCGGCACGATGATGTGGGGGAACACGACGATGTCGCGCAGGGGGAGGACGGCGTAAGAGCCCGTCGAGCCCGGAACGACGGGTTGGCGCGATTTCGATTGAGTCATATCGGACTTCCTCATGATGGACGCCGGGCAGTCACTCCTCCCAGGGAGCAAGCATCCTGCCAGGGGCCGACCGGGCCGCGAGGGGGTCGGAAGTGTCTTGGTGGAACAGTCTTGGTGAGACAGTCTGGAAAACGGTCTTGGACTGTGCGGCTGGTGGCGGGACACCGCACCTCAGAGGGTGAGCGTGCGGCCATCGCGCTGAGGCTTCAGATGGAAATCGGGGCGGATGTTTTCAAGCATCCGCCCCGAGGCTCAACCCAGACCTGACGCGACCCGGAAGGGCCTCAGGCGCTGACGCTGGCCGGGGCTTCCTTGTTGCGGTCGCCATGGATGTAGAGCGGCCGTGCCTTGCCCTCGACGACTTCGGGACCGATCACGACCTGCTCGACGGATTCGAGGCCCGGCAGGTCGTACATCGTCTCCAGGAGGATGGTCTCCAGGATGGAGCGCAGGCCGCGGGCGCCGGTCTTCCGCTCGATCGCCTTGCGGGCGACCATGGAGAGCGCCTCTTCCTGGAAGGTCAGGTCGACGTTCTCCATCTCGAACAGGCGCTGGTACTGCTTGACCAGGGCGTTCTTCGGCTCCTGCAGGATGCGCTTCAGGGCGGTCTCGTCGAGGTCCTCGAGGGTCGCCAGCACGGGCAGGCGGCCGACGAACTCGGGGATGAGGCCGAACTTCAGCAGGTCCTCGGGCTCGACGTTGCGGAAGATCTCGCCGGTGCGACGGTCGTCGGGGGCCTGCACGGTCGCGCCGAAGCCGATCGAGGTGCCCTTGCCGCGGGCCGAGATGATCCGCTCGAGGCCCGCGAAGGCGCCGCCGCAGATGAACAGGATGTTGGTGGTGTCGACCTGCAGGAACTCCTGCTGCGGATGCTTGCGGCCACCCTGCGGAGGCACGGAGGCGACGGTGCCCTCCATGATCTTCAGCAGCGCCTGCTGCACGCCCTCGCCCGAGACGTCACGGGTGATCGACGGGTTGTCGGACTTGCGCGAGATCTTGTCGATCTCGTCGATGTAGACGATGCCGCGCTGCGCCCGCTCGACGTTGTAGTCGGAGGCCTGGAGCAGCTTGAGGATGATGTTCTCGACGTCCTCGCCGACGTAGCCGGCTTCCGTGAGGGTGGTGGCGTCCGCCATGGTGAACGGCACGTCGAGGATGCGGGCCAGGGTCTGGGCCAGCAGCGTCTTGCCCGAGCCGGTCGGCCCGATCAGCATGATGTTCGACTTCGCCAGCTCGACGTCGTTGTGCTTCGAGGCGTGGGCGAGGCGCTTGTAGTGGTTGTGGACCGCGACCGAGAGGACCTTCTTCGCGAAATCCTGACCGATGACGTAGTCATCGAGGACGCGGCGGATCTCCTTCGGGGTCGGGACCCCGTCGCGCGACTTCACCAGGGAGGACTTGGATTCCTCGCGGATGATGTCCATGCACAGTTCGACACACTCGTCGCAGATGAACACCGTCGGGCCCGCGATCAGCTTGCGGACCTCGTGCTGGCTCTTGCCGCAAAACGAGCAGTACAGCGTGCTCTTCGAGTCGTTGCCGCCAGTCTTGCTCATATCGGTCTCCGTTCGCGGGCATGGCGCCGGTCCGGGGCGCACACGCATCCTTCGAATTTAATGGCGTCCGCCTAAAGAAACAGTCACCTGCGCGCATCTGCCGGCTTCGATCAGACTGGCGATGCAAGCACGCGACCGCGACGGGATCAAGGCAGGCACCGAAAAAGCGCCCCGCCTCGAAACGACGCGCCGGGCCGGACGGCCCGGCGGTCCCGGTCGGGTTTACGCGGCGACGGGCTCGGGCCGCTTCTGGATCACCTCGTCGATGAGCCCGAACTCCTTGGCGGCATCGGCCGTCATGAAGTTGTCGCGCTCGAGGGCCTGGACGATGGTGTCGTAGTCGCGGCCGGTATGCTTCACGTAGATCTCGTTGAGGCGCTTCTTCAGGGCCTCGATCTCGCGGGCATGGATCAGGATGTCGGTGGCCTGGCCCTGGAAGCCGCCGGAGGGCTGGTGGACCATGATCCGGGCGTTCGGCAGGGCGAAGCGGTGGCCGGGCTCGCCGGCGGTGAGGAGCAGCGAACCCATCGACGCGGCCTGGCCGACGCAGAGCGTGGTCACGGGGCAGCGGATGAACTGCATGGTGTCGTAGATCGACAGGCCGGAGGTCACGACGCCGCCCGGCGAGTTGATGTAGAAGGAGATTTCCTTCTTCGGATTCTCGGCCTCGAGGAACAGCAGCTGCGCGACGATCAGCGACGCGCCGTAATCCTCGACCGGGCCGGTGAGGAAGATGATGCGCTCGCGCAGCAGGCGCGAGTAGATGTCGAAGGCACGCTCACCGCGGCTCGACTGCTCGACCACCATGGGCACGAGCGCGCTGTTATAATAGTCGACCGGATCTCTCATCATCACGTGCCCCAGCTACAAGGGGTCCGGCCGCGCCACGAATCGGGCGCGCACCGGACGTTTCAGCGAACTACGGCGATGGTGAACATCGCCTTACTCTCGGCCCGCCGCCCTCGTGGGAGCAGCGAGGCTCAGTCGGCCTTGGCGACGGCGGGCAGGCCCTCGTCGGTTCCGGCCGAGGCGGACTCGTCGGTCTCGCTCTTCGGCTCGGACTTGCCCTCGGCGTCGTCCTCGTCGGCGAACAGCGCCTCCTTCGAGACGGGCTCCTCGACCAGCTTCACCTGCGCGAGCACGTGGTCGACGACCTTCTCCTCGAAGATCGGCGCACGGAGCTCGGCGAGCGCCTGGGCATTCTTGCGGTAGAAGTCCCAGACCTGCTGCTCCTGGCCGGGATACTGCCGCACCCGGGCGATCAGCGCCTGGTTCACCTCGTCGTCCGAGACCTTGATATCGGCGGTCTCACCGACCTGCGCAAGCACCAAGCCGAGGCGGACGCGACGCTCGGCGATTTTGCGGTACTCGGCGGTCGCCTTCTCCTCGGTGGTGCCCTCGTCCTCGAAGGTCTTCTCGCGGGTCTTCAGGTCCTGCTCGACCTGGGCCCACACGGCGGCGAACTCCTGGTGGACGAGGCTCGGGGGCAGCTCGAAGGCGTACTTGGTGTCGAGGGCGTCGAGCAGGTCCTTCTTGAGCTTGCGGCGGGACTGCGCCTCGAAGTCGCTGCCGATGGCGGTGGAGACCGCCTCCTTGAGCTTCTCGAGAGATTCCATGCCGAAGGTCTTGGCGAGCTCGTCGTCGATCTTGGTCTCGCCGGGGGCCTGGATCGCCGTGACGGTCACGTCGAACTCGGCATCCTTGCCGGCGAGGTGGGCGGCGCCGTACGCCTCCGGGAAGGTCGACTTCACGACGCGCTGATCGCCGACCTTGGCGCCGACGAGCTGATCCTCGAAGCCGGGGATGAACGAGCCGGAGCCGAGCTCCAGGTCGATGCCCTCGCCCTTGCCGCCGTCGAACTCGGTGCCGTCGATGCGACCGACGAAGTCGATGGTGACGCGGTCGCCGGTCTCGGCGGCGGCGCCGTCCTCGCGGGGCGCGAAGGCGCGGTTGGAGGAAGCCATGCGGGTGATGGCCTCATCGACCTCCGCGTCGGAGGGCTTGGCCACCTGCTTCGTCAGGCTGACGTCGGACAGGTCGACGAGATCGAAGGTCGGCAGCACCTCGAGGGCGACGTTGAACGAGACGTCGTCCTTGGCGTCGAGGGCCCGCTCGACGATCGACTGCTCGCCGGGGAACTCGATCTTGGGCTCGAGGGCGAGCTTGAGATTGTTCTCCGTCACGATCTTCTGGTTCGCCTCGTTGACGGCGTTCTGCAGCACGTCGGCCATGACCGAGCGGCCGTAGAGCTTGCGCAGGTGCGCGACCGGCACCTTGCCGGGACGGAAGCCCTTGATCTGGGCCTTGTCCTTGAGGGTCGACAGCTCGCTGGTCAGGCGCTCCTCGAGCTCGTTCGCGGCGAGCAGGACCTGAAACTCGCGCTTCAGTCCCTGGGAGAGTGTCTCGGTCACCTGCATGGTCGTCTTTCCGCTGTCGTCCGTGTGATCGCGCAAATTCGGTTTGTCCCTCGCAGCCCGCCCTTGCGGGCCCCACGAGGTCGGCGCCGGAATGATGCGCCGCCGGGGGCCGGCTTCCTGCAGCGGGCCGGCCGGCCATCGCACTGAGCCAATCCGTTCCCGATGGCGATGGACTGGTGCGGGCGGAGGGGCTCGAACCCCCACGTCTTGCGACACTGGAACCTAAATCCAGCGCGTCTACCAGTTCCGCCACGCCCGCAAGCGCCAACGCCCAGCGCGCTTTCCGCCGCCAGAGCGGGGTCCTATAGCACGCGCGCCACGGGCCGCAGCAAAAAAATCAGGGCTCGCCGCGGATCGGTCCCGGCGCCGGCAGACGCCTCCGGACGACGATTTGGCGTCCGCCGAATCCGCATTCTACAAGCGCTGCCCGGACCACGAACACCGCCTGGACGCTCGCGCCCGGTCCTGCCCTCCCCCGATACCGAGGTTTCATGCCGAACACCCGATCGCTCGTCCCGAACGATCCCGTCTCGGCCTCGCGCCGCGCCCTGCTGGGCGGCGTCGCGGCGCTGGCCCTGCTGCCTCGCGGCGCTCGCGCGCAGGGGACCAAGGCACCGCCGGCCCCCGCCGCAGTCCCGAGCGCTCCTACGGCGGCGGGATCCGCCCGCGCCCTGACGGCGGCCCCCGGCACCCTGCGCCTGAAGCCCGAGCCGGCGGCCCCGACGCCGGTCTGGTCCTTCGACGGCCGGGCGACGCCCCCGGTGGTGCGGATCCGGCTCGGCGAGACGGCGCGGCTGAAGGTGGAGAACAGGACGGACAAGCCGCTCAGCCTGCACTGGCACGGGGTGCGCAACCAGAATCCCATGGACGGGGTCGGCGGCGTCACCCAGGCGCCGATCGCCCCGGGTGCCGACTTCACCTACGCGTTCGTGCCGCCGGATGCCGGCACCTTCCTGATTCGCCCCCTGGTGGTCGGCGGGTCGAGCGAGCCCTCGGGCCGGGGCCTCGCCGGCGCCCTGGTGGTCGAGGAGGCCACGCCCCCCGCCGTGGACCAGGACCTGACCCTGCTGATGCAGGACTGGCGGCTCGACGACGCCACCACCCTGCTGCCCTTCGGCCAACCGATCTTCGCGGCGAGCTCCGGGCGCCTCGGCAGCCTCGTCACCCTGAACGGGGTGCCGGTGCCGGCCCCGATCACGGCCCGGCCGGGCAGCCGCCTGCGCCTGCGCCTCGGCAACGTCTGCAACGCCCGCGCCACCCGCATCCGCTTCGACGGCGTGAAGGTCTACGTGCTGGCGGTCGACGGCCAACCGACCGACACCTTCGAGCCCCTACGGGCCACCCTGCCCTTCCCGCCCGGCACCCGCTACGACCTGATGCTCGACATGCCCACCGAGGCCGGCGCCAAGGGCGCGATCACGGCGCTGATCGGCAACGGCATCGCCCTCGCGACCCTCGCGGCGACGGGTGAGGCCGCCGCACCGCCGCGGCCGCCGATCGCCAAGATCGGCGACAATCCGCTGCTGCCGGCGGAGGTGAAGCTTCAGAACGCGGTCCGGCGCGACATCACCATCACGGGCGGCGCCAGGGTCGACAAGGACAAGCCCGCCGCCGAGCCGGTCTATACCGGCGACCCTTCCCGGGTCTGGTCGGTGAACGGCGCCCCCGGCACGGCCGGGATGGCGCCCCTGTTCTCGGTCAAGCGCGGCCAGGTGGTGGTGCTGGCGATCCGGAACGAGACCGCCTTCCCGCAATCGCTGCACCTGCACGGCCACGTCTTCCGGCTGCTCCACCCCCTCGACGACGGCTGGGAGCCCTACTGGCTCGACACCTTCCAGCTCCTTGAGGGCCGGACGGCGCGGATCGCCTTCAAGGCGGACAATCCCGGGCGCTGGCTGATCAGCGCCACGGTGCTGGAGCGCTTCGACACCGGTCTCTGGACCCTGTTCGAGGTCACCTAGGCCCCGAGCAGCGCGCCGAGGACCTCGGGCATCATGTCCGGCAGATCCTCGGCGATCAGGCCCGGCCCGTGGCGCAGACCGGCATCGCCGTGGAGCCAGACCGCCGCGGCGGCGGCCTCGAACGGCGCCATGCCCTGGGCCAGGAGCCCGGCGATGAGTCCGGCCAGGACGTCGCCGGCGCCGGCGGTGCCGAGATAGGGCGTGCCGTGATCGTTGATGGCGGCCCGGCCATCGGGGGCGGCGACGACGGTGTCGGCGCCCTTGAGGACCACGACGGCACCGGCCAGGGCAGCGGCCCGGCGGGCGCGCGCCAGCTTGTCCGCCTCCGGATCCACCGCGTCCGTCCCCTCGAACAGCCGGGCGAACTCGCCCTCGTGCGGCGTCAGCACCGCGGCGGAATCACCGTCGGAGAGGTGCGCCCCCAGGAGGGCCGCCTGTCCCTTGAAGCTCGTCAGGGCGTCGGCGTCGAGGACGAGGGTGCGCCCCGCCGCGGCGGCCACCGCCACGAGATCGCGGGTGCCCGCGCCGACCCCGAGACCCGGGCCGGCCAGGACCACGTTGAGACGCTCGTCCACGAGGAGGTCGTCGAGGTCGTCGGCGCTGTCGCAGGCGCGCAGCATGATGGCGGTGCAGTGGGCGGCGTTCTCCGCCATCGCCGCGCTCGGCGAGACCAGGGTGACGAGGCCGGCACCGACCCGCAGCGCGGCGCGGGCCGCCATCCGGGCAGCCCCCGTGCGGGTGGCGGGCCCCGACAGGACGAGGGCGTGCCCGCGCGTGTACTTGTGGCTCGCAGCGCTCAGCCGCGGAAAGACCGCATCCCAGAGGCCGGGTCCGTTGCGCCAGGCCGGCGCAGCCCCAGCGAGGCCCGCCTCCAGGGCGTCCGCGCCGGTACCGATCTCGGCCACCTGCAGGGTGCCGCAATGGCTCCGTCCGGGCTCGAGAAGATGCCCGGGCTTCAGGGCCACGAAGGTGACGGTCTCGGTGGCGCTCACCGCGACGCCGCGGATAGCGCCGGTATCCCCGTCGATCCCGCTCGGCACGTCGACGGCGAGGATGGGACAGACGGCCTGCCCGAGCCGTTCCACCAGGGCGGCGACGGCCCCCTCGAGGTCGCGCGCGAGGCCTGCGCCGAACAGCGCGTCGACGACGAGGCCGTAGGCCGAGAGGTCGCCGACCGCCGAAAGCTCGGACACTGGTCCGGTCCAGCCCTTCGCCGCCTCGGCCGCATCCCCGGACAGCGCGCTGGGCGGCACCAGCCCGGCGAGGTCGACCGGATGGCCGGCCTCGGCGAGGCGGCGGGCCACCACGTAGCCGTCGCCGCCGTTGTTGCCCGGCCCGCACAGGACCAGGATGCGGGCCCCCGCCCCGGCCAGTGCGCGGGCGCGCTCGGCCACGGCGACCCCGGCCCGCTCCATCAGGGCGAGACCGGGGGTTCCGGCCGCGATCGCGGCCGCATCGACCCGGCGCATCGCCTCGACGTTGAGCAGACGCAGGCTGGTCATGGGGGTTTTCTCCTGGGATGCATGCCGGGATTGTTGCCCGGCTGCTCGTCTGAGGCTCACGAAACCGCCTCAGGCCGGGCTTCCGCTCAAACGATTTGCGGCACGTGCTTGGTTGTTGTGCAGTTTTCCGCCCTTACCGAACAAATCGGCGTGGCGAAGGCCGGACGGCGATGATACCAACGATGGATCAAGCAGCATCGAGGTCAGGCCCGCCCGGCATGAAGAAGATCGAAGCGATCATCAAGCCTTTCAAACTGGACGAGGTGAAGGAAGCTCTGCAGGAGGTTGGCCTCCAGGGCATCACCGTGATCGAGGCGAAGGGCTTCGGGCGCCAGAAAGGGCACACCGAGCTCTATCGCGGGGCCGAGTACGTGGTCGACTTCCTGCCCAAGGTGAAGCTCGAGATCGTCCTGTCGGACGCCCTCGTGGAGGGCGCCGTCGAGGCGATCCGCAAGTCGGCCCAGACCGGCCGCATCGGCGACGGCAAGATCTTCGTCTCCACCATCGAGGAAGCCATCCGCATCCGCACCGGCGAGACCGGCACCGACGCGATCTGAGGCGTCGGGCCTCCGGGCCACGCGGCAGGACCCGACTCCCGAGGACGGGCGTGACGCCGGGAAGAAGGTCGGGAAGCGGCAGCTTGCTTCGACGCGTGACAGTCCGGCCCTTGGGGGCGGCGACGCCGTCTCGAGGAACCGTCCGCCGTCCCGGCACGCCGCCCAGCGTACCCCGAAGCCCGGCGGTCCGGCGCGCCGCGTCACGATCACCCGATTTCGTCACGCCCTCCCGGACCGGCCCCATCGGGGGAAAGACAGATCTAAGTTTCTGTTTTTGCGGATCTTCTCCCGGTCGTTCCACGGCGGGCGGCGTGAAATTACGCTGGCCGGAAGGCTTCAGCTGCGCTAAACGCTCGACGCCCAAGACCCTTCCGCTCTGCGGCGCGCCGGTGCCCGCTGCGGCAAAACCACGGCCGCAACGGGCCGAGACATGAAGGAGACCCCCAAGGATGGCCAAGACTGCAGCCGACGTCCTGAAGGAAATCAGGGACAACGACGTCAAGTACGTCGACCTTCGGTTCACCGATCCGCGCGGTAAGTGGCAGCACGTCACGTTCGACGTCTCCCTCATCGACGACGAGATGTTCTCCGAAGGCACGATGTTCGACGGCTCGTCGATCGCCGGCTGGAAGGCCATCAACGAATCCGACATGCTGCTGATGCCTGACCCGGCGACCGCCTGCATGGACCCGTTCTTCTCGGCCTCGACCATGTCGATCGTCTGCGACGTGCTCGAGCCCTCCACGGGCGCGCCCTACAGCCGCGACCCGCGCAGCACCGCCAAGCTGGCCGAAGCCTTCCTCAAGTCCACCGGCATCGGCGACACCATCTATGTCGGCCCCGAGGCCGAATTCTTCGTGTTCGACGACGTCAAGTTCGGCTCCGACCCGTATCACACCGGCTTCCAGCTCGACTCGACCGAGCTGCCGACCAACGGCTTCACCGACTACGAGGGTGGCAACCTCGGCCACCGCGTCGCCACCAAGGGCGGCTACTTCCCGGTGCCGCCGCAGGATTCGGCGCAGGACATGCGCGGCGAAATGCTGGCCGCCATGCAGTCCATGGGCGTGAAGGTCGAGAAGCACCACCACGAGGTGGCCTCCGCTCAGCACGAGCTGGGCATGAAGTTCGACACCCTGACGCTGCTCGCCGACCACATGCAGATCTACAAGTACTGCATCCATCAGGTCGCCCAGAGCTACGGCAAGACGGCGACGTTCATGCCCAAGCCGGTCTACGGCGACAACGGCTCGGGCATGCACGTGCACCAGTCGATCTGGAAAGACGGCAAGCCGCTCTTCGCCGGCGACAAGTATGCCGACCTTTCGCAGGAGTGCCTCTGGTACATCGGCGGCATCATCAAGCACGCCAAGGCGCTGAACGCCTTCACCAACCCGTCGACCAACTCCTACAAGCGGCTGGTGCCCGGCTACGAGGCTCCCGTGCTGCTCGCCTACTCGGCGCGCAACCGCTCGGCCTCCTGCCGCATTCCGTGGACGACGAACCCGAAGGCCAAGCGCGTCGAGGTCCGCTTCCCCGACCCGATGGCGAACCCCTACCTCGCCTTCTCGGCCCTGCTGATGGCCGGCCTCGACGGCATCATCAACAAGATCGATCCGGGCGCGGCCATGGACAAGGATCTCTACGACCTGCCCCCGCGCGAGCTGAAGAAGATCCCCACCGTCTGCGGTTCGCTCCGTGAAGCCCTGCAGAACCTCGACCGCGACCGCGCGTTCCTGAAGGCCGGCAACGTCTTCACCGACGACCAGATCGACTCCTTCATCGAGCTGAAGATGACCGAGGTCATGCGCTACGAGATGACCCCGCACCCGGTCGAGTTCACGATGTACTACTCGCTCTGAGCGCGCGTGCCGGGCCGCGCGCCCGGCTCACCGGACGACGACGCAACGCCGGAGCCTCACGAGGGGCTCCGGCGTTTCGCGTTTCCGTGGGCCGGCCTCGATACCGCGCCGAACGGTCCGGGCGTCGGTTGTCCGGGAGGGACCGGGCCCACGGAACCTTCGCGGCTCCGGCGCGCTTGCCGCCCCGACGCGGAGACCGGGACCGAGATGCAGCGGGACGACCAGACTCCCCGAGCCCAGCGGAGCGACCGCCTGGAGCGTTCCAATGCCCTGGTGCAGACCCTGGCGATCCTCGCCGCCGGCGCCTGGGCGGTCTACACCTTCATCTATGAGGCCCGGATCAAGCCGGCCCTGGAGCCGCCCGCCGTCTCGGTGACGACGAGCCTCGTTCGGGCAGGAGAGCGCGACCGGCACGTGGCCATCCGCTCCACCGTGACGCGCAAGAACGTCGGCCAGACCGGCGTACGCGTGCTCGGCCTCGTCTACAACGTCACCGGGGTGCGGGTGCGCTTCGATGCGGCGCCCAGCGGCACGCCAGCGGGCGAACGCGCGCCCGCCGATCGCACCACCACGGCGCGCGCCTACGGCTTCACGGGCCCCGGTGAGGCGATCCTGCGCGAGGGCCGACTCTTCGCCGGCGCCACCGAAGCGGGGGGCGAACCCTCCGACCTGAATCCCGGCGAATCGGTCTCGCGCGATCTCATCGTGTACGCCGACCGTGACCGTTTCGACTTCGTCCGCTTCGAGGTCAGCCTCGTCTATACCAAGGGCGACGAGCCCCCGGTGCTCCTGACTTTCGAGACAGGTCCAGACGGCACCCTCACGCTGAAGGCCAAGGCGAATTGCCAGGCGGAACCGCAGACCTGTGAGCGGCTGAAGAGCACGGATTTCGGCACCGAATTCTCGCTCTGGTAGGACGCGCTCGACACGCGTGGTTATCCACAGTCCTGCGGCAGTTTTGCAGGGAACACGGGTCACGCGGGTGATCTTCATCTGAGGCTGCGGGCGTATCGCCAAGGCCGCCATCACCGCCTCGTCAGGCACTTGGTTGGTCTTGCTTGTGTCTGAATTCGGACATCGACGCATCGCAGCACGATGATGATGGTCGAGATTTCGAGTTGCTATGCTTCTGCCTCCCGATGACACGTCGCATCCCCTGGCTCAGCGCTTCCGGGACTTCATTCGCCATCGCCCCTTTCCCTGTGTCGGCGCCAAATCGGCCCTGTCGCGCGGGGGCATGACCCTGGTGGTGGCCCGGGGCATCGGGACCCCGGCCGACGATGCCCGGATCTACGCGGCCCTCCTGGCCTTCGTCTGGCGCTACCGTCAGGCACCGGAGCTGTTCCAGAGCTTCGCGGTGCTGTTCGACGGCGAGGCACCGGACTCGGAGGAAGGATTCGAGGCCGCCCTGTGGACGCGGGTGCAGGCCCTCACCGACCGCGACGGCCAGCTCGGCCAGCCGCATGATTCCCGCGTCGCCGCCGACCCGGAGGACCCGCATTTCTCGGTGAGCCTCGGGGGCGAAGGCTTCTTCATCGTCGGTCTGCATCCGGCGGCGAGCCGCCTCGCCCGCCGCTTCGCGGCCCCGGCCCTGGTGTTCAACCTGCACGACCAGTTCCAGCGCCTGCGGGCGGAGGGGCGCTACGAACGCCTGCGCGACAGCATCGTCGCCCGCGACGTCGCCCTGGCCGGAACCGCGAACCCGATGCTGGCCGACCATGGCGAGCGCTCCGCCGCACGCCAGTTCAGCGGTCGCGCGGTGCCGGACGATTGGACCTGCCCGTATCAGCGCCGTGCCGAGCCGGCGGCCTGGGACGGCGACGAGGTGATCGCCGCCCTGCGCAACGGCGCCTTCGTGGCCGAAGGCATGGAGGGCTGAGGATGGAAGCACGCAGCGCCGCCCCCGCATTCCCCGAGGTCGCGCCCGAGGCGCTGCTCGCCCTGACGCGGGCGGTGCGCGAGACGGGCTACGGCTTCACCACGGTGACCCCCGCCACCCATGCCCGGGTGAACGCGCGGGCCGAGAACCGACGCGCGCAGACCCTGCGCGACGTGCTCGGCTGGAGCCGGCCCTTCACGCCCGACCTCCTGCCGCCCGATCTCCTCGCCACCCTCGAACGGGCCGGTGCCGTGACCCGAGACGGCGCGGCATGGCGCCCGACGGTCCGGCTCTCCAGCCTGGATGGCGAGCTCTTCCTGCACTCGGCCTACCCGCCGAGCGCCGCCGACGCGGTGTTCTTCGGTCCCGACACCCTGCGCTTCGTCTCGGGGGTGCTCGCGCACCTCGCCGAGCGGACGACACCGGTGCGGCGTGCGGTCGATATCGGCTGCGGCTCCGGCGCGGCCGGCATCTGCATCGCCAAGCGGGCACCGGAGGCGGCGGTCTGCCTGGTCGACATCAACCCGGCCGCCCTGCGTGCCGCCGAAGTGAATGCCGCGGCGGCGGGGGTCGGCAACGTCCACCTGCAGCGGAGCGACATGCTCCAGGCGGTACAAGGGGACTTCGACCTCATCGTCTCGAACCCGCCCTTCATGATCGACCGCGGCGCACGGGCCTATCGCCACGGCGGCGGCCCCCTCGGCGCCGGGCTCTCGCTGCGCGTCGTCGAGGCGGCCCGCGAGCGCCTCGCCCCGGGCGGCAGCCTCGTGCTGTTCACCGGCGCGGCGATCGTCGACGGCGAGGACCCGTTCCGCCAAGCCGCCGGCGGCCTGTGCGAGGCGGCGGGGCTCACATGGGAGTACCGGGAGTTCGATCCCGACGCCTACGGCGAGGAGTTGGAGGACCCGGCCTATGCCGGGGTCGAGCGCATCGCCCTCGTGATCCTCACGGCAACGCGCGCATGAGCATGGTGATAGAGCGGCAGCCTGCCGAATGCGACCGCGCCGAGTCCGACCGCGCCGAGTCCCAACGTGCCGAGTTCCTGCGCGATGCCCTGGCCGGGCTCTCGGCCGAGCCGCGGACGCTGCCGGGCAAGTACCTCTGGGACGCGATCGGCTCCGATCTGTTCGACCGGATCTGTCACACCCGCGACTATTACCCGACCCGGCGCGAGATGACGCTGCTGCCGGAGGTGGCTCTCGCGGTGGCGGCGGACGTGGGGCCTGGGGCCACCGTGGTGGAGTTCGGCAGCGGTGCCAGCCGTAAGATCCGCACCCTCCTGGATGCCCTTGATCGGCCCGCGGCCTACATCGCCGTGGACATTTCCGGCGACTATCTCGCCGAGGCGATCCGGCGGCTGGCTCCGGACTACCCGCGGGTGGCCATGCAGGCGGTCTGCGCCGACTACGCCAAGCCGTTCACCCTTCCCCTGCCGGCGGGGGGCGGGCCGGTCCTCGGATTCTTCCCGGGCACCAGCATCGGCAACTTCACGCCCGCGGAGGCCGGCGCTTTCCTGGCCCGGGCTCGGGACGCCCTCGGCGACTGCCTCTTCCTCGTGGGTGCCGACCCCACCGTCGACCCCGACATCCTGCGGGTCGCCTATGGCGGTGCCGACGGGCTGATGGACGCCTTCCATCGCAACATCCTGGTGCGGATGAACCGGGAGCTCGGCGCCGAATTCGACACCGACGCCTTCGCCCAAGCCGTCCGGCTCTGCGACGCCCCCTTCCGCGTCGAGGCGCACCTCGTGGCGCAGCAGGCCACCACCGCGCGGCTCGACGGCACCGATTTCGCCTTCGCGCCCGGCGACAGCATCCGCACCGACACCTCGCACAAGTACACGCCGGAGGCCTTCGCGGCCCTGGCGACCGCGAACGGTTGGACGCCGGTGCGGCATTGGGCCGGCACGGAGGGTGGCTTCAGCCTGCATCTGCTCCGGGGCTGACCTAAGGGGCCGAGCCGCGGAGCGAACCACGTCGGAAGAGCACAGCACGTCGGAAGACGACCCCGGGAGACTACCAATGGCACAGCAGGTTCCGGTCTCGCGCGAGGCCGTCATCACGGACCGCGACTTCGAGGATCGCGACGGCGCGGGCGGCGGCACCCATCCCGTCGCCGAGGATCTCGCCTATCGCCGCCTCGCCCTGGTCAACGTGATTCTGGCCGGGCCGCCGGATGCCGGGGACCGGGGCTGGGTGCTGATCGATGCCGGGATCCCCGGCTCGCGTCGCTGGATCGAGGCTGCCGCGGCCGCGCGGTACGGCACCGGGGCGCGGCCCTCCGCCATCGTCCTCACCCACGGCCATTTCGACCATGTGGGCGTGCTGGAGGATCTGGCCGAGGCCTGGGACGTGCCGGTCTACGCACACGCCCTGGAGCGGCCCTACCTCGACGGTTCGGCCGCCTACCCGACGCCCGACCCAAGCGTCGGCGGCGGCCTGATGGCACGGATCGCCCCGCTCTATCCGACGCGCCCGGTGGACGTCTCGAAGCGCCTGCGCCTGCTGCCCGAGGATGGCAGCGTGCCGCCGATGCCGGGTTGGCGCTGGATCCACACGCCGGGGCACGCGCCCGGCCATGTCTCCCTCTGGCGCGAGGGCGACCGAACCCTGATCGCTGGCGACGCCTTCGTGACCACGGCGCAGGAATCCGCCTACGCGGTGGCGACGCAGGCGCCCGAGCTGCACGGCCCGCCCATGTACCTGACCACCGACTGGGCGGCAGCACGGCACTCCGTCGAGATCCTTGCCGCCCTGAAGCCGGAGCGAGCCGTCACCGGGCATGGGCGCCCGCTCCAGGGACCGGAGCTGCGCCGCGCCCTCGACGCGCTGGCGCAGGATTTCGACCGCATTGCAGTGCCGAAGCAGGGCCGTTACGTCGCCAAGCCGGCGACGGCTGCAGAGGGCTCGGCCTATCGCGAACCCTGACGCGCCGGGCGCCTCGTCACGCAAACTTGCGCAAGATATCTCCGCGTACGGCGATCCGATCTCGGACTTTCCCGGCGCCTTGGCGTAAGCAGGCTGCAAAGACCGCCGCTTCCGCGGCAAGGCCTGCACGATCGTGCGAGGAGTGAAACGCCATGCGGATGTCCCACCGCGCCGCTGCCCTGAGCGCCGGCCTGTTCTTCGCGGCCCTGGCCGTGCCCGGTACCACCTGGGCCGCCGCGGGCGACGATGCCGCCGAGCGCGACGCGCGCTGGAAGGAACTGCAGCAATCGATCTTCGGAGATCGTCCGGTGGAGACCGCCAAGCCACTGGTGCGGATGGACCTGCCGGACCGGGCCAACGACGCCTCCCTCGTGCCCCTGACCATGACGATCGCCGACAAGGATCGGATCAAGGGCCTCTACCTCGTCATCGACGACAACCCGGCGCCCCTCGCCGCCCACTTCACCTTCGGTCCCGCGGCCGATCCGGAGGAACTGAAGCTGCGCATCCGGGTCAACACCTACACCAACGTCCACGCGGTCGCGGAGACCAAGGACGGGGCGCTGGTGCAGACCACCCAGTTCGTGAAGGCCTCCGGCGGCTGCTCGGCGCCCATGGGCATGACCGACGAGGAGGCGATGAAGGGCATGGGCGACATGCGCCTGAAATTCGCCGATGCGGCCCCGGGCAAACCCATCGCCGCGACCCTGATGATCCGCCATCCGAACTTCACCGGCCTGCAGATGAACCAGGTCAGCCGCGAGTACACGCCCGCGCGCTACATCAACCGGATCAGCGTCACCTACGGCAGCAAGAACGTCTTCGTGATGGAGGGCGATATCTCGATCTCGGCCAATCCGGTGATCAACTTCGCCATGCTGCCGGAGGGCAAGGGCCCGATCACGGTGGTGACGCAGGATAACCAGGGCGGACGCTGGGAGCACAGCTTCGATGCACCGGTCGCCAGCAACTGAGCGCCTCCGCCGCGCCGCGGCGGCTTTCTCGGTCGCTTGCCTCGTCGCTTGCCTGGCGGCCACGGTTCTGACCGCGGCGGCCCCGGCGGATTCGCCGGTCGACGTGCCCGAACCCGCCGGCCTGTGGGAGGGCGCGCTCCAGGGCTACACCCCCAAGTCCCTCGCGGGTGCCACGGTGCTGGACGGGCCTCGGCTCGACGCCCTCCTGGCGGCCGGGCCGGCCGTGCTGATCGATGTGTCGGAGGCCGACCCGACGCCGCCGAACCCGCCGGCCGGACGCCTGTGGCGGCCGATCCACCGGGCGATCCCGGAGAGCACCTGGCTGCCGGGGGCGGGATCGGGGACCCTCTCGGCGCCCGAGCAGGTCGCCCTCGCCGCACGGATCGCGGCCCTGACGCAGGGAGACCGCGGCCGGGCGATCGTGACCTACTGCCACCCGGATTGCTGGGGCAGCTGGAACCTCGGCAAGCGCCTCGTCCATCTCGGCTACCGCAACGTGCATTGGTATCCGGAGGGGATCGAGGACTGGCAGGACCGGCACGACACGGCGGCGATCCACCCCGACGAAATCTGGACGCGACGCGCCAAGGACGGCGCAGGGCCCTGAGGCCCGATTCACTCCAAGCCGAGGCTAAGCCTTCCATGCTGTACCGCCGCTCGCTTCTCGCCCTGCTGGCGCTCGCACCCCTCGCCCTGGCGGGACCGGCCGCGGCCGCCGAACCGGTGCCGTTCACGCCCGAGGCCTTCGCGGCCGCGCAGAAAGCGGGCAAGCCGATCCTCGTCGAGGTCAGCGCGCCCTGGTGCCCGATCTGCAAGACCCAGAAGCCGATCCTGGCCACGCTCGCCGAGCAGCCCCGGTTCAAGGACCTCGTCATCTTCGATGTCGATTTCGACACCCGGAAGGACGTGCTGCGGCAGTTCAATGCCCGCATGCAGAGCACCCTGATCGCCTTCAAGGGCGAGACCGAGACCGGCCGCTCGGTGGGCGAGACCCAGCCCGAGTGGATCGAGGGTCTCGTCGAGAAGACGCTCTAGGACGCCGCGGTGGGCACCAGCCTGGGACTGGCCTTCCTCGCCGGCCTGCTGTCGGTGCTCTCGCCTTGCGTGCTGCCGCTGCTGCCGCTGGTCCTCGGTGCCGCAGCCTCCGAGCACCGCTTCGGGCCCCTGGCGCTCGCCGGGGGCCTGGCCCTTTCGTTCGTGGCGATCGGCCTGTTCGTGGCCACGATCGGCTTCGGCCTCGGGCTCGACACCGGGATCTTCCGGACGGGCGCCGCCATCCTGATGATCCTGCTCGGCCTGGTGCTGATGCTCCCGGCGGCACAGACGCGTCTCGCGGTCGCCGCCGGTCCGCTGAGCAACTGGACCGAGACGCGCTTCGGCGGGCTCTCGACCACCGGCCTCTCGGGACAGTTCGGCGTCGGCCTTCTCCTGGGCGCGGTCTGGAGCCCGTGCGTCGGGCCGACCCTCGGGGCTGCCTCGCTCCTGGCCTCCCAGGGACACGACCTCGGCGCCGTCGCCCTCACCATGTTCCTGTTCGGCCTCGGGGCCGCCCTTCCCCTTTGCGTCCTGGGCACCCTGTCCCGCGCCACCCTGGTGGGTTGGCGCGACCGGATGATGAGCCTCGGCAAGGGCCTCAAGGTCGCCCTCGGCCTCATCCTCGTGGTGACGGGGCTCGCGATCGTGCTCGGCGCCGACAAGGCGCTGGAAACACTCCTCGTCGACGCCTCCCCGGACTGGCTCACGCGGCTGACGACGCGGTTCTGACGACAGGGCTGTCCGGGCGGCGGGCTTGGTGGCCGCCGCCACCCGGGCGTATCCAGGGACGGCATCCCCCGGAGGTCATCCCATGTCCCTCGTCGTCCCCGTCATTCTCGGCTCCGTCCGCTCCGACCGGCAGGGCCTGCGCGCCGCCCGCTTCGTCATCCGCGAACTGGAGAGCCGCGGCCTCGAGGCGCCGCTGGTGGACCCGGCGGTGCTGAAGCTCCCGCTCCTCGACCGGATGTACAAGGAATACCCCAAGGGCGAGGCGCCGGCCGTCCTCGAGGATCTGGCCACCCTGTACCGGCGCGCGGACGCCTTCCTGGTCGTCTCGGCCGAGTACAACCACGCGATCCCGCCCGCCCTGTCGAACACCCTCGACCATTTCCTGGAGGAGTATTCCTGGCGGCCCTCCGGCATCGTCTGCTACTCGGCCGGCCAGTACGGCGGCGTGCGCGCGGCGATGCAGCTCCGGGCGATGATGGCCGAGCTCGGCGCTTCGAGCATCCCCTCGCTCCTGCCGATCCCGCGCATCGGCAAGGTCCTGGACGAGGCCGGTGCGGCCCAGGACGACTGGCTGCCGAAGGCGGCGAAGCGCTTCCTCGACGAATTGGTCTGGTACGCCGAGGCCCTGCAAGCCCGGCGGGCGAAGGGAACGCCCTACTGAGGCGCGTCGGGACCCGGTCTGGCGCGAGCCTTGCCCCAGGGTCCGGGTCGATTTCCTCATGCCGAGTGCCCCTCATGTCCGAGACCACCACGGAACTTCGTACGCTCCTCGCCAACCTCGTGCGAGCCGCCCTGATGTCGGACGACCGGGCGAGCGCCCTCTGGCGCGAAGCCGCCCGGCAGGGTCAGGCGGGTTTGGCCGCCGAACCGGCCAAGCTCGCAGGCTTGAATGTCGAGGGCTTCTGGACCCTGGCGGTCAGGGAGGCCGAGGCGCCCGAGTATCGTGCGGCCGAGTCGCAGGTGGAGTTCGGCTTCCCAGCGCTCTGTCCGTTCACCCTGGCCGAACTCACCGCGCCCGGCTTCGACGTCGATGCGGCGGTCGAGCGCCTGCGGAAGTCCGCCGCCACCGGCTGAACCATGTTGAGGGCCGGGCCCACGCCGTTGCCGGGGCGGGGTCCAGCGCCCATGTTAAGGACCTGTCGTCGGGTCGCGCTCCCGCCCCCGGCGAGACACGTCCTCTTCGCGTACGGCTTCGCGCCCGCGCAGCGAGCCGGATCCCTTGGCAAAACGCATCAATCCCAATCCCGGCGCCGCCGGCCTTCCCTCCCGCGAGCAGATCCTCGCCTTCATCGCCGCCTCCACCGAGAAGGTCGGCAAGCGCGAGATCGCTTCGGCCTTCAACATCAAGGGTGCCGACCGGATCGGCCTCAAGCGCATCCTGAAGGAGATCGAGGAGGACGGCGCCATCGCCCGCGGTCGCGGCGGCCTCGCACCCTCCGGCCGCCTGCCGCCCGTGGTGCTCGCCGACATCACCGCCCGGGACCGCGACGGTGAGTTCCTGGCAAGTCCCGCCGAGTGGGATATCGGCAACGGCGCTGCCCCGAAGATCACCGTCGCCACGCCCCGCGGCGGGAAGCGCCCGGGCCAGCCGGCGCCGGGCATCGGCGACCGCGTGCTCATGCGGGTCGAGGCCAGTGCCGGCGAGCCGGGCCGCTACACCGGCCGCGTCATCAAGGTGCTGGGCAAGAACAAGTCCGACATCATCGGCATCTTCCGCGCCGGCCCCCAGGGCGGACGGATCATCCCCGTCGAGAAGCGGGCGCAGGGCCGGGAGGTCGCGATTCCCGCCGGCGAGGAGGGGGACGCCCGCGACGGCGACCTCGTCAGCGTCACCCTTCAGCGCGAGAGCCGCTTGGGCCTGCCCCAGGGCCGGGTGCGCGAGCGCCTGGGCTCCCTCGGCTCGGAGAAGGCGATCAGCCTGATCGCCCTGCATCTCCACCACATCCCCCATGTCTTCGCCGCTGCCACCCTGGCGGAAGCCGACGCCGTGGTGCCGGTGGGCCTCGACGGACGCGAGGACTGGCGCGAGGTGCCGCTCCTGACCATCGACCCGCCGGATGCCAAGGATCACGACGACGCCGTGATGGCGAACCCCGATCCCGACCCGGCCAATCCGGGCGGGTTCGTCGTCACCGTGGCCATCGCCGACGTCGCCGCCTACGTGCGCCCGGGTTCGGCCCTCGACCGCGAGGCGCTCCTGCGGGGCAACTCGGTCTACTTCCCCGACCGGGTCGTGCCGATGCTGCCGGAGCGCATCTCCAACGACCTCTGCTCCCTGCGCGAGGCCGAGGACCGGCCGGCCCTGGCCGTCCGCATCGTGATCGATGCCGAGGGCGCCAAGCGCCGGCACAGTTTCCACCGGGTGATGATGCGCTCCCGGGCCAAGCTCAGCTACGCCCAGGCCCAGGCCGCCATCGACGGCTTCGCCGACGAGACCACCGCCTCTCTGCTCGAGCCCGTGCTGCGTCCGCTCTGGGCTGCCTACGAGGCTCTGCGCCGGGCCCGCGACGCCCGCGGACCGCTGGCGCTCGACCTGCCGGAGCGCAAGGTGCTGCTCACGGCGGACGGGGCGGTCGATCGCGTGGTGGTCCCGGCCCGCCTCGACGCGCACCGGCTCATCGAGGAGTTCATGATCCAGGCCAACGTCGCGGCGGCCGAGACCCTGGAGCAGGCGCGCCAACCCCTGATCTACCGGGTGCACGACGAGCCGGCCCTGGAGAAAATGCGGGCGCTCGGCGAGGTCCTCGCCTCCATCGGCATCAAGCTGCCGAAGGAGGGCATCCTGCGACCCGCCCTGTTCAACCGCATCCTCGCCACCGTGGCCGAGACCGAGCACGCCATCTTCATCAACGAGGTCGTGCTGCGCTCCCAGGCGCAGGCGGTCTACGCCGCGCAGAATCTCGGCCATTTCGGGCTCAACCTCCGGCGCTACGCGCACTTCACCTCGCCGATCCGGCGCTACGCCGACCTCATCGTGCACCGGGCCCTGATCACCGCGTGCCGCCTCGGCTCGGACGGCCTGTCCTCGGAGATGTCCGTGGCGGCCCTCGACCAGATCGGAGAGCAGATCTCGGCGGCCGAGCGCCGCGCCATGGCAGCCGAGCGGGAGACCATCGACCGCCTCATCGCCCATCACCTCGCCGACCGGGTCGGCGCGACCTTCACCGGGCAGATCTCCGGCGTCACCCGCTCCGGGCTGTTCATCAAGCTCGATGAGACCGGGGCCGATGGCTTCGTGCCGATCTCCACCATCGGGGCCGACTATTACCGGCACGACGAGGCCAAGCATGCCCTGGTGGGTGAGCGCTCGGGCGAGACCCATCGGCTGGGCGACCGGGTCGAGGTCCGCCTGGTGGAGGCGGCCGCGGTCGCCGGAGCACTGCGCTTCGAATTGCTGTCGGAGGGACAGGCACGGCCGGAACGCGGAACGCGCCCCGGGCCGAACCGCTCGGTTCGCAAGCCCGGCGCTCCTGGCCGGCCGGCCGGCATCCGCAATACCGGGTCGCGCCACCGCGGCTCGCGTCGCTGAGGCGAAGGGTCTAGGCTGAGCGCCATGCGAGGAGTCGAGATGACCGATACCGTCGAGCCGGCCCAGGCCGAACGCACCCCGCTCCTGCGTGCGTTGGGACGCGGCTTCCTCGGCCGCTGCCCCCATTGTGGCGCGGGCCGCATCTTCGGAAAATTCCTCAAGGTCCGGCCGCATTGCGACGTCTGCAGCCTTGAACTGTCGCATCACCGGGCCGACGACCTGCCGCCCTACATCGTCATCTTCATCGTCGGTCACATCGTCGGGTACTTCCTCCTCGAGACCGAGATGAATTACGACGTGCCCCTCTGGTTTCAGCTGACCTTCTGGCCCCTCGTCACCCTGCTCGGATCGCTGGGGCTGCTGCAGCCGGTGAAGGGCGCAGTGGTGGGGCTGCAATATGCGCTTGGCATGCACGGCTTCGCCACGCTACCGGTGCCGGGCGCGGCGACGGGGCCGCAGGGCGAGGAGAGGCCGCATGGACCAGCCGACGGGCGTGCCGCCGACCGAGCGGCCGGATTCGGTCCCGCCTGAGGCATCAGCCCGCAAGGCGGCCCTGAGACCACGCAACGCCGCGACCCTGATCCTGCTCGACCGGAGCAAGCGTGCACTTCGGATTCTGATGGGGCGCCGGCATGCCAGCCTCGCCTTCATGCCCGGCAAGTTCGTCTTTCCCGGAGGCCGGATCGAACCGGGCGACCGGCACATGCCGGTGGCCGGCGCGCTGCCGGCGCGCTGCAACGACGCCCTGGCGGTGAAGGTCGCACGGGGGGGTGAAGGCCTCGGGCGCGTGCTCGCCCTCGCGGCGATCCGCGAGACCTACGAGGAGACCGGCCTCCTGCTCGGAACCCGCGATTACGGCCCCCCGGATACCGCCCCGGCCGGCACCTGGAGCGCCTTTCGCGAGGCCGCCATCCTTCCGGATCTCGAGGCCCTGCACTTCGTCGCCCGAGCGATCACCCCGCCGGGCCGCCCGCGCCGGTTCGACACCCGCTTCTTCGCGGCGGACCGGACTGCCATCGCCGACGAGATCCCTGGCGTCGTCTCGCCCGACGCGGAACTGGTGGAACTCGTCTGGGTGAGCTTCGCAGAGGCGCGCGCTCTCGATCTGCCTCGGATTACCCGGGTCGTCCTCGACGACCTTGAGGCGCAGGCCCAGGGAGGCTTCGCGCCCTACCGGACCATCCCGTACTATTACGAGCGCAATGGCAAGCCTCAGCGCGAAACGCTGTAGGCGGAACCGCTTTCCTCTCGACGCCGTTGATGAACAACAGATCGTGAGGGAGGAACCAGTCGATGTTGAAGGGCGGATTGCTTTGGCTGATCGGTATCCCGATCCCCATCATCCTGTTGATCTACTTTTTCACGTCTTGGTTGCGGTAGCCGTGTGAGGCCATTGAACGCCGAAAAGCCCACCATGGTTTTCACCGGGGCGGGCTTTTGTTTGTATAGGCCTAGAACGCCGAGCGGCCCGTCGCGTGTGTTGCGCGGCGGGCCTCTCGGCGTTTGGGTTTGGTTGCGGGGACAGGATTTGAACCTGTGACCTTCAGGTTATGAGCCTGACGAGCTACCGGGCTGCTCCACCCCGCGCCACCTTGGATCGTTTGAGGGAATGGCTCGGTGTGAGCGTCACGTGTTCTGTGCAGGTCTGGCGGCGACCGACTCTCCCGTGTCTTGAGACACAGTACCATGGGCGCTGGTGCGTTTAACG